>DLSX01000188.1 GCA_002500765.1 Neorhizobium sp. UBA7851
CGAACAGAGGGCCGGGCACGCGACGGTCGCCCGACATGCGGATACGGCCCATGGCAGGGATCGGGCTTGGGCCCTCGCGCGAACCGGTCTGCTGGTCCTGCGTGGTCATGATGCAGCGGGCGCAGGGCTTGACGAAATCGAAGCGGATGCCGGAAATCTCGATGCCGTCCCAGTTGTCCTCGTCCCAGGCTCCGTCATGGTCGAGCACGATATTCGGCCGGAACCGGTCCATGCCGACCGAACCTTCTCCATGCCTGTCCATGTTTTCATTGAGCGCGGCCAGCGATCCGGTCGTGGTGACGAGCACCTGATAACCGTCGGCAAAGGTGACCGGCGTATCAGGCCCCGCCCACTCAGTGCTTGCGATACGCTCGGCCTTCTCGTCGAAAAACACCAGCTTCACCTCGCGGCCAAGCCATGTGGATAGGATTGCATTGGCGCCGTCGTCTGCGACTGCCGCGCTGACGGGAGACTTCCACACCACGACATCCATGCGTCGCTCAGCCGGAGGCACGGCAACCAGGATCTCGCCCTTGCCATCGACGGCAAAACGATATCCGACATCGCGCGGCTCGACCTGCACCTGTGCCAGGTCCTGAAGTTCGCGCTGGGTGATGAACTGGCCGGAAGGGTCTACCACCATCATCTGCCTGTCGCCGGGAATGCCGGCTGCGGTAATCGCTGCTTCATCAAGCGAGATGCCGCGGCCGCTCTTCAAAGGGTAGAAATTCAGTTCCGCGACCTTCATCATATCGTCCTCAAATCCTGTCCCCGGACTTTATCCCTGGATCTCGTCCAGGAACATGTCCCTTATCTGTTTCAGCCGCTCGTGCCGTTCGCCTGCCAGCGCCCGTCCGGCCTCGGTCTGGAAACCGTCGGCGAGCTTGAACAGCTTGACCTCGAAATGGTCGATGGCGAAGCTTTTGTCGTCCAGCGGCCGTTCCTTGGCAAGAGGGTCGACGGGATCATAGAGACCGGACGCCATGCGCCCGGCAATGTAGAAACAACGGGCAGCGCCGACCATGCCGATCGCATCCAGCCGATCGGCGTCCTGCAGGATTTTCGCCTCCAGCGTTTCAGGCGGGATATTGGCGGAAAACGAATGGGTCGTGATCGCATGGGCGACAGCCTCGATATCTGCCGTCTCCCAGCCCATCTCCGCCAGAATGCCGCTGGCCTTCTCCGCCGCAAGCCGCGAGGCCTGTGCCCTCAGTGGCGAGTTCTTCTCCACCGAAACGCAATCATGCAAAAGCACGGCCGCAGCCAGAACATTGCCGTCACCGCCTTCCGTCGCATGGATGCGCATCGCGTTCTTGAACACCCGCAGGATATGCGCGATGTCATGGCTTCCGTCATCGCCTTCGGTCGCGTGTGGAATAAGCTGCCCGGCAAGCGCCTCGTAAGGGGCGAATGCGGCGGCAAGGGACAGGGTCATGCAGTGCTTTCCTCAGAATCGACATCAGGCTCGATGCTCTTCTTCACCAATATCCGCTGGTAGAAAAGCCCGATCCCGATCAGCACCGCGCCAAGCCCGATGAGGGACAGAGCCCGAAGAATACCCTCGAGGTTCGACATGTCGATCAGGAACACTTTCAACACCGCGATCAGCACCAGACCGGCGGAGGCAAGCCGGATGCTTTTGGCATTGAGCCGTGAGCCGATTACCAGAAGTCCGACGCCGATGATCAGCCAGACCACCGAATAGGTATAGGTTTCGCCGGGAAGAAACCCCTTCCAGTCGGCAATGTTGATGCCCTGCCAGAAACGTCGCACCGAAAGCGTTGCCCAGAGGAAACCGAGCACGGCGCCCGACACGGCAAGCATCGCCACATAAGGCACCGGCCGCCGGCCGCGCGCCAGATAGGCGACGAGCGCGTAAGCCAGCGCCGGCAGCAGATAACCGAGCAGCAGCAGGTTGACGAGAGGCCACGGTCCGGTGTCCTCGCCCGAGAAGAACGGGTTGAGCGCAAACACATGCAGAGACAGCACATTCGCCGTCGCCACCACGCCGGCGATCATCGAGCCGAAGCGGAAGACCGGCGAGGGGGTCTTCAGGTCAAGCGTCATCAGGATGCCGGAGAAGCCGATGGTGATCAGCGTATAGATCGACTGTTCGCCGAGTGTCGGCACCTCGCCGGAGAGCTTTCCGCCGTTCATCGCGTGATGCACGAGAACCGCAATGGTGATCAGCGCCGAAAGCGATGCCAGCGCCTGCATGATGTTGCGGATGCGGAAATCGGAAGAACCGCGCAGCATCCATGCCGAAGCGATCGCCAGCAATGTCGGAATGCCGTAGCCGACGAGAAGCGCATTGAAGAATGGCGTCGTGCCGAGGCTGTTGGCGCCGATCAGTGTCGGTTCCCAGGCGATGCGGCCGAAGACGATCAAGATCGCCGTCGCCATCATCCACGGCAGTGCCGGCCAGGAGCGGATGCGCATGGCAAGCAGGTAGGCAAAGCCGAGCAGCGAGACGAGGATCGTCGTGACGATACCGTTTGTCAGCGCATGCAGTGCCAGCGTGAAGCCCGCAAAGGATCCGGCAACGACGAGATTGGCCGGCCAGTCGATCCCGCTGTCTTGCCCGTCGTCCTTCGTGCGGAACAGCCATTCGGCAATACCGAGCAGAACCGCGCCGACCGCCAGCCCGTAAAGCCCATGGGTCCAGTCGCGGAAGAAATTGCCGAAGTTGAGGAAGGAGATGAAACCGATCGTCACCGGCATGGCGCCCATCATAAACGCCCAGACGATCGAAAATTCACGCTCTTCGCGACGCGAGCGCTTCAGGAAGGCGAAACCGAGCAGGATAAAGACCGCACCGAGTAGCAGGAAGCTGGTGATTTCCACCGTGAAGGAGAGAGGTGCGGGCGAAGGTTGCCCGTCCACCGGCTCCGGCATCGCATAATTCGCCAAGGTGAGTGCCGAGGCGGCGATCGACAGGATGGCGCTGCCGGCGGCGATCAGTGCCGGCCAGACGGCATAGACGCGGGCGGCACCGAAGGCGGCCAGCGCCGCGATCAG
>DLSX01000190.1 GCA_002500765.1 Neorhizobium sp. UBA7851
GATACCGGAAATCCTTGCGGACGATCCTTAGATACGCTGCATGGCATCCAGCGCATTCGCAACAAGGCCCCGCGGATGCTCCGCCGCCTTGTTCGCGTCGCTTGCAAGGCCATGGGCCTCCTGCGAGCGGCGCGACGAATTGCCGACATTGGCGGTGATCTCATCCAGCGCTGCCGCTGTTTCCTCCAGCGAGGCCGCCTGCTGTTCCGTGCGGCGGGAAAGATCATCGGCACTGCCTGCGATTTCGCGGCTTCCACCTTCGATCGAGCCGCTGGCATGGGCGATTTCCGTCATCACATCCGCAAGGCGTGCCACGGTCTGGTTGAGGTCGCTGCGCAGCGCCTCGAAATCGGGCGCGAAAGGCTCCGACAGCGTGAAGGAGAGATCCCCTTCGGCCAGGCGCTGCAGACCGGCAGCCAGACCGCGGGTCGCCTGCTGCAATATCCTTCTCGCCTCGGCTTCCGCGTTCTCATGCATGCGCTTGCGTTCATCCTCGGCATTGGCACGAGCTGTCGCCGCCTCCTGCTCAAGTCGCCTGTTGGCGATTGCAGCCTCGCGAAAAGTATCGAGTGCCTCGGCCATCGCGCCGAATTCATTGCGACAGTTCAGCGCCGGGATGGTGATATCCGTCTGGCCACCGGCCAGCCTGCGCATGGCTCCGGTCATGGCGACGACCGGGCCGGTGATGGAACGCCCGACCAGCCAGACGCCCGCGATCAGCGTTGCTATTGCGCCAAGAAGAAGCGCCGCGACTATGATGAGATTGCGTTCCGCAACCAGCTCGTTCTCGGCCAGCGTTTCAGCCTGCTGCGTCTCATAGGCTGCGCGGACGGCTGCGACCTGCGGCTCAAGCGCCCGATAGGCCTCAGACACCTCAGCTTGCGACTTTGCCTCCTTCAAGCTGCCATCGGCATAAAGCCTGAACGCCGTCCGATAGACTTCCAATGCGTCCATGACGCGGCTGCGCTGTGCGCCAGGACGAAAGGCCTGCTTAACCAGAGCCGTAAAGATCTCCGCCTCTGCTGCATGCTTTTCGAGATAGTCCGCATCACGACGCAGGATGAAATCCTTCTCATGTCGGCGCATCATCAACATGCTGGCGCGAATGGCTGCATCCTCGACGGACTGAAGGCGATCCTCGATCGAGTGCACGGCGGAGCGCATGGCGCCTTCAAGGCCGTTATTCTGGTCGAGCCCGAGATCCTGATTGTCTTTTACCAGCGTCGCAAAGGCAGCCTCGTAGGCAGCAAGCCCCACGCCCAACCGGTCGAGATTGGCAGTAAGCTCGCCGCTGGCGGAAGACCCTAGTCCGTCGAGCCGGACATGAACGCCCGCAATCGCCGTTTGAAACTTCTCTACCGCCGCGATGTCCTTGTTCAGCAGGAAATACTGCTCCCACAGCAGGCTGTCGCTCACGCTCGCGGAAATATTGGAGACTTCCGCCTGTCTTTCCGTCAGCGCATCCGCAGTCGCCCGATAACTTGCCTCGATTTGTCTCTGGCCAAGAAAGATCGCCGAAATGGCGACTATACCGACAAGAGCCATGACGGCGAGCAGCAGCACGCGATGAGAGATACGCAGATGAGAAAACAAGGCCAATTCGTGAATCCCGGTGCAGATGAATGTGCCGGGATAACTGCCTGTCAGGGTTTAAATAAACCTCAATCAGAAGACTAAAATTGGCTTCCAATTTTGCATTGCAGCGATGCAACTTCGCATTGCACAGCTATGCAAAACGGCGACCCGAGGGCCGCCGTTGAGATCACTTGAGAATGTTCAAATCGGAGGACTGAAATCAGTCCTTCTTATCAATCTTTCTTAACCGGCGGGATCGGACGGATCGCCAGTTCGCGCAGCTGGGTCGGGGTGGCTTCCGACGGGGCGCCCATCAGCAGATCCTGCGCCTGCTGATTCATCGGGAACAGCGTGATTTCGCGCAGGTTCTTGGCGCCGGTGAGCAGCATGACCACGCGATCGACACCGGCTGCCATGCCACCGTGCGGAGGCGCACCGTACTGGAAGGCGCGGTAAAGGCCGCCGAAGCGGTCTTCAACGTCCTGCTGGGAAAGGCCGACCATTTCGAAGGCCTTGACCATGACTTCCGGCAGCTGGTTACGGATCGAACCCGAGGCGATTTCAAAGCCGTTGCAGACCATGTCGTACTGGTAGGCCTTGATCGTCAGCGGATCCTGGTTTTCCAGCGCGTCGAGGCCACCTTGCGGCATCGAGAACGGGTTGTGGGCGAAATCGATCTTCTTGTCTTCTTCGTTATATTCGAAGAACGGGAAGTCAACGATCCAGCACAGAGCGAACTGGTCCTTGTTGGCGAGACCCAGCTCGTCGGCAGCGCGGTTACGGGCTTCACCTGCGAACTTGTAGAACTTTTCCGGCTCGCCGGCGACGAAGAAGCAGGCATCGCCCGCTTCGATGCCAAGCTGAACGCGCAGAGCTTCGGTGCGCTCTTCGCCGATGTTCTTGGCGAGCGGGCCGGAGCCTGCAACCTTACCCTCTTCTTCCTTCCAGAAGATGTAGCCGAGACCCGGCTGGCCCTGCTGCTGTGCCCAAGCGTTCATGCGGTCGCAGAATGCGCGGCTGCCGCCGGTCTTGGCCGGGATCGCCCAGACTTCGACCTTCGGGTTCGACGCGATCATGCCGGCAAACACCTTGAAGCCGGAACCGGCAAAATGTTCGGTAACGGCCTGCATCTCGATCGGATTGCGCAGATCCGGCTTGTCGGAACCATACTTGCGGATCGCGACGTCATACGGAATGCGCGGGAATTCCTTGGTGACCGGCTTGCCTTCGGCAAATTCTTCGAAGATGCCGCGCATGACCGGTTCCATCGTCTCCCAGACTTCTTCCTGGGTGACGAAGCTCATTTCGAGGTCGAGCTGGTAGAATTCGCCCGGCAGGCGGTCGGCGCGCGGATCTTCATCACGGAAGCACGGCGCGATCTGGAAATAACGGTCGAAACCGGCAACCATCATCAGCTGCTTGTACTGCTGCGGCGCCTGCGGCAAGGCGAAGAATTTGCCGGGATGGATGCGGCTCGGCACGAGGAAGTCGCGTGCGCCTTCCGGCGAGGATGCGGTCAGGATCGGCGTCGAATATTCGGTAAAGCCACCGATCGTCATTTCGCGGCGCATGGCGGCGATGATCTGGGTGCGCTTGACGATGTTCTTGTGCAGCGTCTCACGACGCAGGTCGAGGAAACGATACTTCAGGCGCACATCTTCCGGATATTCCGGCTCGCCGAACACCGGCAGCGGCAGTTCCTTGGCAGCGCCCAGAACTTCGATTTCCTTGGCGTAGAGTTCGATCTCGCCGGTCGCCATGTTCTTGTTGACGGTATCTTCCGAACGCGCCTTGACGGTGCCGTCGATGCGGATGACCCATTCGCCTCGGACGATTTCGGCCGTCTTGAAGGCCGGTGAGTCCGGGTCGCAGACGACCTGGGTCATGCCGTAATGGTCACGCAGGTCAACGAACAGAACGCCGCCATGATCTCGTACGCGATGGACCCAGCCGGAAATGCGGACATTGGAGCCGACATCCGACTTGCGGAGGGCTGCACAGGTGTGGCTGCGGTAACGATGCATGTCTTTTATCCTGGACTGATGCTTGAACGACCTTTTGCGGCATGCGAAGCAGCCCGGTCGAAATCATGGAAAATCGGCGCGAAAAGCGCATGGGCAGGCCGATTTGTCAAGGTTGCAATGCTTCGACAAGGCCGCTTAGCACATGATAGTGGGCATCCGCCGGCCTCTTTGCCGTCTTGGGGCTGCGTGCTTATGTCCCTTCGTCGCCTCTTCAATATCGAGGCAGGCGATGCGATTATAGATCCATGGTCAAGTTTGTCCGGGTCATGCTGATGCTTCTGGCCGCGCTTTTTCTGGCGCGCGGACCCGTTGCCTATGGCGCGCAGCCGGCACCGGATCATGTCCACCTCAGCCATGCAGAACTGACCACGCATCGCGGGCATTGGCCGATGGACGGCCACCAAGCCGAGACACAGTGCTCGAAGGCGGGATGCGCGCTTGCAGCCTGTCAGGTTCTGTCGGCAACGGCCGCGATCCTCCCGGACAACCCGATAGCTGTTCCGGTGCTCTCTTCACCGACCTTTGCCCTTCCCGACGATATAGGGTTTTCCTCCCTGCGTAACGGACCTCCCTCACCTCCTCCAAAATCTCCGATCGGTCACCCGCAGGCGGCCTGACCGCCCGAACCGAAACATTCGTTCGCCGATCCCAAGGAGATTATCGTGAACAGACAGACATTTGCGGCGAGATCGCTCGCCTTCGCAATGATGAGTGCAGCTTCTTTCATTGCCACCGGCGCCATGGCCGCCGAAATGATCGTTTATAAAAGCCCTTCCTGCGGCTGCTGCGAAGAATGGGCCGAGGCGCTGAAAGCGTCGGGCATCCCGCTTCGCATGGAAAATGTCGAGGACATGGACACATTGAAGGCAAGTTACAAAGTGCCGGACGATGCCTGGAGCTGCCATACGGCGGTATCCGAAGGCTATGTCTTTGAGGGTCATGTGCCGCTCGAAGCCGTCAACCGTGTGCTGGCCGAGCGTCGCGACATTGCCGGCATCGCCGTTCCCGGCATGCCGAGCGGCGCATTGGGAATGGGCGAAGACCCGGATGCTTCCTATGATGTGATCGCCTTCAACAAGGATGGAAGTCAGTCGGTCTATATGGAGATCAGACCGTAACAGCGGGCGCCCTGGCGCCAATCCATATCTACCCTTGAACAACCGCCCTTGGTCGTCCCAAAACAGGCCAAGGGCGTGTGCGTTTATGGCTTGCACGTCACGCCCATCTGCAGGGATGCAATTTTCGCGTTGCGTGGCCGGCTCAAGTCATTTCCGGCCTGTCGTTTCAATGCGCATCAGGCTACAGCTTTCAGCGACACCCCCGCGCAAAGATTCCCCGATGTCTCATATACGTCCCCTTGTGCCCCTTCTCGTCACCGCAGGCATCCTGATCGGCGGAAACGGGCTTCAGGGCACCTATATCGCGTTGCGCGGAACGGCAGAGGGCTTTTCGCCCACGGTCATCGGCATGATCGGCGCCGGATACAGCGTCGGATTCGCCGTCGGCTGCGTCTATGTTACCCGCCTGCTGCGCTCCATCGGACACATCCGCACATTTGCGGCGATGGCGGCTGTTGCGGCCTCCTGTTCCATCGTCATGGCGCAGGTCATCGACCCTGTCGCATGGGCTTTCCTGCGCTTCCTGATCGGCATTGCGGTTGCCAGCCTGTTTGCGACGGTCGAAAGCTGGATCAACGCCAAGGTCACGAATGAAAACCGGGCGAGAACACTGTCCGTCTATCGTTTTGTCGATCTCGGCTCCGTCACCTTCGCCCAATATCTCATTCCGACGATCGGCATCGAAGGACAGGCAATCTTCGCCATCATCTCGATCGCCATGACCTTATCGCTCGTGCCGATCTCGGTTGCCGACAAATCCAGCCCCTTGCCGCCGGATGCCGTGGCTTTCGACCTCAAGGCCGTCTGGCAGATATCTCCGCTTGCCGTCGTCGGTGTCATCGCCGTCGGCCTCTCCATGGCGGCATTCCGCAATATCGGCCCTGTCTATGCCCATGAGATCGGCATGGACATCACCTCGATCGCCACCTTCATGAGTGCCGGCATTATCGGCGGTGTGGTGCTGCAATATCCGCTCGGTCTTTATTCCGACAAGCTGGACAGGCGTCGGGTCATCGTCTGGGCGACGATCGGATCGATCCTGACCGGCGGCTATCTCTCATTCGGTGCGGGTACGAACGAGACAGCCAATATCATCGCCGTATTTCTGTTCGGCGCGTTTTCCATGCCGCTCTACTCGCTGTGTTCCGCGCATGGAAACGACCATGCCAAACCGGGGCAATACGCCCTGATCGCAGCAGGCCTGCTGTTCTTCTGGTCGGTCGGTGCGATCGTCGGACCACTGCTCGCCGCCGCCCTGCTCCAGTACTACGGGCCGCGCGCCTTCTTTGCCTATACGTCCTTCATCTTTGCCGGCTTTCTGGTCTTCACCCTCATGCGCATGGGCGTCAGGCCACCCGTGCCTCCGTCCGAACGGCATTCCCGCTTCCGGGCGCTTTTGCGCACATCCGCCTATTTCAACCGGCTTGCGGCACCGCCGGAGAAAGATCGCAGGGACTAACCTCGCAGGACGCGCTTGCTGGTATTGACATGCGAGGTCTAAAGCGAAAGGAAGGTTGATCACCGCACGTGAACGGACCAATGATCGAAACAACCGCAGCTCTTCAAGACGTCTGCGCCAAGCTGGCGCAATCGGATTTCATCACTATCGACACGGAGTTTCTAAGAGAAACGACGTTCTGGCCGGAACTCTGCCTGATCCAGATGGCGAGCCCGGACTTGGAAGTCATCGTCGATCCGCTGGCAAAAGGGCTGGATCTTGCGCCCTTCTTCGAGCTGATGGCGAACCCTGCGGTGGTGAAGGTTTTCCATGCCGCACGGCAGGATATCGAAATCGTCCACCATCTCGGCAATCTGGTGCCGCATCCGATCTTCGATACGCAGGTTGCCGCCATGGTCTGCGGCTTCGGCGACAGCGTCTCCTATGACCAGCTCGTCAGCCGCATCAAGAACGTCCATATCGACAAGTCTTCGCGCTTCACCGACTGGAGCCGCCGGCCTCTTTCCGAAAAACAGCTCGACTATGCGCTGGCCGACGTCACCCATCTCAGGGATGTCTACCTCTTTCTCAAGGAACAGTTGGAGCGCGAAGGCCGTGCCCTGTGGCTGACCGAGGAAATGGCGATCCTCGAAAATCCGTCGACCTACGACCTGCATCCGGACGATGCATGGCAGCGCCTCAAGGCACGCCTGCGCAAGCCGACCGAGCTCGCCATCCTGAAATTCGTCGCCGCATGGCGCGAGCGGGAAGCCCGCAGCCGCAACGTTCCGCGCTCGCGCGTGTTGAAGGACGATGCGATCTATGAGATCGCCCAGCAACAGCCGAAGGATACCGAGGCGCTCGGCCGTCTGCGCACCATCCCCAAGGGCTGGGAACGCTCCACCTCAGGGACCGCGATCGTCGAAGCGGTCAATGCCGCGCTTGCACTGCCGAAGGCCGATATGCCGCATCCGCCGAAACATGCCCATGTGCCGGAAGGCACCGCCGCCGCCGTCGAATTGTTGAAGGTTCTGCTCAAGCTCATTTCCGACAAGCAGGGCGTTGCCGCCAAGGTCATCGCCAATACCGACGATCTGGAAAAGATCGCGTCCGAAGGTGAGAAGGCCAATGTCGCCGCTCTTTCCGGTTGGCGAAAAGAGCTTTTCGGCGACACGGCGCTGAAGCTTATAGAAGGCGGCGTGGCGCTGCGCTTCGTCGACAAGAAGGTCGAAGCGGTCGAGCTTTAGTAACGACCTTTACCGCGCCGGCGCTCCACGGATTTGACTGAAATTTCCGCGGGCCCCAAAAGGGCCGGTTTTGGAGGAATCACCTGCTCGTCGA
>DLSX01000132.1:0-5797 GCA_002500765.1 Neorhizobium sp. UBA7851
CCCCGCCGTTAACTTGACAAGAGGTCGCTCAGGCATAATGTCGCAGCCAGTTCGTTCTTTAGAATGGAGAGATATTTAAATGAACATGGACCTCTCGAGGCGCAGCTTCATGAAGCTGGCCGGGGCAGGGGTAGCGGCAACGTCCATGGGTGCGCTTGGTTTCAGCGAAGCTGAAGCCGCCGAAATCGCCCACGTTCGGCCATTCAAATTGGCCACGACGACCGAAACCCGACAGACCTGTCCCTACTGTTCCGTTGCCTGCGGCATCATCATCTATTCCAAGGGTGACGTGCGCAAGGGCGACAAGGCGGAAGTCGTTCACATCGAAGGCGATGTCGACCATCCGACCAATCGCGGGACGCTCTGTCCCAAGGGGGCGGCGCTGAAGGACTTCGTGAAGTCTCCCACCCGCCTCCTTTACCCGATGCACCGCAAGCCCGGCTCGGACAAATTCGAGCGCATGTCCTGGGACGAGGCTCTCGATCGCATCGCGCGGCTGATGAAGGACGACCGCGACGCCAACCTTCTTCTGAAAAACGAGAAGGGTCTGGACGTGAACCGCTGGACGACGACGGGCATGCTTGCAGCGTCGGCCACATCAAACGAAACGGCATGGGCGACCTTCAAGTTCGCCAAATCCATAGGTCTTGTAGGTTTCGACAATCAGGCACGCGTCTGACACGGCCCGACGGTGGCGAGTCTCGCCCCATCATTCGGCCGTGGTTCCATGACCAACGCCTGGACTGACATCAAGAATACCGACCTCGTCGTCGTCATGGGCGGCAACGCGGCGGAAGCACATCCCTGTGGTTTCAAGTGGGTGACGGAAGCAAAGGCCCATCGCGGTGCCAAGCTTATTGTCGTTGACCCGCGTTATACCCGCACGGCCTCCGTATCAGACTTCTATGCTCCGATCCGCCAGGGTTCGGACATCGCTTTCCTCAACGGCGTGATGAAGTACTGCATCGATAACGGCCGCGTGCAGTGGGAATACATGAAGGCCTTTACCAACGCGTCCTACATCGTCAAGGACGGCTTTGGGTACAAGGACGGCCTGTTTACCGGTTATGACGAGGAAAAGCGCGATTACGACCGCTCGACCTGGGATTACGTGATCGGCGAGGACGGCTTTGCCGTGACCGACCCGACACTCGAACATCCGCGTTGCGTCTGGAACCTGCTGAAGGAGCATCTCGCCCCTTACACGCCGGAACTGGTCGAACAGGTCTGCGGCACCCCGAAGGACAAGTTCCTGAAAGTGGCCGAGATGATCTCGGAATGTTCGACACCGACCAAGACGATGACGTCGATGTATGCGCTCGGCTGGACCCAGCATTCCAAGGGTTCGCAGAACATCCGCGCCATGGCGATGCTGCAGCTGATCCTCGGCAATATCGGTGTACGCGGCGGCGGCATGAACGCCCTTCGCGGCCACTCGAACATCCAGGGGCTCACCGATCTCGGCCTGATGTCGCACCTCCTCACCGGCTATCTGACGATGCCGAGCGAGAAGGACACCGACTTCGAGACCTATATGTCGACGCGTCAGTTCAAGCCGCTTCGTCCGGGTCAGACCAGCTACTGGCAGAACTACAAAAAGTTCATGGTCTCCTTCCAGAAGGCCATGTGGGGCGATGCCGCGACAGCCGAAAACGGCTGGGCATTCAACTATCTGCCAAAACTCGACGTCCCGGCATACGATGTCCTTCGCATGTTCGAACTGATGAACAGCGGCAAGGTCAACGGTTATATCTGCCAGGGTTTCAACCCGATCCTCGCCTTCCCCAACCGGGCCAAGATCACCTCGTCGCTGTCGAAGCTGAAGTTCATGGTCACCATGGACCCGCTGGAAACCGAGACCTCGCGGTTCTGGGAAAACCACGGCGACTTCAACGACGTCGATACGGCGTCGATCCAGACCGAAGTGTTCCAGCTGCCGTCCACCTGCTTTGCAGAGGAAGACGGCTCGCTGACCAATTCGGGCCGCTGGCTGCAGTGGCACTGGCAGGCAAGTTCGCCTCCGGGCGAAGCCAAGCATGACAGCTGGATCATCGCGCAACTGTTCCTGCGCATGCGCGAACTGTATCGCAAGGAAGGCGGCGCCTTCCCCGATCCGATCCTCAACCTGTCATGGGAGTACGAGGACGAGAACGAACCGACGGCGGAAGAGCTGGCGAAGGAGATCAACGGCCGCGCGCTGTCTGATGTCATGGACCCGACCGACCCGACCAAGGTTCTGGTGGCCGCCGGCAAGCAGGTGGTCAACTTCTCGCAGCTCAAGGACGACGGCTCCACCATGTCCGGCTGCTGGATCTATTCCGGCTGCTGGAACGAACAGGGCAACAATATGGGTCGTCGTGACAACCACGACCCGGACGAGACCGGCGCCTATCTGGGCTGGACCTTTGCCTGGCCGCTGAACCGCCGCACGCTCTATAACCGTGCGTCGGCGGACATTAACGGCAAGGCTTGGGATCCCACCCGCAAGATCATCGAGTGGGATGGTGCCAAATGGACCGGTTATGACGTTCCGGATATCGCGCCGACGGCAAAACCGCAGGATGTCGGCCCGTTCATCATGAACCAGGAAGGCGTTTCGCGTCTGTTCGCACGCGGCATGATGCGTGACGGCCCCTTCCCGGCACACATGGAGCCGTTCGAAAGTCCGGTCGAAAACGTGTTCAACCGAAAAATGCGCGGCAACCCGGTTGCCCGCGTATTTGCCTCGGATGCGGCACAGCTCGGCACTTCGGCGGAGTTCCCCTATGCGGCGACCTCCTACCGGCTGACCGAACATTTCCACTACTGGACGAAGCACAACCGGGTGAACTCGGCGCTTCAGCCGGAATTCTTCGTGGAGATTTCGGAAGAGTTGGCAGCGGAAAAGAACATCGCTCACGGCGGCTGGGTCCGCGTGTGGTCGAAACGTGGTTCGGTAAAAGCCAAGGCCGTGGTGACAAAACGCATCCGGCCGCTCATCTGCGATGGAAAGCCGGTTCATATCGTCGGCATCCCGCTGCACTGGGGCTTTACCGGCTCGGCGAAAAAGGGCTTTGGCCCCAACTCGCTCGCAGCCTTTGTCGGTGACGCCAATATCGAGACGCCGGAATCGAAGGCGTTCCTCGTCAATATCGAACCCTCGACCGCGCCCAAGGACAAGGAGGTGAATGTCTGATGGCCAATACCATGGACAGCCCACGCACCGCCGTCAGCAATCCGCCGGTGCAGCCGATGGAAACCAACCTGACGCAGCGCGACCTCATCCGTCGCTCCGCCACCTCCGAGCTGCCGCCACCCGAGCGGCAGCTTACCCCCGTCGCAAAACTCATCGACGTGTCGAAATGTATCGGCTGCAAGGCCTGCCAGTCGGCCTGCGTGGAGTGGAACGACACCAATCCGGCAGTCGGCGAAAATGTCGGGGTCTATACCAACCCGCACGACCTGACCGCCGACATGTTCACGCTCATGCGGTTCACCGAATGGGTCAATCCGGAAACCGACAATCTCGAATGGCTGATCCGCAAGGACGGCTGAATGCACTGCGNNTGGCTGATCCGCAAGGACGGCTGCATGCATTGCGCCGATCCGGGTTGCCTGAAAGCCTGTCCGTCGCCGGGTGCGATCGTGCAGTATTCCAACGGCATCGTCGACTTCATTCACGACAACTGCATCGGCTGCGGTTATTGCGTGAAGGGCTGTCCCTTCAACATTCCCCGCATCTCGAAGGCGGACCACCGTGCCTACAAATGCACGCTCTGTTCCGACCGTGTTGCCGTGGGTCAGGGCCCTGCCTGCGCAAAGGCCTGTCCCACCCAGGCGATCGTCTTCGGCACCAAGGAAGACATGAAGAAGCATGCGGAAGGCCGCATCGCCGACCTGAAATCGCGCGGTTACGCCAATGCCGGTCTCTACGACCCGCCGGGCGTCGGCGGCACGCATGTCATGTATGTGCTGCACCATAACGACAAGCCGCATATCTATGCCGACCTGCCGGACAATCCGGCCATTTCCGCCGTCGTGCAGACATGGAAGGGTGCGACCAAATATGCCGGCCTCGCCGTCATGGGTCTGGCTGCCGCCGGCACCATCCTGCACGGCCTGTTCGCCAAGGCCAACCGCGTGTCCAAGCACGAGGAGGAAGAGGCGAAGGAACTGGTCGACGAAAGCGTCGAGCATGCCGAAAAGCGTGAGGAGGACGCCTGATGAGCACGCCTGCCAATACCGCACCCGCAAAACCCGGCCCCGTGAAATCCGGGACTGAGGACAGTATCCGTCGCGGACCGCCCGTCGAGGTGGTGCGTTACGGACCCGGCAAACGCATCAACCACTGGGTGACGGCGATCAGCCTGATCCTGCTGCTGTTATCGGGTCTCGCCATGTTCCACCCGTCGCTGTTTTTCCTCACCGAACTGTTCGGCGGCGGGCAGATGACGCGCTGGATCCATCCGTGGATCGGTGTCGTGTTGTTCATCTCCTTCTTCATTCTGTTCGCGCAGTTGTGGAAGCTGAACATCCCGAACCGCGACGACGTGAAATGGGCCTCGCAGATTTCGGACGTGATCGGCGGCAATGAGGAAAACCTGCCGGAACTCGGCAAATACAATGCCGGCCAGAAGTTCATCTTCTGGGGCATGGCATCCCTCATCATCGTCTTGATCGTCACCGGCATCATGGCCTGGGAACAGTATTTTGGTCAGCTGACGAGCATTCCGACGCAGCGTATTGCGCTGCTTCTGCATTCGCTCGCCGCCGTTGCCATCATTCTGGTCTTCATCCTGCATGTCTATGCGGCCATCTGGACCCGCGGCACGATCCGGGCGATGACCCGTGGCACGGTGACCGGCGGCTGGGCATGGCGCCACCACCGCAAGTGGCTGAAGGACATGGCTGGACGTGGTCGGATCGATCCTGCAGAATAACCGTCATAGACGGCAAGAGCCGCGCGCCTTCCTTTCGGGCGCGCGGCTGACCATATCCCTGAAGTGCGTGTCGCGAGCCATCAAGGCCGATACGTTTGATTAGAGAAAGCTGTGGCCGGTCGGCCCTGCGAGGTTTTATGTCCGCATCTTCCATTCAGCCCGATCCCTCGATGATCGGCGGCATTTCCAAGGCGCCCTTTGCCCTGATGCCAAACCCTGCCCGTTTCTTCCAGGAACGCGCCACCCGGTTCAAAGTGCTTGCCGAGACGAGCAATCTCGGCCCGTACCTGAAATTTCTGGGCGCGATTGCCGATCTGCAGGCGAAACTTGTCGAACAACTGCCGCCGGTCACACCGGTCGACGCCGATCAGGTCGCACGTGCCCGTGAAAACACCATGCCGCCGATCGATCGCGCCGCCATGGTCAAAAGCGAGGATTTTCGCAGGACACTCAGCGTATTCCTTGAACGGGCAGAAACCATCGAAAAACCGGCTGCTGCTCAAGAGGCTTTGAAGGCCGTCCGAGCCGCTGGTGAAGACACGCTCGACTGGATGATCGGCAATGTGATCGCCGATACGATGCCGGTCGAGGGCCTTGCTCATCACCTCTATATCGCCGCCGCTACGCAGGTTCATGCGGCCCGCCTGGCAGCCGGGCTCGATGCACCGAAGCTGGTGCCCGTTGCCGCCGGCGTCTGCCCCTCCTGCGGCGGCAAGCCGGTCGGCTCGATGGTGATCGGCGTTCAGGGCGCGGAAGGCGCGCGTTATGCCTGCTGCGCCGGTTGCGCAACCATGTGGAACGAGGTGCGTGTGAAATGCATCGCCTGCGGCGCAACCAAAGGCGTCGGTTACCGCGCCGTCGAGATCGAAGGCGACCCC
>DLSX01000132.1:5994-6248 GCA_002500765.1 Neorhizobium sp. UBA7851
AGGTGGACCAGATTCTCAAAGCCCCGGAAACGGCGCCGCTTCTGGACACCTATGGTCGCGCCACCGTCACCGGCGTCTTGCGCACGCTTCTCGACGAGATCCGCGCTGCCATGCGCACCGGCAGCCCGCTGCCGGATGCCGCCGCCGTTCTCGCCTCGCTAACGAGCAAGCTCGAATATCGCGACCGCTCCAACCTGCGGCCGCTGATCAACCTCACCGGCACCGTGCTGCACACCAATCTCGGCCGCGCACTG
>DLSX01000133.1 GCA_002500765.1 Neorhizobium sp. UBA7851
GCCGACGCATCGTGGCGTCACGCCGGTTCCTCCGAGGTCGGTCGGGCCACCGGACCAGACACAGACTGCCGCCATCATTCCGCCGGCGCCGGTCGGCAAGCCGGGGCTGGAGGTCGCCTCTCTGTCGGCTGCCGCGCCGAAATCAGGTGAGGCGCTTGCGGGTGCCTATCAGGGCAAGTTCTTTTTCTGTGGCACGGCCAAGCAGGACGACTGCGTGGTGACGGCCGATCGTTTCGTCTTCCACGGCCAGAAAATCCGCCTCGTCGGTATCGAAGTGCCGGACATCAAGAAGCCGCGTTGCGAGGCGGAGCGGATCAAGGCGAGCGACGCGAAGCTGCGCGTGCGGGCCTTCCTCGATTCCGGTCCATTCGAACTCGTGACATGGCAGGGCAACAGTTCGCTGGTCGACGGCCATCAGTTGCGTGATGTGACCCGCAACGGCAGGTCGCTTGCCGATGTGCTGGTCAATGAGGGCCTCGCCAAGCGCCCGGGAGCGGGCAAGAGCGGCTGGTGCGGCTGAGCAGCCTATCTGTTGCGAAAGACGGTGCAGGCACCGCCTGAAGCCTTGATGGCGCCGCATAATTTCGTTGCCTCCTGCCGCGTTTCGCGCCCGATCCTTGCGGCATAACGCGGTCGGTGACCGAAATTGCCGCCGCGCTGCCTGACGATCAGGGCGCGCTCCTCGTTCAAGGGAGATGGCAGGTCGAGGATCGCCCGGGTAAACAGGCGATCGACCACGGCGGGGCGATAATGCGCCGCCAATTGAACGCCCCAGGGCGCCCAGTCGGCGGAGGTCGTCAGCACCGGCTCGGTCATCCGGCGCGTATTCGCCAGCGTCGTGCAGGCATCCTGAAAGGATCGATCCTTATCCAGGGCGGGCGCCACAACGTCAGGCGGGCTATCACGCCAGGTCTCGATCAGCGTGCCGGTAATCGCGAAGACATAGTCGCGTGTCTCGATCGGCAGCCTTTCGGTCGAGAGGAAACGCGAAAAACCGTTCTCCCCGGCGTTGTAGGCTGCTGCCGCAAATCCGAGATTGCCGAGGCGAAGGCTCAATTCCTTCAGATAGGCTGCGGATGCATCGAGCGCGTCAAGAACATGAAAGCTGTTGCCGAGGCCGCGCATTCTGGCGGTCGATGGCATGAACTGCGCAATCCCCTCCGCGCCCTTGTGGCTGACGGCTTCCGGGCGAAACAGGCTTTCTCGCCAGATCAGACGCGCGAAAAAATCGGGCGGAATGGCGTGGGCATCTGCCGATATTTCGATCGCACGGCAAAGGTCGGCATTGAAGAATTCCTTGCGGATGCAGATCGGCCTGCCGTTTCCCGACCTCTCATAGAGGCATTCCGGTTCATCCTGATCCTGATTGTGATCAGGACCGGCAGCGGTATTGCCGGCAGTCGTGATCGTTGCGATCACAAGCAAGATGATGCCGCCTGAATTCAACCAGCGTGACTTGCGCATGTCGCCCACTTCGCCCCGCTCCCTGACCAGCATCGGCACCCGATCCTGCAGCCTAGCCGGTTTGACGTGGCGCGTCGGCCAGAATTTGCAATCAATCCATCTTTTCCGCCAGGTATCACATTCGCTGCCATTCCGGCCTTTCTGACAGACTGCTGACAAAACCGCTCAGCGGCCTGTCAGTCGAAGCCTGCCATTCTGCACCTGTCGAAAAGAGGATGTTCTTCGCACCGAACAGGAAAAGGATCTCGACCATGAAGACCAAGCTTTCTCTCACCGCTCTTGCCGCAGCATTCGCCCTGACCGCAGCCCTGCCGGTTTTCCAGGCCGTTGCTCCGCTCGCCGGTTCGTCTTCCGCCTTCGCGCGGCAGGGCGCCGATGACAAGGCCGGCCATGACGCCAATGACGACAAGGGCGGCCGCCGCGGCAGTCACAGTGCCGACGACAAGAGCAGCAAGACCGCCAAGGACGACAAGGGTGGTCGTCGCGGTGGCCACGGTGCCGATGACAGGGCCGGTCATCATTCGAATGACGACAAGGGTGGCAAGCGCGGCGGCCGTCGATAAGCGATCCGCAATGTTCACACTCTCGAACTCCGCCGACCGCCCGGCGGAGTTCTTGCCGTTTGCTGCCCGGATGGCTTCATGCCAAACTGTTTTGGGCTGACCGCCCGCCTTTGTGGAGAAACCATGGGTTCGACCCGCCGCATATATCTGGCCCTCCTCCTCTCCGCCATATTGGGGGTGGCTGCGGTCATGCCACTGTCTCTTGCCTATGCCAAGGACGGTGGAGATTCGGGTGGAGGGGGAGGAGGCTCCGGAGATGACGGAGGCGGGGACAACCACGGCGGCCGGGTCGGCGGGGATGACGATCACGGTGGCCGGGACAGTGGTGATGATGATCGCGGAAGCGGGCGAGATGGCGGTTACTCTGGCGGGTCGGATTTTGACCGGGCGCGGGACGCGGTCCGCAGCGGCCGGATCATGTCGCTCAAGGCAATCCTCCAGAAGATCGATGTCGAGCGTTACGGCCGTATCATCGATATCCGTCTCGGCCGATCCGCATCCCGCGATATCTACCAGGTGAAACTGCGCGATGACCGGGGCGTGATCCGAAGCTTTCGGGTTGATGCACGAAGCGGTGCGGTGATCGGGAGGAACTGACGCCAATGAAAATTCTGCTTGCCGAAGACGATCCGAACATCGCCGGCCATGTGGTGGAAAATCTCGGGCGGGAGGGCTATCGGATCGAAGTTCTCTCAAGCGGGCCGGATGTCTGGGAGCAGGGGGAGACGGGCGATTATGCCGCCATCATCCTCGACCTGGGACTGCCCGGCATGGATGGTCTGTCGATCCTGAAACGCTGGCGCGGCGCCGGTCTCGAAACGCCGGTTCTGGTGCTGACGGCGCGTGGATCCTGGATGGAGCGGGTGGACGGGTTCGATGCCGGTGCCGACGATTATCTGCCGAAGCCGTTTCGCAGCGAGGAGCTTCTGGCGCGTCTTCGGGCATTGTTGCGGCGTTCCGGCAAGGTCGCCTCGAGGATCAAGTCGGCCGACAGGTTCACGCTCGACGAACAGGCGCGGCGGATCACCTTCGATGGTCGCGAACTGGACTTGAGCCCGCTCGAATACCGGATGATGGCGCTGTTCATCGAACGGCCCGGCATGGTCCTGACGCCGGCGGAGCTTGCAAGCCAGGTTCAGGGCCGGGACGACGATGCGTCCAAAAACGCCGTCGAGGCGATGATCGGGCGGTTGCGCAGGAAAACCGACAGTGCCGCGATCGAAACGCGCCGCGGCTTCGGTTATGTTTTACCCGAGAAGCGGCCATGATGACCCGTTCGCTGCGTTTCCGGCTCGCTGCCGGCGCCCTGATCTCGATCGCGGTTGCACTGTCGCTCGTCTGGTACGTTCTCGGCCACCTTTTCGAGGATTATCTGGCCGACCAGTATGCCAACGAAATGACGGCTGTGTCTGACGCGCTGGGTGCCCGGCTGGCGGTGGAGAACGGCAGTCTCCGGCTTGCGAGCGAACCGTCCGATCCGCGTTTCCAGATTCCGGCAGGCGGCCGTTACTGGCAGATTTCCGCGGAAGGCGGTGAGACGCCGCTGCGTTCCCGCTCGCTCTGGGATCAGGAACTCTCAAGCGCGGTTTTCCTGCCGGACATGTATTGCGGCTTCCACCAGGCGGAGGGGCCTGATGGCGGCATCATTCTTGTCTCGGTCAAGCAGATGACCCTGACCGAAGGCGATGGACGAAAGAGCTTCACGATCTATACGGCCTTTTCGAAGAACGACATGGAGGAGGCGCTTGCCAGCTATCATCGGCCGCTGATGCTGATGCTGTTCGCCACCGGCGCCCTGCTTCTTCTGGCCTCCTTCCTGCAGGGGCTGATCGGACTGAAACCCTTGTCGCATCTGCGGCGGGACGTCGCCGAGATAAGGGCGGGGCGTTTGAGCCAGATGGGTGCCTCAGGCCCGACGGAGGTCACGCCGCTGGTCAACGAGATCAATATGTTGCTGTCCGAACGTGAGACGGCGGTCGAAAGAGCGAGAGCGCGTGCGAGCGATCTGGCGCACGGGCTGAAGACGCCGCTGACCGTGCTGGCGCACCTGGCCGAAACCTTGCCCGGCGACAGGCGGGAAACGGCGCTGCAGCAGATCGAACTGGTTCGGCAGCGGGCGGATCGGCAGCTGCAGGCCGCGCGCATGGGCGTCGAACAGATGGCGACGACCTCGTTGCTCGGCATTTCCGGCAAGCTCGTCAGCGTGCTGTCGCCGGTCACCCGCAGCCGCGGGATCGACTGGGCGCTCGATATCGATCCTGATCTTACCATTCAGGCCGATCCGGCCGACGTTGCCGAGGCCATGGGCAATATTCTCGACAATGCGGTGCGTTTTGCCGAGCGGAGGATCGAAATCAGCGCTTCCAGGGAGGGCGAGATGACGGTGCTGCGCATTGGCGACGATGGTCCGGGTGCTGAGCCTATTCACTACGCATCGATGCTGAAGCGCGGCGTGAGCGGAGAGGCGGATGGCGTCGGGACCGGGTTGGGACTTGCCATTTCCGGCGATATCGCGACGGCCTATGGTGGCGATCTGGGCCTTGATCGCTCGCGCCTCGGCGGGCTCGAAGTCGTGCTCCGACTGCCTGCCACCGGCAATGCGGAACATCGGCCATGCAGCGTCGCATAGGATGATCCCGTACGCCCGCCGGGAAAGGCGGACGCACGGTTGCAAATGCGGGATTGTCGCTGGCTCAGTAAGGCGACGAAGCGATGATGTTGGCGCCGCAATCCTTGATGTCGCGCTTGCCGCAAAGCGCCATGGTGATGTCCATTTCCTTGCGGATGATTTCGAGTGCCGCCGTTACGCCCGGCTTGCCCATGGCGCCGAGGCCATAAAGGAAGGGGCGGCCGATATAGGTGCCCTTGGCACCAAGTGCCACGGCCTTTAGCACGTCCTGGCCGGAGCGTATGCCGCCGTCGAAATGCACTTCCATCCGGTCGCCGACCGCATCGACGATCTTCGGCAGCATCGAGATCGAGGAGGGGGCGCCGTCGAGCTGGCGGCCACCATGGTTGGAGACGATCAGCGCATCGGCGCCGGTATCGGCGGCAGCACGGGCATCTTCTTCATCAAGGATGCCCTTGATGATCAGCTTGCCGCCCCACAGGTCCTTGATCCAGCGGATGTCATCCCAGGACAGGCGCGGGTCGAACTGTTCCGCCGTCCAGGCCGACAGCGAGGAGAGGTCGGAGACATTGCTGGCATGGCCGACGATATTGCCGAAGCCGCGACGCTTGGTCTGCAGCATATCCAGGCACCAGAAGGGTTTGGTGGCGAGCTGGAAGGCGCTGTTGAGTGTCCATTTCGGCGGGGCGGAGAGGCCGTTGCGAAGATCCTTGTGGCGCTGGCCCAAAATCTGCAGGTCGGCGGTGACTACAAGTGCCGAGCAGCCGGCAGCCTTGGCGCGACCGATCAGCCGCTCGATGAAACCGCGATCCTTCATCACGTAAAGCTGGAACCAGAAGGGTTTGCTGGTGACCGACTTCACGTCCTCGATGGAGCATATGCTCATGGTCGAGAGCGTGAAGGGCACGCCGAACTCTTCCGCAGCCTTTGCCGCCAGCATCTCGCCGTCGGCATGCTGCATGCCGGTAAGGCCCGTCGGCGCGAGCGCCACGGGCATGGAGACGTCCTGTCCGACCATACTGGTCGCCAGTGACCGGTTGGTCATGTCGACCAGCACGCGCTGGCGCAGCTTGATCTTGGAAAAATCGTCCTCGTTGGCACGGTAGGTGCCTTCGGTCCATGCGCCGCTATCGGCATAATCGAAGAACATCTTCGGCACCCGGCGACGGGCCATTGTCTTCAGATCGGCGATGGTAAGCGGCTTGGACATGATAAGCGGTTCCTCCTGCAATTGCGTTTCGAGAGGTAGCATATCGATGTGGAGAGGAAACAGAAAATCGGCGGTTTCGTCATTTTTTGCCAAGACTGGCCGGCATTGTTGAAAGTTGATATCAGGCCCCAAAGAAAGTGCGATAAATAGAACTAATTTCAGACCGGAAGAGGTGATGGCGATGCAGCGTGTGGAAGCGGAAATGGCGGTCAGCGTATCGGATCTGAAGAAGAACCCGACCGCGGTGGTCGATGGTGCGGCCGGTAGGGCCGTCGCCATCCTCAACCATAATCGAGTGATGGCCTATATGGTGCCGGCGGATACCTATGAAGCCTTGATCGATGCGCTTAACGACCAGGCCCTTGTCGAGATCGCCAAGACGCGTGCCGGCGAAAAGGGCGTGCCGGTCGATCTCAATGACCTATAGGCTTGAATTTCTGCCGATAGCGCGAAAGGAATGGGACAAGCTCGGCGCGACCGTGTGAGAGCAGTTCAAGCGAAAGCTATCCGAGCGGCTGCAGCGGCCCAGAGTGCAAGCCGACGCTTTGCGCGGCATGCCGGATCACTACAAGATCAAACTCCGTTCCGCGGGGTATCGACTGGTCTACCGCGTCGAGGATGAAAGGATCACTATTGTCGTCGTCGCGGTAGGCCGTAGAGATCATTCCGAAGTCTATCAGAGCTTGAAAAAAGCGGTAATTGTTCAAAGCTCGCCCTTCATCGCCTTGCCCGCCACATAGGTTTCGACCACGCTTCTGTCGTCGCCCATCGTCTGCAGCAGGAAGAGCTCTTCCGGCAGCGTATTCACCGTTTCCAGTCGCAGCTTCATTGCCGGGGTTGATGCGGCGTTCAATACCACGAGGTCGGCGACCGAGCCCGTATCCAGCGTGCCGATATCGGCCGCCATCGACAGCGCCTCGGCATTGCCTCTGGTCATCAGGTGAAAACTCTCGAGCGGGTTGAGCCGTTCGCCGAGAATCTGCTGGATCTTGTAGGCCTCGTCCATGGTCTTCAGCATCGAATAACTGGAACCGCCGCCGATATCGGTGGCGACGGCGATGCGCACCGGTTTTTCACGGCGCGTCAGCGGTCGCAGCGGAAACAGGCCGGAGCCGATGAAGAGGTTCGAGGTGGGGCAATGAACGGCGATGCTGCCCGTCTCTGACAGAACATCCATTTCCCGCTCGGAGAGATGGATCGCGTGGCCGAGCAGGGTCTTGCTTCCGAGCAGGCCGTAGCGGGCATAGATGTCCGTATAATCCTTCGCCTCCGGATAGAGCTCGCAGGTATAGCGGATTTCCTCGCGGTTTTCCGACAGATGCGTCTGGATGAAGAGGTCGGGGAACTCCTGCGCCAGCGCCTGAGTGGCGCTCATCTGTTCCGGCGTCGAGGTGATGGCGAAGCGGGGGGTGATGGCGACATGGTTGCGGCCCTTGCCGTGCCATTCTTCGATCACCGCACGGGTTTCGTCATAGCCCATCTGCGGCGTGTCGAGCAGGCCTTGCGGGGCGTTGCGGTCCATCATTACCTTGCCGCCGACCATGCACATGTTGCGTTTCAGCGCTTCGGCGAAAAAGGCGTCGGCGGAGGTCTTGTGGACGGAGCAATAGGCGACTGCCGTCGTCGTGCCCTGACGCAAAAATTCGTCGTAGAAATGGGTGGCGATGCGGGTGGCATGGTCGCTTTCGACAAAGCGGCATTCCTCGTGGAACGTATAGGTGTTCAGCCATTCCAGAAGGTTCGCCGCATAGGAGGCGATGACCTGCATCTGCGGAAAATGCACATGGGTGTCGATGAAGCCCGGCAGGATGAGATGCGGACGGTGGTCGATCTCGACCACGTCGTCCGGGGCCTTCGCCTTGACGGACGAATAATCCCCCACCGCGGCGATCTTTCCGTCGTCACCAACAAGCAGGCCGCCGTCATGCTCGTAGAGATAACTTTCGCTATCGGTCAGAGACTGGGGTGCGCGCTTGAAAGAGAGGAGGCGTCCGCGGATGAGGGTGTCTGTCATGTAGGCTTTCGTCGGTGAATTCTATTTCGAGGCGATGGCGCTTTCATACCATGCAACGAGCAGCTTGCGCTCTTCCGGCGTGAGATCGGTCACGTTGCCGGGGGGCATGGCATGGCTTCGTCCTGCCTGGATATAGATTTCCCGAGCGTGGCTGGCAATCTCCGCATCGGTTTCGAGCTTCACCGATTTTGGTGTGAAGGGCACACCATCCCAGACCGGTTCGGCCGCGTGACACATGGAGCATCGGGCCATGACGACATTGCGGGCGGCCTCGAAATGGGCGTTGGAGGCGAATTTCTGGCTGATCGGAGACAGCGCCGTTTCCGTCTCGCCGGTCAGGATTTTCGGCACGGTCGACAGCCACATGATGAGGATGAAGAGGATCACCGTCACCAGCCATGTCCAGGTCGGCTTGCCCTTTCTGGCATGGGTAGTGTTGAACCAGTGCCGGATGGTGACGCCCATCAGGAAGACCAGTGCGGCGATCACCCAGTTGAACTGCGTGCCAAAAGCCAGCGGATAGTGGTTCGACAGCATGAAGAAGATGACGGGCAGCGTCAGGTAGTTGTTGTGCAGCGAGCGCTGCTTGGCGATGCGACCGTATTTGGCATCCGGGGTGCGTCCGGCAATCAGGTCGGCGACGACGATCTTCTGGTTGGGAATGATGATGAAGAAGACGTTGGCCGACATGATCGTGGCGGTGAATGCGCCCAGATGCAGGAAGGCGGCGCGGCCGGTGAAGATCTGCGTATACCCCCAGGCCATCGCCACCAGCACAATATAGAGCAGCGCCATCAGGCCCCAGGTGTTATTTCCAAGCGGAGACTTGCAGAGCTGGTCGTAGATGATCCAGCCGATCGACAGCGAGGCGAGCGACAGACAGATCGCCTGCCAGTTTTCCAGCTCCATCACCGAACGATCGACGAGGAAGAGGTCGGCCCCGCCATAATAGACGACGCAGAGCAGCAGAAAGCCGGAAAGCCAGGTGAAATAGCTCTCGTATTTGAACCATGTCAGGTGTTCGGGCATCTGGGCCGGTGCGACCAGATATTTCTGGATGTGGTAAAAGCCGCCGCCATGAACCTGCCATTCCTCGCCATAGGCGCCCGGTGGCAGGTGCGGTCGTTTGACCAGACCAAGATCGAGCGCGATGAAATAGAAGGACGAACCGATCCAGGCGATCGCGGTGATCACATGGAACCAGCGCACGGCAAAGCTCAGCCATTCCCAGGCTATGGCATATTCATACATTGGGTTGTTCCCGTTCTTTTTGTTCCCGACTCGTGAGTGTGGGGAAAAAACGGGAGAGAGGGAAGGGGCAGGAGGACGCAGGGCGAAAGAAGCGTGTCTCTGGCACCGAACGGCCTCAGCCGCGGGGGCGCTCGGTCCGCACCGGTGGCGCCGCCTCGTAAAATCCCCGCATGTCTTCGTTTGCCTGCCGTCGCGAAGCGGGATCGCTGTAGAACATGTGGCCTCCGCGATAGAGCTTCAGTTCTGTCCGGCCTTTCGCCAGCTGTTCCGGCAGGTGGTTCAGCACGAATTTCGACACCCCGTAGGGGGTGAGGATATCGCTATAGCCATGCAGGACCGAGAGGCGGAAGGAGGGGATGACGGAGAGGAGGTCACGTATGTCGTCTGATGCGGAGGCATTGGCGCGGCGACCGTCCCAGTCCCATTGCCGGTTCACCTCGGTGCTCAACAGCGTGTAGGTCATGTCGGTCTCGAAGCGCAGCTCGTTTCTGGCATAGGCGGCAAACAGGGCGCCGTAGGCGCGCGTATAACCATCGAGAACCGCATCGTCGTTGGTCACGTGGGCGCGTTCGGGGTAGGCGTCGGCCGCGGTTTCCGCACCGTCATAGATGCTGACCACCTGACCATCACCAGCGGACTGCTGCCGGTAGATCGATCCGACGAACCCACGGGTGCGGGCAACGGCGTCCCTGGTCAATCCCGTCATCGCGGACACGCGCGTATAAAAGGCCTCCGCTTCCGGCCCGGATGGAGCCGCGCCGGCAAGCGACACGAGATAGGTGCTCATCGCATAGGCCTCGGCATCGTCGACTTTCTCCGGCGCGAAAGTGCCCGTACGCTCCAGCTCGGATGCGGCGAGCGACGGCAGGAGAAGTGCGGCTGTCAGCGGATCGGAATCCGCGCTCATCAGAAAGCGGCCATCGATCATCGGGGAAACCATGACGATGCCGGATACGAGAATGCCCTGGCTGTCCTTCATCGCCTTGGCGACCTTGGCGGAGCGGAAGCCGCCGTAACTTTCGCCGACGAGATATTTGGGCGAGGAGAGGCGATTGTTCTTCTGGATGTAGAGGGCGATGAACTTTGCCAGGCTTTCGGCGTCCTGGCGGACGCCGTAGAATCCGTTCTGCGCATCGGGCGCCGCGCGGCTCCAGCCGGTGCCGACCGGGTCGATGAAAACGAGATCGGTAAAGCCGATCCAGCTGTCGGGGTTGTTTTCAAGCGCCGGCGCGGTGCCGTCGTCCTTTCCGCCGCCGATATTGGCGACTTTCGGCCCCATCAGGCCAAGGTGAAGATAGGCGGAGGCGGCCCCCGGGCCTCCATTGAACACGAAGGTCACGGGTCGCGGAATTTCTGCCGCGGCAACCGTGTAGGCGGTGTAAAAGATCTTCGCGTTTCGCGCGCCGGTCTGGCCGAACAGGTCCATCGTACCCGCCTTGGCGGTATAGCTTATATCGCCATTTCGCGTCGGCAGGACATGTTCGGTTGTCGCATCGGCCGGGAGAAGGTCGAATATGGATTGCCCCTGCGCGCCGCGGCCTTTCTCCTCCGCGCCCGTCGTCTGACCGTAGGACGGGATCGTGCCGAGTGTCAGCAGGACCATGCTCAGGATCAGATAGACTTGAGGTCGCATTCGAAATCTCCTCGTTGCGCGGCGCTGCAAGGATAGGTGATCTTGGCCATCACCGAAATTCAACTCTTGCTCAGCCAGCCGTCCGGCAGGGAGTGACTGCATCGTTCTCATGCGCGCTCCTGATCACGGAATACGGGTGCAGATGTTGTTCCAGCGCCGGAACCCTGTACCGCCTCGCGGCGTTCACGCGCCGCATATGAATTTTCGAATCTGCTAAAATATAGTTTGTGCAATGCATCATCGGGGCTTAGCCGGCTAAGGCGACTCGGTTATTGTAGCAAATGCAAATTCAACCGGCGGTGCCGGGTATTGCGTCCGTCACGCCGCCGGGGATGGCATCCATCAACGGAGAACAGGCTGATGCTCAAACATAGGCGATGCATTCTGACAGGTGTGATGATTGCGTTCTTCTCCGGTGCCGGGATGTTTCCCGCCGGTGCTCACGAAGCCCACAGCGCCAAGGGCGTGACGTGGAAATATGACGGCTATTGCTGCAACGGTGACTCAAAGAGCGGCGATTGCCAGATGATCTCGACGCGTAACGTCAAGATCACGAATCGGGGTTACGAGATTTCGCTTGGCCCCGGCGATCACCGGCTGATTACCAGGCCCCATCATTTCACCATGCCGCAGAGCGAGGCGCGCCGTTCGAAGGACGAGGAATATCACCTTTGCCTGTATCCGACCGAGGATACGCTTCGCTGTTTCTATGCGCCCGACATGGGCTTTTAGCGAGGGGCTTCCGATCGGTCCTTTCAGCTCTCAGTCCCTGAATGTCGGCATCGTCCTGCGCAGGAAATCGCGGAAGGCCGTGATCTTTTTCGAATGCCTGCGGGCCTCCGGATAGGCGAACCAGTAGTCGTTGCCATCTGTCGCCCTCAGGTCGAAGGGCTGGATCAGTCGGCCGAGCGCGACGTCGTCGACGTAAAATTCGGGTTTCAGGATCGCCACGCCCTGACCGGCAACGGCGGCCGCCGCCTCGAATGTCTGGGCGCCGAACCGGCTGAGCGGCCGTCCTTCAAGATCGGCCGGATCGAGGCCTGCAGCCTTGAACCAGAGCGGCCACCAGATATCGCCCGGATCGATGATCCTGAGTTTCAAAAGGTCTGCCGGCTTCTTCACGCCGCCGATCGTGTCTGCCAGCGCGGGGCTCAGCATCGGTGTGAAGTCGCTCTTCATCAGGAAATGCGCCTTCAGGCCCGGCCATTGTCCGTTGCCGCTGCGGATCGCCACGTCTGCCTCGGTGCGGGTGAAATCGACCAAGTCCTGCGAGGTTTCCAGCCTGACGGCAATGCCCGGATTTTCCAACTGGAACGTGCCGAGATGCGAGGCCAGCCAGCGCGAGGCGAAGGTTGCGGTCGTGTGGATGATCAGCGTGCTGTCGGAATGGTCCTTCATGCCGGAAAGCGCTTCGTCCATCAGGCCGAATGCTTCGGTGATTTTCGGCGCAAGCCGGGTGCCCGCATCGGTCAGCGTCACCTGCCGCGGGCGGCGCAGGAAAAGCGGTTCGCCGAGCGTGTCTTCCAGGAGCTTGATCTGGTAGCTGACCGCCGTCTGCGTCAGCCCCAGTTCCTCTGCCGCCCTCGTGAAACTCATGCGCCGCGCGGCCGCCTCGAAAACCCGCAGGCTGTTGAGCGGAAATTGCTTCGACATTTTCATGGATCAGTTCTCTTGATGCATGCAGACGTATGTTTCGTTGGAAATCATATATAATTCGGCGCATCCTCCAATCATAGACATCAATTCAGCGATGGTTGAAGAAGGAGATGCGACCATGAGCCATGGTTTGCTGGCAGGCCTTTTGCGCCTGAAAACTGCGATCGAACCGATGACAGGCGCGATCAACCATGCCGATGACGAGGCACTGAGCGATCATGAGTTGCGTGACCTCGGCATGCTCGACGGACGGATTTCGCCAAGCACGGTAGAGCGCAACACGCGGTCCTCTGCCTGGGATCTGATCGACCGGGCGACGCATTCGCTATGAGAAGACCGGCGGAGGCTCGAGCCGGGATGGGTTGAAACCTTATGGCAGGCGAAGCGCCGTTCAACCGGCCGCGATCTGCCGCTCTGAGGAAAGAGCGGGTGCGGTGAGCGGCAGGCGCTGCAGCAGTTCTGCTGCAACCAGCGCGGCAATCACTTCGGGCCGTTTGTCGCGCACCAGCCCGCCGCCGATCGGCAGAACCAGTCTGGTCATCATGGCCGCCACCATCCCGTCGCGACATTCGCTCTCATCCTGCTGCCGTGCCAGCCAATGGGCGAAGGTGGCCCGTTTGGTGGCGGAGCCGATCATCCCGACATAACCGAGGTCTTGCCGTGCCAGGGCGCGTTCGGCGATGAGGAAATCCAGCGCGTGGTCATGGGTAAGGATGACCGCGGCGCCACCTGGCGAAATATCATCCACCGAGGTTTCCGGCATCGCCGTAAGCCGCGACGTGACGCCCGCAGGCAGGGTTTCGAGCGCCTCCTTGCGTGTCTCGATGACGGTCACGGCAAAGGGCAGGGGAAGAAGCGCCCGAGTGAGTGCGAGCCCGACATGACCTGCGCCGAACAGAAAAACGGCCGGACGCTCGTCCCGTTCGCGCAGCGCCCGGTGCGTGAGGTCCTCGACGACCGGCGGAGTGACCGGGGTGAAGCGGAGTTTCGTGCGGCCACCGCAACATTGGCCGATTTCGGGGCCGAGCGGAATATCCATGACCGGTTCGCCGCAGCCTTTCAGCATCGCGTGCGCATTGTCTATCGCCATATATTCGAACTGGCCGCCGCCGATCGTGCCCCAGATCGCCTCTTCCCCCACAAGCATGTAGGTTCCTGCCTCGCGTGGCGTCGAGCCTCTGGTCTCGATCACCTCGACGAGAACCGTTCTGTTGCGTGAAAGAAAAGCCGAGAGGGATGGGGAGCTCATGGGCCGAACCATATCACCTTCGCCATGGGCTGCATCACAGATTTTTTATTGTTGCTACGACGCTTGTGACCCTGTCCGCGGCAGCGCGCAAATCTATTAAAAATATATAAGTAATTTAGGCCTAGTTATTGCACTTCGTCAGATTGACTTTTGACAAGATTTTACGGCTTTCCAGTAGACGACGGGATACTATGACCAAGAGAGCGTCGATTGCCTCGCTGATACCAGATTCCCAGGATATCTACCGAAAGATCGTCTTTGAAATCGCCGACGGAATCATCGGAATCGATGACCATGGAGTTATCCGGCTCTGTAATCCTGCGACCGAAAGCATCTTCGGTTGGCAGACGGGCGAATTACTGGATAAGCCTTTGGAAGTTCTGTTGCCGGAACGTGTTCACGGTTTTCACCAGAAGCTTGTAGCCGGTTTCCAATCGGGTAATGCCGAAGCGCGGTACATGGGCCAGAGAAGCACCACGATCGTGGGCCGCCGCAAGGACGGCGCCGAGATCAATCTCGGCATTACCATTTTGAGGACATCCGCCGCCGGAGCGCCGATGATGGTTGCCGTGATCCGCGATATCTCCGACCATGTCCGTTACCAGAACGACCTCAAGCGTCTGGCGGAGACCGACAGCCTGAGCGGCCTTTTCAACCGGCGCGCGTTTCGCGCCAATGTGCTTCATAGCGTCGGCGCCAACCTTGCCAATTATTCCTCCATGACGATCTTCGATCTGGATGGCTTCAAGGGGGTCAACGACCGGTTCGGGCATGATGCGGGAGACGAGGTCATCACCTGTTTTTCCGAAGTGCTGCACAATTCCATCCGCGCGACGGATATTGCCGGACGCTGGGGCGGCGAAGAATTCGTGCTGTTCCTGCCGAACCTTAAAGGCGCGGCGGCAATCGCGGTCATCGAGCGGATCAGGGCCAATTTCACCGCCAGGGATTTCAAGTGGGAAGGGTTTCCGTCGGCCAATTTTACCGTCAGCGCCGGGCTTGCGGTCGCTCCGCCCGGTCTTGCGGATTTTTCCGACATGATCGCATCGGCGGACAAGGCGCTCTACGATGCCAAGCGCGGGGGACGTGACCAGCTGATCTCCATCGAGATGCAGCAACAGGAAGCGCTTGCCTCCTGAATGGCACCCAAGCGGAAACAGGATTGAGAAGGCCGGTCGAGACCTTATTGCTTCGCTGCGAAGGCGGATGAGAAGGTGAGCGTTCCATGCGGCGCATGGCCCGAGAGGGTGAGGTGCTGGACATAGATGTCCGGCACGCCCTCATAGGTGAGCTGTCCGTCACTGACGAAACCCACACCCTTATAGACCGCCTGATCTCCGACCAGAGCGCAGCCCTTGGCTCCCAGCGCCTTCAACTGGTGGATGCCTTCGCGGATCAGCCTGTGGCCGATGCCCTGTCTCTGCCTGTCCGCCCTGACGGAAATCGGCCCCAGCCCGAACCAGTCGACATAATGGCCATCGATCGTGACGGGCGAGAAGGCCACATGACCGATGATCTCGCCGCCGTCTTCCGCCACCAGCGACAGGGAAAGCTCGCCGTTGGCGCGAAGCGCGCGAATGATCGCGCCTTCGGTTCCCGAACTGTAGGACATGGGCGCGAATGCGGCCTGGGTCAGTTCGTGGATGACATCCTCGTCGCCGGGGCGTTCGGCGCGAATGGTGATGGTCATATCTGCCTCCTCGATACTCCGCTCCCCGCCCTTTTGAAAATAGGCCGTTGCGCGGAAATATCGAAGCGTTTTTACAGTGACTTCATCCGTTCCACGGCCATCAGCACACGCTCCGGTGTCGCAGGTGCATCGAGCCTCGGGCAGACGGCGTAATCGGCCACACTCGCCACCGCCATGGAAATCGCTTCAAGGACAGAGATCGCCAGCATGAAGGGCGGTTCTCCGACCGCCTTGGAACGGCCGATCGTCGGTTCGGCATTTTCCGACCATTCGGCGAGCTTGACGTTGAATATCTTTGGCCGGTCGGAGGCAAGCGGGATCTTGTAGGTGGAGGGGGCATGGGTGCGAAGCCTGCCCTTGTCGTCCCACCACAATTCCTCCGTCGTCAGCCAGCCCATGCCCTGGACGAAGGCACCTTCGATCTGGCCGATATCGAGCGCCGGGTTGAGCGAACGTCCGACGTCGTGGAGGATGTCGGTGCGGTCGACCAGATATTCGCCGGTCAGCGTGTCGATCGAGACTTCCGAGACGGCGGCGCCATAGGCGAAATAATAAAACGGATGGCCGCGGCCGGCCTTGCGGTCCCAATGGATTTTCGGCGTCTTGTAGAAGCCGGCGGCAGACAGTTGCACCCGGTCGAAATAGGCGGCCTTGATGAAGGTATCGAAGGGCACGATCTCGTTGCCTATCCTTATCCGGTTGGGCAGGAACTCGATCCTGTCGCGGTTGACCTGCCATTGGCGCGCGGCAAACTCGATCAGCCTCTCCTTGATCTGGCGGCATGCATCATAGGCCGCCATGCCGTTGAGGTCCGAGCCGGAGGAGGCGGCCGTAGCCGAGGTGTTCGGCACCTTGCCGGTCGTCGTCGCGGTGATCTTCACCCGGTCGATATCGACCTGGAAACAGTCGGCCACGACCTGCGCCACCTTGGTATAGAGGCCCTGGCCCATTTCGGTGCCGCCGTGGTTCAGGTGGATCGAACCATCCGAATAGACATGCACCAGCGCACCGGCCTGGTTATAGGCGGTCATGGTGAAGGATATGCCGAACTTTACCGGCGTCAGCGCAATGCCCTTGCGGATGACCGGGCTCGTCTCGTTGAACTTCAGGATCGCCTTGCGCCGCTTCCTGTAGTCGGACGAGGCTTCGAGTTCATCGACGATGCGGGCAACCACATTGTCATGGATATCCTGATGATAGGGTGTGACGGTGCGACCGGATCCGCGCTGGCCATAAAAATTCAGCTTGCGGATTTCGAGCGGATCCTTGCCGACCGCATAGGCGATTTCCTCGATCATCCGCTCAGCCCCAAGCAGGCCCTGCGGCCCGCCGAAACCGCGGAAGGCGGTGTTCGACACGGTATGCGTCTTCAACGGCTGCGAGGTCAGGCGCACATGCGGATAATAATAACTGCTGTCGGCATGGAATAGTGCACGATCGGTGACCGGGCCGGAGAGATCGGCCGAATAACCGCAACGGGCGGCATAGATCGAATCGACCGCGTGGATCCTGCCTTTTTCATCGAAGGCGACGTCGTAATCGACACGGAAATCGTGCCGCTTGCCGGTTACGATCATATCCTCGTCCCGGTCGGGGCGGAATTTTACCGCCCGCTTCAGTTTTTTTGCGGCGACGGCGGCGAGCGCTGCAAACTGGTTGCTCTGGGTCTCCTTGCCGCCGAAACCGCCGCCCATGCGCCGGGTCCTGACCTCGACAGCGTGGTTGGGAACACCCAGCACATGCGCCACCATGTGCTGCACCTCGCTCGGATGCTGGGTGGAAGACCAGACGACCACGTCCTCGTCCTCGCCCGGAATTGCCAGGGCGATATGGCTTTCGAGATAGAAATGCTCCTGGCCGCCGATATTCATCGAGGCCTGGATTCGAAGCGGCGGTTTTTCGATCTCTGCCTCTGGATCGCCGCGCTTCAGCGTCATCGGTTCGGTGACAAGAGGCGCGCCGTTTTCACGCGCCCCGTCGATATCCGTCCAGTGGGGCAGGTCGCCGTATTCGATCCTGGCAAGCAGTGCCGCACGGCGGGCCTGGTCGCGGGTTTCGGCAAACACCGCAAAGATCGGCTGGCCATGGAACTGGACGAGATCGTCCACCAGCAGCGGTTCGTCGTGGCGGCCGGTGGAGGCAACATCGTTTGCGCCGGGAATGTCATCCGCTGTCATCACCCAGACGACGCCGGGGGCGGTGCGCACGGCATCGAGGTCGACGGAAAGGATCTGCGCATGCGCCCGCTCGGCAAGGCCGAGGCCGCCATGCAGCGTGCCTGCCGGTTCTGGAATATCGTCGATATATTCGGCAGTTCCGGTCACATGCTTATGTGCTGAATCATGTTTGCGCGACACATGCATCGGCCCGTCGATGGCAGGCTTCATCTCGAAGGAGGTTTTGTCCATCAGATTTGGCCTCCGAGGTTGGCGGCTTTGCCCCTCATCCGCCTGCCGGCACCTTCTCGCCGTAATGACGGGGAGAAGGGACGTGCCGCACCGCTGCCGGTCTCCCTCGCCCCGTTTACGGGGAGAGGGTGCGCCGAGCGGAGCGGAGGCGGGGTGAGGGGCTTTTTGCCGAAGTCCGAGGGGTTCATGTTCAGCACTTCCACCATCACGCCTCCTCCATCTCGAACCGCTGCAATTGCGTCGGTGCGCCGGCGGTTTCGAGGAAGAAGCGGGTGAGCAGGTTTTTCGCCGTCAGGCCGCGATATTCGGCGCTTGCCCGCCAGTCGCTCAGCGGCTGGTAATCCTGATCGAAGGCCTCTTGCGCGGCGGCAATCGTGTCCCACCGCCAAGGTTTGCCGATCAGCGCCTGTTCGACATGCGTCGCCCGTTTCGGGGTCGCGGCCATGCCGCCGAAGGCGATGCGGATATTCTCGACATGGCCGTCGAGGTCGAGCGTCAGGTTGAAGGCGCCGCACAGTGCGGAAATATCCTCGTCGCGACGTTTGGAAATCTTGTAGACGGCGAAATGCGTATTTTCCGCCGGGGTCGGGACGAAAATCTTCTCAACGAACTCGCCGGCCATGCGATCCTGCTTGCCATAGGCGAGAAAGTATTTTTCGAGCGGCATCACGCGGCGGCCGGAATGGGAACGCAGCGTCAGCGTTGCGCCCAGCGCAATCAGCGGCGGCGGCGTGTCGCCGATCGGCGAGCCGTTGGCGATATTGCCGCCGATCGTACCGGCGTTCCTGACCTGCTGCCCGCCAATGCGGTCGAACAATGCACCGAATGCCGGAATGATCGCTTCGAGGAACCCGTGGGCCTCAGCATAGCTCACGCCCGCACCGATGGTGATGCCGGTCGGTTCCACAATGATGGTTTGCAGCTCGGGCAGATGGTTGATGAAAATGACCGGGTCGAGCTTGCGCATCTGCTTGGTAACCCAAAGGCCGACATCGGTTGCGCCTGCAACGACGGTGGCATGCGGTTCATCCGAAAGCGTTTCGGCAAAGTCTTCGAGCGATGCCGGAACGATTGAACGCGCGCCGCCCTTTTCGATGACGATGCTCTCCATTTCCGAGCGGATCGACCAGAGCTTTGCCATGATCTCGGTGCGGTCGCGTTCCAGCGGGTCGAAGAGCGAACTCGGCCGGCTTAAAGCCACCTGTTCGGCGGCCTTGACGATCGGTTCATAGCCCGTGCAACGACAGAGATTGCCCTGCAGCGCGCTTTCGATCTCGGCGCGGCTCGGGTTTTCGTTGGAAAGCCACAGGCCGTAAAGCGACATGACGAAGCCCGGCGTGCAGAAACCGCATTGCGAGCCGTGACAGTCGACCATTGCCTGCTGCACCGGATGCAGCGTGCCGTCCGTTGCGGCGAGGTGTTCGATGGTCACGACATGCGTGCCGTGCATCGAGCCGAGCAGCCTTATGCAGGCGTTGACGCTTTCGTAGCGCAGGCCCGTCTCCGTCAGTCGGCCGACAAGCACGGTACAGGCGCCGCAATCGCCTTCGGCGCATCCTTCCTTCGTCCCCGTCAGCCGCCGTGTCAGGCGGAGATGATCAAGAAGCATGTCCGTCGGTGAAAAATCTCCAAGGGTCACGTCTTCCCCGTTGAGGATGAAGCGGATGGCTGAATTCATCGGTCTCCTTCGTCCGCCGTTGCCGGCTCCCAGTCAAAGAATCACCCGCTCGCCTTTGGAAGGCTGTTATCGGGCCGCATATCCTACCCTCATTCACGCACTTGTCACGGAATGAGGAGGAGTAATCCTACTGCGCCGTCCAGCCGCCGTCGATGGAGATATGTGTGCCGGTTATGCTGCGTGCCGCATCGCTCGCCAGATAGATAGCGGCAGTCGCCACTTCGTCTATGCCGACGAACTCCTTGGTAGCCTGCAGGCGCAGCATCACCTCGTCCTTGACTTTCTCCTCGCTGATGCCCTTTTCGCGGGCCTGATCGGGGATCTGCCTTTCGACCAGAGGGGTCAGTACGAAGCCGGGGCAGATCGCGTTGACGGTGATGTTGTCCTGCGCAAGTTCCAGTGCCGCCGTCTTGGTCAGGCCCATGATGCCGTGCTTGGCTGCGACATAGGCCGACTTGAACGGAGAGGCGACGAGGCCGTGGGCAGAGGCGACATTGATGATCCGGCCCTTACCCGAAGCCTTCATCAGAGGGATCGCGTGGCGCATCGTGTGGAAGGCGGATGAGAGCAGGATGGCGATCAGCTGATCCCATTTTTCCGGTGGAAACTCCTCGACCCTCGCCACGTGCTGGATACCCGCATTGTTGACGAGAACATCGACCGTGCCGAATCTGTCACGGGCAGTGAGGATGAGATCCTCGATCTCGACCGGTTTCGTCATGTCGGCGGGATGATGGAGGACCGTGCCGGATCCGGCGGCATCGAGCGAGGCCCTGATTGCCTCGATCTCATCCTTTTCGCCGAAACCGTTGATGATGACATTGTCGCCCCCGGCCGCGAATGCCCTCGCGATGCCGAGGCCGATTCCGCTGGTGGACCCGGTGACGACCACGGATCTGTTCATGCTGTTCCTCCCAAGAACGCTCAGAGCGCAGTGTTCTCCCTCACCGCGAGATGAAGGTTATGCGCAAAGTCGCTAATCTGGCAACGGCGTTGCCAGATTCCATGGGCGAGATTCCATGGGCCGGAGTACATGGGATCGCGTCAGAGGATGTGCGTGCCGTTGACCGGCGAGGCGGTCGTCACGGGCGCGAGTTTGGCGGATGCGATAGCTTCTTCCGTACTACTGTCGTGAGCACGCCTGATGCAGTTGCGGCCGTCGCGCTTGGCCTCGTAGAGGGCGAAGTCGGCGCGCAGAAGCATGTCGGGCAGGCGGTCGCCGGCTCC
>DLSX01000102.1 GCA_002500765.1 Neorhizobium sp. UBA7851
GCCGGCCCTTGACCCGCCCGGACGCGAGGCCGGCTGATCGGGAGGGGTCATGAAAGACTGAAGAGGATAGTGAGGTCGAAACGACACTGCTGCCTTCGGTCCCCAAACCCCTGAAGGATCAAGCCGATGACCTCTATATCCCTCCCCCGCAAAGTGTTTCAGGGTGTGGCCAAACGCGCCGACCTGTTTCGCATGTTCGACCGGCACGCCAGCCGCCCAAATCGCTTCGATGGTGATCAGTCAGCCACCTATGCCGGCGAATGGTTCGAGATCGACGAGGCCTCCTACAGTTACATGCTCGACCTTCTGCCACCGCTCTGGATGCGTGGACAGATCTTTGCGATGCGCGAGTTCATGACCGGTTCCGTGACCTCGATATTCTACGCGATCCGGATTGATGAAGCCGTTCGCTACTTCCACACGTACTGCGATCTCTCCGATCCGAACTCGGTCGAGGTCATGCGCTCAGCGATCGTCGATCGCGAAACCCGGCCGGTTCGGGCGATGAGCCGAGAGGAACGGCTTGAGCATATCTGGAGCACCACCGCGGATGATTATCGCGGTTATGCCGGGCCCCGATGGCCGAAGCCGGTGCAGGGACATCGAATGGTCATGCTCTATGGCGGCAAGGATGGGACGTTCCTGAAGCTGCTCGATACGCTCAGCAACGACGAAATCGCGGCCAAGCTGCCGGTGCATCTGCGCCACCTCCCCACGGTCCTGGCGGCCTAAGCCAGAACCAATCTCCACAATTCGAGCGCTTCAGCCGGTCGAATCCTCGACCGGACGATCACGCACGCACGCACGCATTCAAAAGGAGCTCTTCATGAGCAATGATCCCTTTACCTTCGACATGTTCGGCAGCTCTGCCCTGTCCTCCGGGCTCGGGCTTGGTGTAACCGCGTTTGGCGGGCTCTCTCCCGATGCTGCCAATGATGACGGCCCGGACCCCACTCCGCCCGCGCCGGCCCCTGCCCTCCCCGCCATTGCCGCGCCTGTTCGGCGTGCCGAACATCGGGCGAACTTCTATCTCGACGGCGACCGCGAACTGGGCGCCTCCTGGAAGGAGCGCGCCCGAGCCAACGTTGCGGCGATCCTCGTCGCTGACGGCATTTCCAAGCAGGACCGGTCGGCAACACCCGACGAGCAGGCTCAGTTGATCCGCTTCACGGGCTTCGGTGCTGGCGAATTGGCCAATGGCATGTTCCGGAGGCCGGGAGAGGTTGATTTTCGGAGCGGTTGGGACGAACTCGGCTCCTCGCTCGAGACTGCCGTTTCCGAAGCGGACTACACGTCGCTCGCCCGCTGCACCCAATATGCGCATTTCACGCCGGAGTTTATCATCCGGACGATCTGGGCCGGCATCGCAAAACTCGGCTGGCGCGGTGGCCGGGTGCTGGAGCCGGGCATCGGCACGGGGCTGTTTCCGGCTCTAATGCCACAATCCTATCGCGACGCGACCCACGTTACCGGGATCGAGCTCGATCCGGTCACGGCCCGCATTGTCGGCCTGCTGCAGCCGAAAGCGCGTATCATCAACGGCGACTTTGCCCGCACCGATCTGGCGCCGATCTACGATCTCGCCATCGGCAACCCGCCCTTCTCCGACCGCACCGTCCGCTCGGATCGCGCCTACCGGTCGCTCGGTCTTCGTCTGCACGATTATTTCATTGCACGGTCAATCGACCTACTGAAGCCCGGCGCTCTCGCCGCCTTCGTCACCTCACATGGCACGATGGACAAGGCCGATACGACGGCGCGGGAGCACATCGCCAAGTCCTCCGACCTGATCGCCGCGATCCGCCTGCCCGAGGGCAGCTTTCGACGCGACGCCGGTACAGATGTCGTGGTCGACATCCTGTTCTTCCGAAAGCGGAAGGCCGGCGAGCCGGAAGGCGGTCAGATGTGGCTCGATGTCGACGAGGTCCGACCGGCCACCGACGATGAAGGTGCGATCCGCGTGAACAGGTGGTTCGCCCGGCACCCCGACTTCGTGCTGGGCACCCACGCCTTGACCTCGGGGCCGTTCGGCGAGACCTACACGTGCCGAACACGCGGCGGCGAGGATCTCGAAACCGCCCTTGTCGCCGCCATCAAGCTTTTGCCGGCTGACATCTATGACGGCGAGCCCACGCCCATCGACATCGATCTGGAGGACGAACTCGCCGAGATCGTCGATCTGCAGCCGAAGAATGGTCCAGTCCGCGAGGGTAGTTTCTTCCTCGACCGATCGAAGGGCCTGATGCAGATGTTCGACGGATCGGCCGTACCGGTCACGGTCCGCAAGAGCCGCACCGGGGATGGCATTTCGGAAAAGCATGTCCGGATCATTTCGAAGTTGATCCCCATCCGCGATTCGGTGCGCGAGGTGCTGAAGGCGCAGGAAACAGATCGGCCCTGGCGTAATCTGCAGGTGCGGTTGCGTATCGCCTGGTCGAGCTTCGTGCGGGATTTTGGACCGATCAATCACACCGTCGTCTCTGTTCAAGAGGATGCCGAGACTGGCGAGGTCAAGGAGACTCATCGCCAGCCAAACCTGGCGCCCTTCCGTGATGACCCCGATTGCTGGTTGGTCGCCTCGATCGAGGACTATGATCTGGAGACGGACACGGCGAAACCCGGTCCGATCTTTTCCGAACGCGTGATCGCGCCGCCGGCCGCGCCGACCATCACATCGCCGGCAGATGCGCTCGCCGTTGTGCTGAACGACCGCGGGCACGTTGACATCGACCATATCGCCGAGTTGCTGCACAGCGATCCCGCTGATGTGGTCGACGAGCTGGGCGAGGCAGTCTTCCGCGATCCGGCCGATGGATCGTGGCAGACTGCTGACGGGTATCTTTCTGGCGCTGTCCGCACCAAGCTCGCGGCGGCGCAGGCCGCGGCCGAGCTCGATCCGACCTATGAGTGCAATGTCCGCGCCCTGACCGATGTTCAGCCGGCCGATCTTCGCCCCTCCGACATCACCGCGCGTCTCGGCGCGCCATGGATCCCAGCCGCTGACGTCGTCGCCTTCGTAAAGGAGAAAATGGAAGCCGACATCCGCATCCACCACATGCCGGAGCTCGGCTCATGGACGGTGGAAGCCCGCCAGCTTGGCTATAGCGCTGCGGGGACATCAGAGTGGGGAACGAGCCGCCGCCATGCCGGAGATCTGCTCGCCGATGCGCTGAACAGCCGGGTTCCTCAAATCTTCGATGTGTTCAGGGACGTCGATGGCGAACGTCGCGTACTCAATGTCGTCGACACCGAGGCGGCCCGCGACAAGCTGCAGAGGATCAAGCAGGCGTTTCAGGACTGGGTCTGGACCGATCCGGATCGCACCGACCGGCTGGCGCGGGACTACAACGACCGCTTCAACAACATCGCGCCGCGCAAATTCGACGGCTCCCATCTCAAACTTCCCGGCGCCTCTGGCGCCTTTATTTTATACGCACACCAGAAGCGTGGCATCTGGCGGATCATTGCCGATGGGTCGACCTATCTCGCTCATGCCGTCGGCGCCGGCAAGACGATGACTATGGCCGCCGCCATTATGGAGCAACGCCGGCTTGGCCTCGTTGCCAAGGCGATGTTGGTGGTACCCGGTCATTGCCTGGCGCAGGCGGCCCGCGAATTCCTGGCGCTCTATCCAAATGCGCGCATTCTCGTTGCCGATGAGACGAATTTTACCAAGGACAAGCGCGCTCGGTTCCTGTCGCGCGCCGCGACGGCGACCTGGGATGCGATCATTATCACCCACTCCGCCTTCCGCTTTATCGCTGTGCCATCGGCATTCGAACAACGGATGATCCAGGATGAGCTACAGCTCTACGAGGATCTGCTGACCAAGGTCGACAGCGAGGACCGCATATCGCGCAAGCGTCTTGAGCGGCTGAAGGAAGGATTGCAGGAGCGGCTTGAAGGACTCGCCACCCGCAAGGACGATCTGTTGACGATCTCCGAAATCGGAGTCGACCAGATCGTCGTCGACGAGGCGCAGGAATTCCGGAAACTGTCCTTCGCCACCAATATGTCGACGCTGAAGGGCATCGATCCCAACGGCTCGCAGCGCGCCTGGGATCTCTATGTCAAATCCCGCTATATAGAGACAAAGAATCCAGGCCGCGCGCTGGTGCTGGCCTCCGGCACGCCGATCACCAATACACTCGGTGAGATGTTCTCGATCCAGCGCTTGCTCGGCCACGAGGCACTTGCTGAGCGTGGGCTCCACGAGTTCGATGCCTGGGCGTCCTGCTTCGGCGATACGACTACGGAACTGGAGATCCAGCCATCCGGCAGATACAAGCCGGTCAGCCGCTTCGCCTCCTTCGTCAACGTGCCAGAGCTGATCGCCATGTTCCGCTCCTTCGCCGACGTCGTCATGCCGTACGATCTCAGGCAGTATGTGAAGGTGCCCAACATCTCCACCGGGTGCCGGCAGATCCTGACGGCCAAGCCAACGGCGTTATTCAAGACCTATCAGCAGATGCTTGACGGCCGGATCAAGGCGATCGAGAAGCGCGAAGGGCCGGCAAAGCCCGGAGATGACATTCTGCTGTCGGTCATTACCGATGGCCGCCACGCGGCGATCGACCTGCGCTTTGTGATGCCGGCAGCCGACGACGAGGTGGACAACAAGCTCAATCTGCTCGTGCGCAATGCCCACCGGATCTGGAAGGAAACCGGTGAGGCCATCTATCGCCGCCCCGACGGCAAGGAGTTTGATCTGCCGGGCGCCGCCCAGATGATCTTTTCCGATCTCGGCACGATCAATGTCGAAAAGTCCCGCGGCTTCTCTGCCTATCGGTTCATCCGCGATGAGCTGATCCGGCTCGGCGTGCCCACCACGCAGATCGCGTTTATGCAGGACTATAAGAAAGCCGAAGCCAAGCAACGCCTGTTTGGCGATGTCCGCGCTGGCAAGGTGCGATTTCTCATCGGCAGTTCCGAAACCATGGGCACTGGCGTCAATGCGCAGCTGAGGCTCAAGGCGCTCCATCATCTTGATGTGCCATGGCTGCCGTCGCAGATCGAACAACGGGAGGGCCGGATCGTTCGCCAGGGCAACCAGCATGACGAGGTCGATATCTTCGCCTATGCCACAGAAGGGTCGCTCGACGCGTCGATGTGGCAGAACAACGAGCGCAAGGCCCGGTTCATTGCCGCCGCCTTGTCCGGTGATACCTCGATCCGCCGACTAGAAGATGTCGGCGAAGGTACGGCCAACCAGTTTGCCATGGCCAAGGCCATCGCATCCGGCGACGAGCGGCTGATGCAGAAAGCTGGGCTTGAGGCCGATATCGCCCGGCTCGAACGCCTGCGGGCCGCCCATGAGGACGACCAATGTGCCGTGCGCCGGCAGATGCGCGATGCAGAGCGCGAGATCGAGGTCTCTACCCGGCGCATCGGTGAAATCGGGCAGGACATCGCGCGCCTCCGGCCAACCGCAGGCGATGCCTTCACCATGGTGGTGCTCGGTGAGAATCACACCGAGCGCAAGGAGGCTGGTCGTGCTTTGATGAAGGAGATCCTCACGCTGCTTCAACTTCAGCAGGAGGGCGAGGTCCATCTGGCCACGATCGGCGGTTTCGATCTCGTTTATGAGGGTGAGCGTTTTGGCAAGGGCGATGGATATCGCTTTGAGACAATGCTTCAGCGCACCGGCGCGGAATACGAGATCGACCTTGCCATCACAGTGACGCCCCTGGGGGCGATCTCACGGCTGGAGCATGCTCTTGATGGCTTTGACGAAGAGCAGCGGCAATATCGCCGCCGATTGGCCGAGGCCGGGCGCCGGCTGAATTCGTATCAATCGCGCACCGGTGGCGCATTCCAGTTCGCTGACGAGCTTGGCGCGAAAAGGAAGCGGCTTCGCGAGATCGAGGAAGAAATGGCTGCTTCTGCCATTGCTGAGCGGACCAGATCGCCGCATGACAAACGTAAGCCCAAGGCCGGTCTTGCGGCTTGGTACTGCTCCCGCCATAGCCTTTGCCAGTTGGCGGGGGCCGATACTTGAAATCCTTGACCCTCGATAATATCTGAGGATCACTTCCCGTTCAGATGATGTCCTGTCGCCGCTCTTGCGGTCGCTTTCGATGTCGTCCGGGATCAGCAAAAGGGCGCTCCCCGTGTGGGTTGAGCGCCCTTTTTGCGTTTCTGTTTCCAGCCGAGGTTTTCACGTGCTGCTTTGGCTGCGGCTTGCGAGCTGAACTTTCAACAGAGAACCGGAAGAGAAGGAGGAAGAAGGAACCGGTCGCCGATCTGTCCTCCTGCCGCCGCTGTCGCTCAACCGCCACCTGCGCCATCCCGGCCACTCGACCTTCGCAGGGCTGTAAGCCCCGCTTGTCCTTCGCGGCAGGGATGCTCGGTCGCAGTTGCGTCAGTCCGACCGCTCGGCGGTCCGGGAGGTGTCTTCGAGAAAAATGAAGACAGGAAGGGCTGGCAAGGTGCCGGCCCGGAACGCTCCCGAAAGGACAGATCCCATGCAGATCATCAAAGTTGACCCGCGCGCTCTGAAGGAGAACCCCGACCGGATGCGCCAGTCGAAGTCGTCGCCGCAGGCAGACGCGCTGATGCTGGCCACGATTAAGGCCGTCGGCATCGTCCAACCGCCTGTCGTCGCGCAGGAAGCCGACGGTGGTAACGGCTACGTCATCGACGCCGGCCATCGTCGCGTCCGGCTCGCGATTGCCGCAGGCCTCGAAGAAATCGAAATTCTGGTTGCTGATGCCGCCAACGACAACGGCGCAATGCGCTCGATGGTCGAAAACTCGGTTCGCGAGCCGCTCAACCCCGTCGACCAATGGCGCGGCATCGAACGCCTTGTCGCGCTCGGTTGGACCGAGGAAGCAATCGCCGTCGCTCTCGCCCTCCCCGTCCGCCAGATCCGCAAGCTCCGGCTCCTCGCCAATGTTTTGCCGGAGATGCTCGAGCAGATGGCGCTGGGCGATATGCCGAGCGAGCAACAGTTGCGTGTGATCGCGGCTGCCGGCCAGGTTGACCAGAAGGAGGTCTGGAAGGCGCATAAGCCGAAGAAGGGTGACACCGCGCACTGGTGGCAGATCGCCAACGCCCTGACCAAGAAGCGCATGTACGCCAGGGATGCGAGTTTTGGCGACGATCTCGCTCAGGCGTACGGAATTGAATGGGTCGAGGATCTATTCGCGCCAGCCGACCAAGACGGGCGCTATACCACGAACGTCGAGGGATTTCTCGGCGCCCAGCATGAATGGATGACGAACAATCTGCCGAAGAAGGGTGCGATCGTCGACATCAGCAGCTGGGGCCAGCCGGAGTTGCCGAAGAAAGCCTCCCAGGTCTATGGCAAGCCCTCCAAGTCCGACCACACGGCACTCTATCTCGATCGCGACGGCAAGGTGCAGACCGTCCATTATCGCATGCCAGAGGCCGCGAAGCCCAAGGGAGTTGTTGGCGACGGACCGGTTACTGGCGGCGATGACGCTGACGCGATCGCCACGCCGAAGGCACGGCCTGATGTGACCCAAAAGGGGCATGACATGATCGGTGACTTTCGCACGGATGCACTCCACGATGCGCTCGGCCGCGCGCCGATTGAGGACGACATGCTGATGGCGCTGATGGTGCTGGCCTTCGCCGGTCAGAACGTCCGCGTCGACTCCGGTGCTGACGGGACCTTCTATGGCGGCAAGCGTTTCTCGCGGCATGCGGTCGGCTTGTTCGATGAGCATGGCAAGCTCGCCTTCGATCAGGACACGCTACGCGTTGCCGTTCGCTCGGTCCTCATCGATGTTCTGTCGTGCCGCCGGGGCATGTCGAACAGCGGCATGGTCGCGCGGATCGCCGGCGAAGCGATCGGCGCTGATGAATTCCTGTCGAACATGGGTTCGGAAGACTTCCTCTTGTGCCTGTCGCGCCAGGCGCTGGAAGCGTCCTGCGCCGAAGCATCGGTTCAACCCCGGCAGAAGGTCCGGGAAACCCGCACAGCGCTGGTCGAACATTTTGCCAACGAACACTTCGTCCATCCATCTGGCCGCTTCGCGCCACCGGTGGACGAGTTGTTCGAATGGATCCGGGCAGGCGCTGCTACCGATGTCATCGGCACGGGCTCTCAGGATGCCGAAGACGGTAATACTGGCGCCTCGGCTGAAGAGCTTGAGGGGTCGGTCGACGAGGAGGCGGATCAGGATCATCCGCAAAACACCGAAGTCGAGGCCGACGATGGCCACGACCAGGATTTCGATCAGAGGGCGGCCGCATGACTGCCACTCTCAAGTCAAGCTCAGCAGCACCCGCCCCCGATGTTTCGGGGGTGGAGTTTGCCACCAGCGCGGACGGCATGCGCGTCGCCCGCATCGATGACCTGGTCCTGGCCATGGTCACATCGTCCAGCGGCTTTGCTATTCTCGCGAGTGCCATCTTCGTTCGCCGTCCGCTGACAGAACTCACGCGCGCCGACTTCATCGGGCACGATGGCCGCGTGGGCGACGAGGCCGAGTTTCGGATGCGTGTTGCCGAGACGGCCCGGCACCGGCGCGATCTGGCCGCGATGAATCGCGTGCAGACCCGCATTCCGGCGAGCACGCCTTGGGGGGCGTCGCAGATGGCTGTCATCTATGCCGAGGGTGTCGTCTCCCATAGCACGGCCGGCCACGGAGGTTTTCACCTTTCTTCCGACCGCAATGCCAAAGTCCTTCCGCTCTTGCGCAATGACACCGCATGGTACGAGGAAGATTGCGAATGGGCGATCGTGGCCATCAGCTTTCCCCAACTGTTCACCGGCTACGAGCGATCGATGGCCGAAAAAGCTGTCCGCAATACCAAGCCGGATGCCTGGGAGGCGATCCACGGCTGCAAGCTGGCCGAGGGAGAAAGCTGGGTTAAAGATCGCCGCGCGTTTGATCAGTGCCATGCGGCAGATCATATCGTCATATCGACAATATTCTCCGATCAGCACTCAGGCATGACCGAGGTCATTGCGGTCGTCGGCGGTGATCGAAGGGCCAGCGACGATGAGCGTCGCTTTCTGGTGCCAAGCGACGAGTACGCTGGGCGCGGCCGGTTCGGATTCGCCATCGATCCCGTCCGTCATGCCCAGTATCATGGGCCGTCCTCCTTCATCGGCTGGCGAGGTCGGGAGGATGGGTCATGATCGACATCCTCGCTCCAAAGCCGCTGGAGAAGGCAATCTGCGCGCGGCGTGAGACCCAGCGGGATCTCGATTGTCTGAACCGGCAGATTGCAGCCCGCGCCAGCCGGCAAGCGATCACCGTGAAAGTCCGGAGCCGGGCGCGACGCCGATCAGGGTTCCGGCTCTATCGTCATGACCTGGCTGATCGCCTGGCCTTCGAACGTTGGGCCGAACTCGACACACTCGCACACCGGTTGGCGTTTCAGGAGCAGATCATCGACGCGCTCGAGCATTGCGGTGATGCGCCTGTTTCGTCGGTGGCGGGATAGGTGGACATCTAACGGGAAAGTGCACTGGGCGGCATCTGGCCATCTTGCGGCCACGACATCTCCCAGGGTGGCGGGCTTGGCCATATGCTCCCTCGTCGGCGTGCATCTGAAAACTGACCCGTGCCGGACTGCCCTTCTTTTCGCTGCGGTCTGAACCGGCGGCCGGTCGTTTCAAGGCCGCTGGCGCGCCGCGGAGCGGCCGATCCAACTTCTCTGCGCGAGGGCAGGCCCGCGGTCTGCTCAGGTCAAGACCTGCTGGTCCGCAAACCGGCCCTGCTGGTTCAGCCGGATCGGACCTGTGAAGCCGCCCGTCCCTTGCCGGTTCTGGTCGTCCGCATCGAAGGGCAGACCGGCACGGGCCGGAACCGCTTCGGCAGCCACGGAAGGAACAGACATGGCCAAGCCCGCCACCTCCAATCGCTCCACCACCCGATCGGCGCAATCACGCCGCGGAACCACTCTCGAAATGGTCCGCCTCTCCTGCCCCGACGCCATCCAGGCGCACAAGATCGCCGAAAGCTT
>DLSX01000145.1 GCA_002500765.1 Neorhizobium sp. UBA7851
GTGAACTCACTGCCGGCCTCCGCTGCCGCACGTTCCATCAGCGCCTCGAGATCGGCCTGCCGCGCTGGTGCCTGCCGGTAATGCGCGCCGACTGCCGCGCCCTTGTCTTCGATCAGCACGCCATCCCAACCGGCGGTATCGGCAAAAAGCCGCGCCTTCAGCAGTTCGAATTCCGGCGTTGCGGTCACGCAATCGATCGCGCCATCGGACATGCGCTGTTCCGCGCCATGGAGACCTGCGATCGGAAACTGGTAGGGTTGAAACAGCCTGTCGGCATAGGGCAGCGCGCGGCCGGTAACCAGCGCCAGGGCGCCACTCAGCTTTTTCGAAACCCTGTCCAGATTGCCCGGCAGATCCGACGGCACGAAAATTCCATCGGGTGTGTCAGCCAGATCGATCAACGTTCCGTCGATATCGAGAAACAGTGCCCAGCGATCGAAATCCCTGAGGCGGTCCGAAACCGCGGTTTCGGAGGGCGTGAGACCAGAAGAGGGCTGGTCCTCACGTGGCTTTGTTTGTTGAGACATGCACGTTTATTTAGGCTGTGCGTCGGCATCGACAACCCTCATTGCCACGCAATGGCCGCAAATGGGGTGGTCTGTACGGTAGTGTCGGGCCATGCCTTGACGAGGAGCCGGCACATCACAGTCTTAATAGGCGTTGCAAAACGTGAAGTTCTGCCTGTCGCAATTCCGTCACGAATACTGTTAGCTTAACTTTTCATTAGGCGAATAATTCCACCCTCCTCTCAATGCGCCGCGATTGGCCGCTTTATTTCTCGGAGTGACGAAATCTATGTGCCGTTGGGCTGCCTATCGAGGCGAACCGCTTTACCTGGAAGAGCTTGTTTCTTCTCCGGCCCACTCGCTCATAGAGCAATCCCATTGCGCTACCCGCGCCAAGACGGCGACCAATGGAGACGGTTTCGGCATCGCCTGGTATGGCGACAGGCCTGAGCCGGGTCGTTACCGCGACGTTCTGCCGGCCTGGTCCGATTGCAACCTGAGAAGCCTGGCGCGTCAGATCCGCTCGTCGCTTTTCCTCGCCCATGTCCGTGCTGCAACGACGGGCGCAACAAGGCGCGACAACTGTCATCCCTTCGTTCACGGTCACTGGTCATTCATGCATAATGGCCAGATCGCCAATTTCGATCGCATCCGCCGCCGCATGGAGAGCATGCTGTCGGATGATCTGTTCAGCGCCCGGACCGGCACCACCGATAGCGAAATGATCTTTCTTCTCGCCCTGCAATTCGGTCTCGACGCCGATCCGCTGGGCTCGATGGAAAAGGCCGTCGCCACTGTCGAGGCGCTGTCGATCGAACAATCCGGCGAAGCGCTGGTGCGTTTCACCGCCTGTTTTTCCGACGGCAAGCAGCTCTTTGCCGTGCGTTACGCGACCGACCACAAGCCGCCGACGCTCTATGCAGCGCCTATGGGCGGGTCGGCCGGTGCCAAGAGCGGTTATTGCCTCGTGTCCGAACCTTTGAACGACGAAGCCGATACCTGGGTGGAAATCCCGGATGGCAGTGCCGTGAAAGTCTGTCCGGATGGCATGCAGGCGCTCCTGTTCCAGCCGAAGCTGCTGGCAGAAGCCGCCTGACATTCAGGCAACCGGAAGCGTGATCCCGAGTTCCAGCCGCAGCTTTTTCGTCAGCCCTGCGGCCACCAGCTCATAGGAGCGGATGAGGTAATGCACGACTTCCTCCTCTGAAAGCGGTGCGTTCGCCCGGATCTCCACCCATTTGCGTTTGGCGAAATAGGGTGCCTGGCCGATCCCCTCGAGCGCCGTCAGGATCTCGAAACTCTCCTCCGAGCACTTCACCACGATCCGGGCCTCACCGCCTTCGCCAAGCAGCGTGAACACCTTGTCGCCCACTTTCGCGACGTGGCTGTCCCACTGATCGACGAAACTCGTTCCCGGCAGTTTCTTCACAAAGGCATCGAAGCCGTTTTTCGTGAACAGGCTCATGGTCATGGCTCGTGTCTCAGATCGGCAGTTTTGAGGCGATCAGCGCCGCCAGCCGTCCGGCCACTTCATCCTTCGAAAGATCGGGCCATTCGTCTACCCCTTGCGCGGAGATGACTTTCACATGGTTGCGACTACCGCCCATGATCCCGGTTTCCGGCGAAACGTCATTGGCAACGATCATGTCGGCGCCCTTCCGCTCCAGCTTGGCGCGACCATTGGCTTCGACATTCTGTGTCTCTGCCGCAAAACCGACCACGAGCTTCGGCCGCCTTGCATGATGACCAACGGTTTTCAGGATGTCCGGGTTTTCCATCAGTTGCAGCGGGAGAGGGGCTTCGCCCGGCTGTTTCTTGATCTTCTGGTCGGCGGAGGTGACCACGCGCCAGTCGGCAACTGCTGCCACCATCACGGCGATATCGGCAGGAAGTTGCGCAGTCACGGCCTCCAGCATTTCGCTCGCCGTCTCGACATGCATGGTCGTCACACCGGCAGGATCGGGGATCGTCACCGGACCGGAGACCAGCGTGACCTCGGCGCCGAGCTTTGCCAGAGCCGCGGCGATCGCATGCCCCTGCCGCCCGGAAGAGCGGTTTGCAATGTAACGCACCGGATCGATCGGTTCATGTGTCGGGCCGGATGTGACGATTGCGGATTTACCCTTGAGCGGTTTCGGCCCGCCATCGAGCAGGTCAGTCGCGGCCGCAACGATTTGCAGCGGCTCGGCCATCCGGCCGATGCCCGCTTCGTTGCTTTCCGCCATTTCGCCGGCCATCGGGCCGATGAACGAGATGCCATCCCGCTCGAGAGCCTCGACATTCCGCCGTGTCGGCGCCGCATCCCACATTTTCGGGTTCATGGCCGGCGCGATCAGAACCGGCCGGTCGGTTGCGAGCAGGACCGTGCTGGCCAGATCATCAGCGATCCCATGCGCCATCTTGGCCATCAGATTCGCCGTCGCCGGTGCCACCAGAACGAGATCGCAGTCGCGCGCCAGCCTTATATGCCCGACATCCTGCTCGTCTTCGCGCGAAAACAGTTCCGTATAGACATGGCCGGAAGACAGAGCACCGACTGCAAGCGGAGTGACGAATTCCTGTGCCGATTTCGTCATCAGCGGCCGTACCTCCGCCCCGCGCTCGCGCAGCCGCCGGATCAGGTCGAGGCTCTTATAGGCCGCGATGCCGCCGGAGATGATGAGGAGAATGCGCTTGCCCGAGAGTTTCATGGTCTTGCCTGCTATTGACGTGACCGGAAGCTAAGGTCTTGTCCTTCAAGTTGCAATCGACTTTCGGGTCGCGTGGTGAACGGCATTGCGTGTGCCAAAACTCTGGTTTAGCAATTGTCATGGCCGGATGCGGCCAGCCGCCCGCGGCAATCCTGCCATGGTGAATGCATCCAACCGACCATCATCCTCGACCATCCGGCCAATGATGACGAACGGATCAGCAATGCGGGCTCTGATTTATGCGTTCGTCCGTTGAAAGGATGATGTCATGCGCGATTTCCGCGATGCAAAACTGATGGCAAAAAGCCTGCGCGAGGCGCTTGCCGAACAGAATATCGAACTCTCCCACAGCAAGGCGCTGGAGCTGGTCTCGGCCCAGTTCGGTTATGACGACTGGAACATTCTTTCCGCAAAGATCGAGGCGGCCGAGCCGACGGAGCGAAAAGACCCGATCTCCATCCAGCCGGCAATTCCGATCTTCCGCATTTTCGATGTAACGAAGGCGATGGAATTCTACCGGGATTTCCTCGGTTTTGTCGTGGACTGGGAACATCGGTTCGCGCCGACTGCGCCGCTTTATTGCCAGATGTCGCGCAGTGGCATGCTGATCCATCTTTCCGAACATGCAGGCGACGCGTCGCCCGGCGCGCGCGTCTTCGTGCCCATGTCGGGTGCGGCGGCCTTCCAGAAAGAGCTGATCGGCAAGAACTATCCCTATATGCGCCCGGGACTGGAACAGGCGCCCTGGGGGCTGGAGGTCACGGTCATCGATCCGTTCAGCAACCGCATCACCTTCTGCGAGCGCGAGATAAAGGCTTGATCAACCGGTCTGGACAAGGCCGAAGAGATTGAGCGCGATCGGGGACCGCTGTTCCTTCATCACGGCGATCCCCAGTCGCGCCATCAGCGGCGGTCCTTCTATCGGGCGAAAGACAACGCCGTCGATTTCGATCTTTGCCAGCGATTTCGGCACGATCGACACACCGAGCCCGGCTGCGACCAGATTGACGACCGATGGGATCTGCGGCGCTTCCTGGGATACGCTGAGCTCGAAGCCGGCCTCGCGGCAGGCATGGAGAATGTCGGTATAGAGGCTGAGGCCCACCGTTCGCGGAAACAGGATGAAAGGCTCGCCGGCAAGGCTCGCGAGTCTGACGCGGCTTTGTGCCGCAAGCGGATGGCTGGCGGGGAGCGCGACCAGCATCTGTTCGTCGGCCATGCGTTTCAGCCGCACGTCCTTCGGATCTTCCCGCCCCGGCCGGATGAAGGCGACATCGAGCTCACCGCGAATGAGCTTTTCCATCAGCCAGTTGCTGTTCATCTCGGTCAGCGACAGGGCAACCTCCGGCCACCGCGCCCGAAACTGCCGGATGATGCCGGTCACCGCCGGATTGAAGGTCGCCGATGCCGTAAAACCAAGCGCCAGACGCCCGGTTTCCCCGCGCGCCGCCCGTTGAGCGGCTAGTTTGGCGTGATCGGCAGCCGCAAGCGAGAGTTTCGCCTCGGCAAGAAAGGCGGTTCCCGCCGCCGTCAGTTCTGCGCCATGCGCGACCCGATGAAACAGTTGCGAGCCGATTTCCGTTTCGAGGTCACGGATCTGCTGGCTGAGCGGCGGTTGGCCGATGCCCAGTTTTGCCGCTGCCCGGGTGAAATTCAGTTCTTCCGCGACGGCGACGAAATAGCGAAGATGGCGAAGCTCCATATCCAAAACCTATCACGAAAGCCTCCTCCATATATTGGACACATAAACGCAGGCTGGCTAGATTCCGGACCATTCAGAAGGTCTTTTTATCATGCCGTCCGCTGTTGTCCGCCGCCCGCTAAATTCCGAAATCGATATTCTTGAACCGACTGCCGCTCCGCTTCAGACTGATCCTCCCAAGCAATATCTGACGCGCGGCACGCCAGGCTACCGAAAGGCCAGCCTGGCCCTTTTCCTCTCCGGTTATTCTACTTTCGCGCTGCTCTATTGCGTGCAGCCGCTGATGCCGATCTTTGCAGAAGAATTCGACGTCAGCCCGGCGATAAGTTCGCTGTCTCTGTCGCTGTCGACAGGCCTTCTGGCGCTGGCTATCTTCTGTGCCGCCGCAATCTCCGAACGCTTCGGCCGCCGTAGCCTGATGTTCTGTTCGCTGATGGGGGCTTCGCTCTGCACGCTTGCCTGTGCCATCATGCCCAGCTGGAACCTCATTCTCGTCATCCGCGCGCTGGAAGGCCTGTTGCTCGGCGGTGTTCCGGCCGTTGCCATGGCCTATCTGTCGGAAGAGATCGATCCCAAAGGCATTGGTGCAGCCATGGGCCTCTACATCGCCGGCAATGCGCTCGGCGGCATGTCGGGGCGTGTCTTCACCGGCATTCTGGCCGAATTTCTCGACTGGCGGCTGGCATTGGTGACGATCGGAGTGTTTGGCATTTGTGCCGCGATCGGCTTCTTCACGCTTTTGCCGCCGTCACGCAACTTCAAGCCGCGCCGGTCCACCGCCAGCTATCACGTCTCGGCCTGGCTCGGCCATCTCAACCAGCGGCCGCTGGCGCTGCTTTTCGTCATCGGCTTCCTGCTGATGGGCTCCTTCGTCACCATCTACAACTATTCGGGCTTCCGGCTCGTCGTCGAACCCTATCACCTCAACCAGACCGAACTTGGCCTGATCTTCACCGCCTATCTGTGCGGTGTCGGCTCCTCCTGGATCGGTGGTACGCTGAGTGACCGTTTCGGCCAGTTCCAGGTGATGATGGCGGGCATTATCCTGATGTTTGCCGGACTGATGACCACCCTGGCTGCGTCACTCATGTTGATCATTCTCGGTATCGCCATGCTGACGACGGGCTTCTTCATGGCCCACGCGGTGGCAAGCGCCCTGATCGGAAGCCTTGCCGGCAGCAACAAGGGGCATGCCTCCGCGCTTTACCTGCTGGCCTATTATCTGGGTTCGAGCGTCGCCGGTTCGATAGGCGGCAAGTTCTGGAGCGCTGGCGGCTGGTCCGCGGTCATCACCTTCACCGGCATCATGCTGGCTTTGGCTCTGGTTGCCGGGCAGACATCCTATTTGCTCAGCCGTCGGGCACGCGTGATCAACTCTTCGCTGCCGGTGCCGGCACCGGCTGAGTGACGAGCTTGAAATCCACCATTTCCTTCTCCGTCAGATAGTAGAGCCGGTCCGGCGGGGTCTCCAGTNNAACCCAGAGCCCCGAGCCGATCCCCATCTCCTCCAGATGCCGGGCAACCCGTGCGGTCGTCGATTGTGCGCTCGACATCGCCTGCTCCGCCGACGGCCGATCGCGGCCGCCGTTGAAGACCTGATGCACGCCGACGACGGCCTCCTTTTCCGCGATGCGCTCGGCGCCGCCGGCAAACACGATCGGGCAGGACGACGCACAAAGCCCGCGTGAGGCGATCCTGGTCTGAAGCTTTTTCTCTAGGATCAGCTTCGACATGGTGATCGCGTCATCAACCGAACCGCCCGGCGAATTCAGCTGCACGCTCTTCACATATTCTCCCCGTTCCTCGATCTCCTGCGCAAAACGGCCTGCCGCACCCGGATCGATCGTCCCTTCCGCCATCAGCACGCCACCGGGTTTCAGATCGAAGGTCATCGCCTTGCGCAACACCTCGCTCGGGCTTGCGGGCTCGACTGGCGGAGCGGCGGGGGGCCCGTCCGTCAGTGCCGGCGGCAATACGGGCTGGTCGTCATGCATCGGATCGAACCCCGGCAATTCCGCGTTGGCAGTGGTAATCTCGCGCACGTCGACCACCAGAAAGGTAAGCGATGCGGCAACGAGTACATAGAAGACGCAGCGCATCAGCAGCCCATCGTCGAGCCGCCTGAGGGCTTCACCGATCGTCATGCTGTCTGTCCCTGCCGCGCGAGCGCGGATCGAGATTGGTGATGTTGGTCGGTTCCTCTGTGGTGTGTTCGTCTTCCGCCTTGCTGTCTTCCTTTTCCTCCCTTACTGCAGTCTCGAGATCGACGCCGCTGGCCGAAAGCGCGCGCTGGATTTCGACCGCCCGCATCAGCTCCGCTGCCGTGATACGCTCCGCATAGGGCAGCTTCTCCTCCTGCCTGCGGATCGAGGCATGCGCAACCGCAAGAATGAACACCATCACGCCCGGCAGAAGATCTATCGAGATCGCACCGGCCCAGGCGGGAATGAAGTCCTGCGCGTACTGAAGCACGGCCTCCGCCGAAGACAGCGGCACGAAGCGGCGTTCTGCCACCGGTGCCCTGGCAAGGATCTCGTCCGCCGCCTTGGCAAGCGCCTTCGACTGGGCGGCGACGGAGGCCCTGACAGTAGCCATCACCTGATCCTGGCGGTTGATGAGATTGGCATCGCTGCCATCGGCGACCGGTGCGATGAACCCGAGCGAAAGATCATCCGCCGCGCGGCGGATCGATGGCGCAATCGAGGTCTGAGCAAGCGAACTTATGACGCCGGTCAGCGCCACGGCTTCCGTGGAAAACTGGTCGGCGCGGGGCTCGATCCTACCGGGTGCCGAGATCAGCGAGCGCATTGTTTCAAGCCGCTTCTGCCCCTGCTCGAAAAGCTCTGCCACCTGCTCGCGCGAACCGTTGATATTGGCTTCGAGCGATTTCATCTGCCCCGACATCTGGGTCAGGAGCTGCACGACGCTGCCTGATCCGGTCGTGCCGGTCAGCGATCCCGACTGTCGCTCCACGGCGGCGAGCTGGGCAAACCGTTCCGAGGCGCGCTGGATATCCGGCAGAAGGCTCTGGACCGCCAGCACGTTCTGGTGAGCACGATCGAGATCGGCGGAATAACCTTCCACCGTTTCCGAGAGATGCTGCTCGACGGCGGCCGAACCCGCAAGTGCTGCAGCGTTGAGCCAGCTCGACATGGCGAGGATCATCGCCGCGCCGCAGGCCATCACGAACAGCATCGCGGTCTGGCCGGCCCGGCTGGTGATATGCGGGTAGAAGCGCGCCATGTAGGACCAGAAAGCATAGATGCCGACCGAGACCGAAACCGAATAGATGATCGCGGCAAAGAATACACCGGTCGGCGAACCGTCGAGGATCGAACGCACACCGAGATAGGTGTAGACGCCCGACGCAAGCGCCAGGACGGCGAGCGCGAAACGGGTCATGGTTTCGACGGCGGCAATGCCGTCCTTCAGGCGTTGCGTAGGACCCAAGGCCATCGGCAATCTCCGGGAAGAGGAATGTATTCCTTAAACAGGTATTAAGAAACGGGCGGAATCAAGACTGCCCCGTGGTGCGGGAAGGGCAGGGCGCCTGCAAAGGCAGGATTTTCGCTCAAAACCGGCTCAAGTCTCGACCCCTTGCATGCCGAAACCGCCGAGCGCGAAGAAATCGTCGATCGCATGAATGGGGGAGATTGCGATCAGCCGCGTCAGAAATGCGTCGGACGCAAGCTCGTCCTCGATCGCCTCCACTTCTGCAGAGAGAGCTCGATCGACGGTGTAGAATGCCGCGTGTTTGCGCACGACCTCGTAGATGAGCCCGACCGCACCGCCCGGTTTGTCGCCATGAATATCCATCGCCTGCGCCGCAAGAAGCGCCTCCAGGCCCGCCAGACGCCTCACGGCGCGCACTTGACGTTCGAAGCGTTCGACGACGAGCGGCAAGAAGGCTGCCTCGTCCTCCATTCCGCCGGCGACGACAAGCGATTGGGCCGAGACCGGATTGCTCATCGACAGGACCCGCGAATAGATGTCACCCGCAAGCTTGATGATCGGCCCGAAGCCGGTGGCAATCGCGCCCGGCGGCACGAGATTGACCGGCAGGTCGCGGCGCTGCCCGTTACCAAGCAGGACGCAGCGATTGAAGGAATTGCGCGCCGCGTGCGCCATGCACAAGACCGCCGATTCCATCAGCACGGTCACGTCGAGCGGCAGCGATCCGCCGGATGTCAGTACTCGCCCATCGGCGATGACGGGATTGTCGTCTGATCGGCCGGTCGCCGCGAGGATCTTGTGGCCGGATGTCAGCACGCTCTCGAACACCGCACCGAAAACCTGCGGGATCATTCGAAGACTGAGCGGATCCTGCACATGGGTGCCGCTCGGCCAGGCCCAGCCCTGCGATGCATTGAGCAGCCAGGAGCCGATCATCGCTTCCCGCGCCGTGCCCACATGGGTGACGGCAAGCCAGGGATCGCGCGAGGCGCCCATCGCGCCG
>DLSX01000062.1 GCA_002500765.1 Neorhizobium sp. UBA7851
CTTGCCGCGATGACGGATCTGCTGCTCGGCGGTGCCCGCGCGCATCGTCGCGGCCGTATCATGGTCACGCTGCCGGGCGAGGCGGCGCAGGATGCGGATTTCATCCTTGACCTCGCCCGGCGCGGAATGGATGTCGCCCGCATCAACTGCGCCCATGATGATCACCTGGCTTGGGAAGCCATGGCGCGGCATGTCCGCACCGCCGGTGAAAAGATCGGCCGCCGCATCACCGTGCTGATGGACATCGCCGGCCCGAAGATCAGAACGGAAGCCGTGGTCGCCGACAAGGGTGCGAGACTGGTGGCTGGCGATCTCTTTCGCCTGGTTGCCGCGCGTGAGCCCTATCAGACGGAAGACGTCCGTTTCTGCGCGGCCGTCTCCCTGCCCGAAATCGTCGAGCGCGTCGCGCCGGGTCACAAGCTGCGTTATAATGACGGCAAGCTGGAAGCGGTCATCGAAAGCGTGTCCGAGGGCGAAGCGCTTGTACGGGTCACCCATGTGAAGGCTGGCGGCGTCAGGCTGAAGCCGGAAAAGGGGCTGAACCTGCCCGATACCGCGCTTGGTCTGTCTCCACTCACCGCCAAGGATGAAGGCGACCTTGCCGCCGTCATAAGCAATGCCGACATGCTGGGTTATTCCTTCGTCAGCCGCCCGGAAGATCTGGATCTTCTGGAGAAGGCGCTTTCGGTCTATCCGCCGCGTGGGCAAGCGCTTGGCCTTGTCGCCAAGATCGAGCAGCCGGAAGCCGTCCGCAACCTGCCGGCATTGATTGCCCGCGCCCATGCGCTTGACCGTCCTTTCGGTGTGATGATCGCCCGCGGCGACCTTGCTGCCGAAATCGGGTTCGAACGTGTCGCGGAAATGCAGGAAGAGATCCTCTGGCTCTGCGAAGCCGCATCTGTCCCGACCGTCTGGGCGACACAGGTCCTCGAGGATCTGGTGAAGGATGGCCTGCCGTCGCGTGGCGAAATGACCGACGCCGCAATGGCCGCTCGGGCTGAATGCGTGATGCTCAACAAGGGGCCGGCAGTGGCCGAGGCGGTTACCCTGCTGGACACGCTTCTCGCCCGCATGGACGAGCATATCTTCAAGAAGACCCCGACCCTTCGGGCGCTGAAATCCTGGTAGTCGGTCGGTGAATGCGAAGACCCGGCCCACGAATCTGGGCCGGGTCCCTCCTGAACGACGCGGCCTCCGTCGCGTCGCCCCAGCCCACCGTTCAGGCAGAGGCGGTGAAATCCGGCACCATCCGGCTCCCCACGGAGCCGTTATTCGGCCGCCCGCGATATCATTGATATCGCCGGGGCGGGGCCTTGCGGATTTCAGACTTCACCTTGCCTTCGGCGGCAAATAGGATGCTTGCGCCATACGGCGCGCATCACTTTTACCTCCATGATTTTGAGGTTACACGGATGGCGGGTGGCTTCATTGACTCAGCGCAACAGCCGGCCGGGTGCCGCTTCAGGCGTCGTGGACAGGTTTGTGTTCCGCGATATCGGCGGCATGGCGAAACATCCGCACGAGTTTGGTGCGGTCCTCACCGTGCCGCATCAATGCGCGATCGAAGCGGCGGATCTGGCTGGTATCCGGCCGCCACGGCCCGTCGCTCGCCTCTCGCGTCGTTTTTGCCGCCGTGAACGACATGCGTGGACCGATATTCTCTTGAAACTGTGCGAGTGTCATCCCGGCCTTGACCAGCAGCGCGCGCACGCCGGTTCGGTTTTCCGTCGCGATGACCACCCGAAAAGCATTGATCAGGCTTCCCTTGGAGGCGGGGAGTTCACGTGTGTCGAAGATATCGCTGCCGGTTTCATGCTCGCGCAGATACATGAGGTAGACATCGACCAGATGATGTGCGGCCTGCAGCAACTGTGCATCGCTGCCAAAGCCGTGCTCGATGCCGCGATCATTGCCATGCGTCGATTTTGCAAAATTTGAATAAGGCATGATCCTGTCCTCTTTTGCCTTGTAAACGCGCAGGATCTGCTTTGGTTCTGCTGGATTTTTAGACACCGAAAATACGGAGGTGCCGCCGTTTTTTCATGATTGATGTTGTGCGATGCAACATCGCCTATTGCACAAAGCAGATTATGGCCTATGTTTGTCCCGCGACCGCATGTCGCAGTCTGGGTCATTCGACCCCCTTCACCCGCCGTAAATGCCGGGTTTTTTCAAGAAGGATGAAACCATGACAGTCTCAATTAGCAACATTAAGGCATCTCAAAGCGGCGCTGTTCTTTCGGGTCAAGTGGCAAGAGCCGTTGCCGAAGCGCGTCTCGCTGCTGGTTACAGCATCGATGACCTTTCTTTGACCACCGGCCTCGTGCACGACGAGATCCTCGGCGTCGAAAAAGGTCTCAATGCCGATCCGGCCAAGTTGAAACGTATTGCCGTGGCGCTGAAATTGCCCCCGTCAGCGCTTCTTGTCGCCTGACTACGGCGGCGCCCGAAAAGCCCGGCTCAGGCCGGGCTTATTCATTTTGTGGCAAAGCATTTCGGATATCTCGCACGAAAGCTGGATACGCAGCGCCAATGGTCCCGTTTGGTGAGTGTAAGATGAACCTGATCGCTCATGTTGAGATACCGGCTACCGATCTTGAGCGGGCGATGGAGTTCTACCATGCCGTTTTCGGCGTGGCTTTTGGCGATGTCGTGATCATCCATGGCAACAGGATGGCGTATTTCCCCTTCGAAGAGGGAAAAGACGGCGCCAGCGGAGCGCTTGCACAAGGCGATATCTATGTGCCGACCCGAGACGGATCGGTCGTTTATTTTAGCGTCGAAGATATCGATGACGTTCTGTTGAGGGCTGTCGCACAGGGAAGCGAGATCCTGTTTGCCAAGACACCGATCAACGATACCGATTTTGTTGCAGAGATTGCCGACAGTGAAGGCAATCGGATCGCTCTTCAATCCATCTGAAGGCCATCAGTGACGGGATGTCCGTGCCCGCGACGCGAGCCTAATATAAACTGTTCCTCACGAAAGATTGACGTGGTCGTCAGTTGCCCTAAATTGGAGCGGGTAGGAGTGGGAGTTATGTCATGGTTTACGAGTGGGACGAAAAGCGTGCCCGTCGCACGCATCTGGCGCGTATTGGCCTCAGCATCCTTGCAGCCACAATAACTTTGGGCGTATCCGCCGCGATTGCCATCGCCATGTCGATCGGCTGACCGAATTGCGCCTTTCGGCTTTGTTTTCCGGTCTAAGCCCGGTTTTCAGCCCCAATGATCCTGCCTGAATATCTTCTTGAGAGAGGATTTCCGGCGCACGAACCTATTGTCACAGCGCTCCATAAAATGCCTTTTATCAAGGATTGCATCCTGGTGAGGGTGTAGACATAGGACAATCGCCGCTGGCCGAATTGCACTCGGCGGTTGCTTTATGTTGACATCTGCATTCAGGATTTGCTTTTTTGCGCAATCGATGAATTAGTGCACCTGAAAACAAGAGTCCGATTTTCCTATTTTGGAATTGTTCAAAACTAGGGAAGCGTCTATATAGAGTTCTCTCGAGTCTTCGGAGACCACCATGCGCCTGACAAAACAGACCAATTATGCCGTAAGAATGCTGATGTATTGCGCAGCCAATGAAGGGCATCTGAGCCGCATTCCGGAGATTGCCAGGGCTTATGGCGTGTCCGAGCTGTTCCTGTTCAAGATCCTTCAGCCGCTGAACAAGGCCGGTCTGGTCGAAACCGTACGCGGTCGCAACGGTGGTGTAAGGCTCGGTCGCGCGGCCGACAAGATCACCCTTTTTGATGTCGTGCGCGTCACGGAAGACAGTTTCGCAATGGCGGAATGTTTCGAGGACGACGGTGCGATCGAATGTCCTCTGGTCGACAGCTGTGGTTTGAATTCTGCGCTTCGTAAGGCGCTGAACGCGTTTTTCGATGTGCTCGCCGAATACACGATCGACGATCTGGTCAAGGCGCGTCCGCAGATCAACTTCCTTCTCGGCCTCGATGCCGTCGATATGAAGAAGGTCGTTGCGCCCGCCGCCTGATCTGTCGCATATCGTATCTGATGCAACAAAAACGCCGGTCAATCCGGCGTTTTTGTTTATGTGGACCGGCTCTGGTTGACCTTCCCGCTCTGCTGGCTAGAACGGATGCTGCCTTGCCATGCCGGCAACCTGCCGCGTCGGCAGTCTGCCGCCCGGACAGGTGTCAGGACCGGTCTTTATGAATTTTCCAGAACTACGCCAGTTTTTGATAACGTCGCTGATCGGAGCGGCCGGCGCGCTCGTTGCCATCGCCATCGGTTTCCCGGCTCCCTATCTGATCGGCCCGGCTGTTGCCGTCACGTTTGCCGGCCTTGCCGGGCTGCAGCTTGGCGTGCCGCATATCATCCGCAATGCCTGTTTCATCGTCATCGGCATATCGATGGGTTCGACGGTAACGCCGGAAATCTTCGTTGCTGCACGCACCTGGCCGCTCAGCTTCATCATGGTCTTCGTGGCGATTGTCATCCTGCTCTTCTCCGCCGCCTGGGTGCTTCAGCGGCTGTTCCGATATGATCGCACGACCGCACTTCTCGCCGCTTCGCCCGGCCACCTCAGTTACGTCCTGAGCCTTGCCGCCGAAATGCGTTGCGATCTTCGCGCCGTCAGCATCTCCCAGAGCGTGCGTGTACTCGCGCTGACGATCAGCGTGCCTCTGATCGTCGAAGTCTTCGATCTTGCCGAAACCGACGTGATCGTTCTGCCCCAGTCGATGAGCATGCCGGTCTTTGTGGTCATGGTGATCGTCTCGGCCGGGTTCGGCCTGCTCTTCCAGCGCTGGAAATTTCCGGCAGCGCTTCTGGTTGGCGGCGTCTTCGTCTCCATTTCCACCCACATTACCGGCTTCGTTTCGGGCGCCGTTCCCAACTGGCTGCTGATCCCGATCTATGTCCTGCTCGGCTCGCTGATCGGTTCACGCTTTTCCGGCCTGTCCTTTGCGGACCTGCGCGTCGCGATCGTTTCCGGGTTGGTCGTTACCGTCGTCGTCATGGCGCTTGCCGGGGGCATAGCCGTGACGGTGTCCTATTTTGCCGATGTGCCGCTCGATGCGGCGCTGATCGCCTTTTCTCCCGGCGGGCTGGAAACCATGGCGGCCATGGCCGTCATGCTTCATGCCGATCCCACCTATGTCGGTGCTCACCATGTGTTGAGGCTGATGTTCCTGTCTGTGCTGATGCCGCTCGTGATCGGCAAGGATGCGAGGTTGAAATAGATTTCGCCACGCGTTATGCGCAGATGAAAAGCAGGGAGAAGAACGAATGTCGAAGGCCATTATCGTCATGGGCGTCAGCGGCGCCGGAAAAACCTCGATTGCCGATCTTCTGGCCAATCGCCTCGGCTGCAGGTTCGTCGAAGGCGATCAGCTGCACCCGGAAGCGAACGTCAAGAAGATGGCGGATGGTACGCCGCTGACGGATGATGATCGCTGGCCGTGGCTGGATATCATCGGCAACGAACTCAAGACCGCCCGTGCGGCCGGTCAGGACATCGTCGTCACATGCTCCGCTTTGAAGAAAATCTACCGGGAAAAGCTTCGCACATCCGGTGGAGAGCCGCTCTACTTCGTCTTCCTCAAGGGATCTCCGGAACTGCTGGCCTCCCGCATGGGCGCGCGCAAGGGCCATTTCATGCCGGCATCGCTGCTGCAGAGCCAGCTTGCAACGCTTGAAAGCCCTGAAGGCGAGACGAATGTGGTGACCGTCGATATCGATGCAACGGTGCCTGAGATCGTCGAGGATGCAATCGGCCGGCTGGAGAAACTTTGGCGGGAAAATATTTGAGCAATAGCTCGCACCGGCCGGAAATTCTTTGTGATTTAATCTTTTATTCACATTTTTCGTCCGGTCCGGTGATCTGAACCTGACCCTTTTACGTATAACACTCAATTAGCGTTTGCAGTTTAGCTGCAGACGCCTGGTCTAATGAGTGTTGGTGGGAAAAGGGATCGCATGCAGGAGTCGAGTCAGGGCGCGGGACGTGCCGCGCTTCGCCGGGTGCCGAAACAGGAAAGAAGTCGTGAGCGTATCGGCGAAATCCTGAAAGTCGCGAAGGAACTGATCGGACAGAAGGGCATTGATGCCGTCACGATGAAGGAGATCGCGGCGCTTTCCGGTGGTCCCATCGCTTCCGTGTATCAGTATTTCCCCAACAAGTCCGCCATCATCGCCATGCTACATGAGGTGTATGTCGAGGAAGTCCGTGAGCTGATCGCAGGTCACCTGACCCGTATCGAGACAGCTGACGATGCACTGCGCGCCACCCACGACCTTTTCGACATCTATTATGAGCGCATGCGTCAGGAGCCTTCGACACAGGACCTCCTGAACGCGGTTCAGGCCGACAAGGCGTTGGCCGATCTTGATATCGCCGAAACACGGCTGCAGGCAGAGGTCTTTTTCCAGATGACCTCGCATTTCGTTGCAGAGCCGCTGCGGGAAAGTTATGCGCAGACCCTGTTCGTCATGTTCCACATGGCTGGCGCCACCTTGCGTCTGGCGCTCATGCTGCCCGACGAGGCAGCTCAGATTTCCGCGCGCTTCAAGGCGATCGTACGCACCCACGCCACCTATTTCCTCAAGGGACATTTCCCGGAATCTGTCGCCTGATCCCAGGCCACCGATTTGGGCGGCGTCATATGCCGAGCTTGTCCCTGAAGCCGTAATACCATGCGCCAAGCGCGGTGAGCGGCACGCGGAACATCCGTCCGCCGGGGAAGGGCAGGTTGGGCAGCGATGCCCACACATCGAACCGCTCGGCATGGCCGGCTACGGCCTCGCCGAGGATTTTTCCCAAGAGATGCGTCGTCGTCACCCCATGGCCGCTGTCGCCATGGGAGAAATAGACATGATCCGTCAGTTTTCCCATATGCGGGATACGGGTCAGTGTCAGCGCGAAATTGCCGCTCCACGCATAATCGATCTTCGTGTCCTTCAGCTGCGGAAACGTCTTCAGCATGTTGGGCCGGATCACGCCGGTCAGGTTCTTCGGATCCGAGCCGCCATACCCGATGCCGCCGCCATAAAGCAGCCGGTTGTCCGAGGTGCGGCGATAATAGTCGAGAATGTAATTGGCATCCTCGACGCAATAATTGGCCGGCAGCAGGCTCTCGATCATCGAGGCATCGAGCGGCTCCGTCACCATCACCTGGCTCGACACCGGCATCATCCGCCCATGCACCTGCGGAAACAGCGGGGCCAGATAGGCATTGCCGCAGATCAACACATAAGAGGCCGTCACCGATCCGCCACCGGTACTGACGACAGGGCGGACCTTGTCCGTATCGACCGCAATCACCCGCGAGCCCTCGAAAATCTTCGCGCCGAGGTTTTCGGCAGCGCGTGCCTCGCCGAGCAGGAGGTTGAGCGGATGGATATGCCCGCCGAGCTTGTCGATCATTCCGCCGGCATAACGATCGGTCTTCACATATTTAGCCACATCCGCCTTCGACACCATTTCCAGTCCGAGATGCCCATGACGCTCCCAGTCGGCCTTGTGATGTTCCATCTCGCGGATCTGCTTGTCGGTGAAGGCGGCGAAGAAACCGCCATGTTCCAGATCACAGTCGATCGCATATTTGGCCACCCGCTCGCGGATGATATTGCCGCCCTCGAGCGACATTTTTCCGAGCTCGATCGCCTTGTCGCGGCCGTAGCGCCCGGCGATCGTCTCGAGATCACGGCTATACCCGTTGACGATCTGCCCGCCATTGCGTCCCGACGCGCCGAACCCGATGCGTTTCGCTTCCAGCACCACGACCGAAAATCCGCGCTCTGAAAGCTCCAGCGCCGCCGAAATTCCGGTAAAGCCGGCGCCGATAATGCAGACATCGGTCTCAATATCGCCGGCAAGGGCAGGGCGCATGCGCTTGTCATTGGCGCTTGCCGCATACCAGGAGCCGGTATGGCCGGGATTGGTGGCGCTGTCTCGAAACGTCATCTCATACCGTCCTTATGTAAGCGTCATATTCCACGTCGGTGACGCGCAGCGAAAATTCGGCCAGTTCCTGAGCCTTGCAGGCACTATAGAGCGACCGGTATTTCGGGCCGAGTGTGGCATAGGCGAAAGTGGACCGGGCAAACTGCCGCAGTGCATAATCCCAGTTGGTCGGCAGCGGATCATGATTGATCGCGTGCTCGTCGCCGGTAATCGCCCCACCCGGATTGCGCTTCTCCTTGATGCCGGAAAGCGCCGCATTGAGAATCATCGCAAGCGCCAGATAGGGGTTCACGTCGGCCCCCGCAACCCGGTGCTCGATCCGCGTCGCCGGCCTCGACGCCGTAATCACCCGCACTGCCGCAGACCGGTTGTCGAACCCCCAGGACGCATAGGTCGGCGCATGTTCCGACGGCCTCAAACGCCTGTAGGAATTGGCATGCGGTGCAAACACCGCCATGCTCTCCCCCATATTCTCCAAGAGGCCGCCGACCGAATGGAACAGCATCTCTGAAGGCCCGTCCTCGCCGGCATAGACATTGCGCCCGATCTCGTCGATCAGCGAGAAATGCACATGCATGCCGCTGCCTGCCTGCATGCCATAGGGTTTCGCCATGAAGGTCGCGTCGAGATCGTTCGCCCGCGCCACGCCCTTGACGATCCGCTTCAAAAGCACCGCGTAATCGGCGGCTCTCAGCGCATCCGGCACATGGTTGAGATTGATTTCATACTGGCCGGGGCCGTTTTCGCGCACCACCATGTCCGCCGGTATGCCTTGCGCCCGCGCCGCACTGGCAATGCCGTGGAACACATCCTCGAAATCCTGCAGTTCGGAAATCGAAAGCACCTGCGTCTGCCCCGTATGCCAGCGTCCCTCACGCGAATTCGGTGGCCTGACCGGATCGAGTGCCGAACGCAGCGGATCGATCAGGTAGAATTCAAGCTCCGTCGCCACCACCGGCGTCAGCCCGATCTTCGCAAAACCTTTCAGCACATTGGCCAGCACCTGCCGTGGATCGCCATAAAACCCTTCGCCGTCAGGATCACGCATCCCGAGCAGAACCTGCGCCGTCGGCCGGTTCAGCCAGTTGATGCGCGACAGCGTTCCGGGAATGGGAAAGCATAACCCGTCAGGATCGCCGGTTCCCTGCGCCAGTCCGGCGGCATTCACGTCGCGGCCCCAGACATCGAGCGCATAGACCGAGCGCGGCATCGCCATGCCCTTTTCCAAGACATCGAGCGCCCGTTCGCGGGGTATCCACTTTCCGCGCGGAACGCCGTTCGCGTCGATCACGAAGGCTTCGAGAACCTCGATATCAGGATTGGCATCGAAAAAGGCTTTTGCGTCGGCAACATCATTCATGAAACACCAGAAAATCTAACTGAACCCGGGGCGAAAAATGCCCGCTCACACCTGCAACGAGGCGCGCTAACGGTCGAGAAATCTGGCGTCGTAGATTAGATAACGTGCCATTTTCATGTCGGCCCGGCGGATCAGGGGCGATCATCCGGGCATCGTTCCCTTTGATTGTTCCACGAAGCCTAACCCGCCTTTTTGCTAAAAGCCAGCCCGGCCGCCGGCCTCGTCATTCAGGCCCGGAATCATCAGGCCCAAAACCGTCAGGCATTGAACCGTTCCGGCCGATAGGCGGAAATGTCGATCAGCGTCTTCTCACCCGAAATCGCCTCGGCAATCACCTGGCCGGTCACCGGCCCGAGCGTCAGTCCATGATGGGCATGACCGAAGGCAAACCACAGACCCTCATGCCGCGGTGCCTTGCCAATCACCGGCATCATGTCCGGTGTGCAGGGGCGGGCGCCCATCCAGGGCTCCTTGTCCAGCCTCTCGCCAAGCGGAAGGATGGAACGCGCCACCGCTTCGGCGCGGGCAAGCTGCACCGGCGTTTTCGGCGCATCGCGACGGGCAAATTCTGCGCCGGTCGTCAGCCGTATTCCCTGGTTCATCGGCGCGAGAAGATAACCGCGCTCGGCATCCAGCAGCCAGCCGTTGAGCACCGCATTGCCCTTGGGCGCGTAATGCATGTGATAGCCGCGCTTCACTCCGACGAGGAAATTGTAGCCGAGCGGCTTCGTCACCACATCCGACCAAGGCCCGAGCGCCACCACCACGTCCTTGGCCTCCACCGTGCCGTCACCCGCCACGACCCGCCATCCGCTCGTGGTTCTCGAAAGACTGCGTGCATCGCCCTTCAGCACCTTGCCGCCAAGCTTTTCGAACAGCCGCACATAGGCCTGGCTCAGCGCCAGCGGATCCTTCACCGGCCACGGGTCTTCCCACCGAAGCGCCCCGGCGAAATCCCGGGAAAGATGCGGCTCCTGAGCCGCCAGTTCGCCGGGCGAAAGCGCCTTGAACGCCACGCCGTATTCCCGTGCCAGCCTTTCGGCCTCGCGCAATTCGCCATCCCGTTTGGCGGGCGTGCGAAAAATCTCCGTCCAGCCATTCCTGGCGATCAGGTCCTGCGCGCCGGCTTCCTCGATCAGCTCACTATGGGTGGAGATCGAATGCTCGATCAAAGGCGCATAGGCGCGGGCGATCAGCTGGTGGCGGGAAAGGTTCGAGTGCCACCAGTATTTCGCCAGGAAGGATGAGACGGAAGGGAGCGCCCGCCAGTGGAAATGCGAGTCGATCCGGTTGTTCATGGCATTGCGCAATATCTGGCCGAACTGCTGCGGAAAGCCGTAAGGCACCACACCCTCGCGCTGGATCAGCCCGGCATTGCCATAGGATGTCTCGCGTCCAGGCTCGCCGCGGTCGACCAGAACCACAGCCTTGCCGCGCCGGGCAAGCTGCAGCGCCGTCGAAATGCCGACAATGCCGGCCCCAAGCACGATGACATCCGCAGCCGCCATGATTCTTCGCCTCCACGCTCACATGATCACCGGAACATGCCGCCCCGGTGATCGCCGCGCAAACGAAAAATGTCGAAATGGCGGGCGCTTAGCCTTGCAGCGCTTCGGCAGAGATCCAGAAAACCGCATCCTGCGATTCCGCCGTTTCCAGCCAGAGGAATTCCAGATGCGGATATTCCTCTTCGAGGATCTCTCGGCCTGAGCCGATCTCGCAGATCATCCCGCCCTCCGGGTTGAGATAATCGCCGGCCTGGTCGAGGATCCGGCGCACCAGATCGAGCCCGTCCTCGCCGCCATCATGCGCCATCGCCGGCTCCGCCTGATGTTCCGCCGGAAAACCTGCCATCGAGGCATGGTCGACATAGGGCGGGTTGGTGATGATCAGGTCATAGGTTCGGCCCTTGAGCGGCCCGAACAGGTCACCCTGATGAAGCGAGACCTGCTCTTCCACCTCATGCTCGGCCACGTTGATCTTCGCCACTTCCAGCGCATCGGCCGAAAGATCGACGGCATCGATCGCCGCATTGGGGAAGAATTTTGCCGCCAGCACCGCAAGACAGCCGGAACCGGTGCAGATATCGACGGCGCTTTCGACTGCGAAAGGATCGGGAAGATAGGCCGAACCCTGCTCGCCCAGATATTCCGAAAACAGGATCTCGCCGATATGCGAGCGCGGCACGATTACCCGCTCGTCGACATGGAAGCGCACACCCTGGATATAGGAATGCCCGGTGATGTAGGACGAAGGCTTGCGCGTCGAAACCCGTGTCTCGATCCGCTCGGCCAGAAGCTTGCGCTCGGAAGGCAGAAGCCGTGCATCGAGAAACGGATCGAGCGCATCGATCGGCAGGTTCAGGCTGTCGAGCAGCAGAAACGCCGCATCGTCGCCGGCCGTCGTCGTGCCATGCCCGTAACCCAGCTCGGCTGCATTGAAACGGGAAATCGCATAACGCCAGTAATCGCGCAGCGTCACGAGGTCTGTCGTAATATTATCCTGGCTCAACGGTGTCTCTTTCGGCTCTGAACTGGGTTTTGATCCTGTCCGGACCATATAGGACTGGACGAAGCCGGGCATAGAATGGCAAGGGCGGATGGGTCAACAGGCAGCATAGCGCAACTGCTTTTCTTCTTGAGCGGAAGGCGGAGCCCGTAAACTCTCCCGTAGCCAAAGTGGGGCAAGGCGGCGCCACTTGTAATCTTCCCCTCGTGGGGGAGATGGCCGGCAGGCCAGAGGNNGGGGGGGGGGGGAGCCAGAAACTCATAGACCAGCGGCAGTCCAATCGTGTCGGCAGGAACAATGTGGAAATGAACGAAAAGCCCCGACGCCCCAAACCAACACGGAACCGCCGACCGACAGCGGCACCCGCCCGCAAACCCGCCCCGCCATCCTCCGGCAAGCGTGTCACGCTTCCACGCGCCCTGTCGAAACTCGGCTTCTGCTCGCGCACGCAAGGTGAAGAGTTGATCCGCGCCGGCCAGGTCAGCGTCAACGGCCGCACCGTCTCCGATATCGAAGCCTGGGTCGATCTCGACACGGCAAGGATCGCCGTCGACGGCAGGCAGATCGCCGCCGAAGCTCCGGTCTATCTGATGCTCAACAAACCCCGCGGCCTCGTCACCACCCGCCACGACCCTGAAGGCCGCCCGACCGTTTTCGCCTGCCTTAAGGGCCACGACCACGCGCATCTGTCGCCCGTCGGTCGCCTCGACAAGGCAAGCGAAGGCCTGCTGCTTTTCACCAACGACACGCAATTCGCTAACGCGCTGCTAGACCCCGAAACGCATGTGCCGAAAACCTATCACGTCCAGATCGACACGCTCGTGGACGACGCGATACTGAAATCCATGACGAAAGGCATCGAAAAGGACGGCGAAACCTTGAAGGCGCGCCGCGCGATAAAACTGCGTGAAGGCGGGAAGAACTCCTGGCTGGAGATCGAGCTGGATGAAGGCAGGAACCGCCACATCCGCCGCATGCTTGAAGCCTTCGGCATCGCCACGCTCCGCCTCATCCGCGTTGCCATCGGCAATCTCGTTCTGGGGGAGCTTGAAAAGGGAGCGGTGCGGGAGCTCAGCGAGGCGGAACTTGAGGATCTCCGCCGGAAGGACCCTGGCCGGACGCGGATATGACCTCGGTGGAGACCGCTGTCAGACCGTTTCCAGTCCGGCCTGCGGTCGGCGGGCTTCCAGGCGTCGGACACAAAAAGCGGGGATTTTCTTCAGGAAGGCGATCAGCGGTTTTTCGACCAGCTTGTGGACGATGACCGAGGCGATCGTCGCAAGCACCACGCTGAGCATGCCGCCGACAACCCCAGGCGCCACCAGCTTGTGGACGAAGGAAATGACGATGCCGTGGATCAGGTAGAGCGCATAGGACGCGTCGCCCACGGCGTTGAACGGCGAAAGCAGCCTGCTTGGCCAGCGGCCCGATTTTTCCAGCCAGAGGCAGCCGGATACGGCGAGAAATGCCGGTACACCCAGGAGCAGAACCCGCAACGCCTCGTTTTCGCCGTGCCACTGCGCCAGCGCGAAACCGATAATCGACAAGGCGATCGCCGCAATCCCGGCTCGTCCTGATCGCATATGCAGTTGCGACAGCAGCAGCCCCGCCATGAACTCGATCAGAAGCGTGGAGGTCCACGACCGCATTACCGCCGATGAGAATGGCACGATCTGGCCGATCAGGACCAGCACGCTGAGCACGGCGATGGTGAAGAGGAAAGGTGCGCGCAGCGACAGCCCGATCGCGAAAACCGCATAGAACAGCATTTCGAGATTGAGCGTCCAGCCGACCACGAGCAGAGGTGCGATGAAACCCGTCGCGTCCGCATAAGGAACGAACAGCAGCGACTTCCACAACTGTTCGAGATTGAAGGTGAAATTGGAAAACACGCCAACCATCGAGCCCACGCACAGGAACAGCGTCACGCCCCAGTAGAGCGGCACGATACGGACGAGGCGGCTATAGAGAAATGCGCGGGGAGCGGCATCCATCGCCACCGTTCCCATGATGAAGCCCGAAACCACGAAGAATATGTCGACGCCTGCCGAAGCTATATACGGGTTGCCGACCAGATAATGATAAACCACCACGCCGAGGGCTGCTATGGCTCTCAAGAATTGAATGGAATTCAGTTTCATCCCATGGCCCCCAACGGCGACTTATAGTCGACCATATGCCAGAAAATTCCGTCGAAGAGGATTTTGAGTTGAAAGCTGGTTAATCCGTAAACTTTTAGTAGTTCAGGCATGGCCGGAACGGTTGCGGTATAGCGAGACTATACGATCGAGCCGAATTCCGGTCTTGAAATCCCGCGAGCTGATTGAATGCATATTCAAAGGGAAATTGGCTGGGGAACCTGGATTCGAACCAAGATTAACGGAGTCAGAGTCCGTCGTTCTACCGTTGAACTATTCCCCAGCAGGGAGCGGCTTGTGGCCGGCTCGTCGGTGTGCGGCGCTTATAGCCAAACCTTCGCGACTTGCAAATAGTTTTTTCGGAAAAAAATCGCATGCCCTCGCATCGGCCACTTTTGGCCGCCTTTGGGAAAAAGCCATTGGCGAATGGCACCTGCGCTGTTATCCTTGGACCAACGAAGCAATCAGACGCAGCAGCACGCCTTTCTAAGGCGGTGCGCCGCGAAATGGATAGAACGACCAATGGACCCCGATAGCGGCCGTATGCCGCCAGATGGCGGGGCGTCGGCCGGAGAGCATGGGGCAGCCAAGCGGCCCCGTCGCAGAAAAGGGAAGCGCGGCGGCAAAAACCGCAATGCGAATGCTTCCCAACACGCGTCGTCGGCCGTCCAGGCCGACCCGGCCGCGCGCCCAGAAAAGAAGCAGAACCTGTCACGGCAGGATGTGGGGAAGCGCGACGCCGCGAAACCGG
>DLSX01000168.1:0-21458 GCA_002500765.1 Neorhizobium sp. UBA7851
GGCACCCGACGTGTCCCGGCCGATCCTCGTCTTCGGGTTAAACCCGAGGATCACCCGAGGAAAAAAGCCAACCGCACCAAGGCAGGACTCTGTCTTCAGGGAAACGGCCGTTAGCAATCTGTTCACTATCGATACGGGGATATGGAGCGAAATTCGTTTCCTTTTTGTTCTTTTGTTGACTATTGTACAAAAAGAGAACAAATTAAAAACATAACGAACACGGGAGACAACGATGACTGACCTTCTTCGTGATATTGCCGCTTTCGCATCCATTGCAACCTTCCTCGCCACCTTGTCGATGATTATGATCGCGATGTAGGGCAGGTCTGGCGCTTTCTGCTTGGCGCCACCAACTCTTCAAGACGCTGCCGAAAACCGTTAAGTGGCAAATTCAAAACTGGACTTGAGCACTCGCGCGCCCGAAAATAGCGCGACTGAATCAACGGTACGGCGACGGATATGGCGGAACAGGCAAAAACAGGATCGGCGGACGAAATTCTCGGCGACAGCCCGCAATTCGTCCATCTGCGTCTGCATTCGGCCTATTCGCTGCTCGAAGGCGCTCTGCCGCTCAAGAAAGTCTTGGGCAAGGCGGTCGCGGACAATCAGCCCGCGATTGCCATTACCGATACGAACAATCTCTTTGTCGCGCTGGAATTCGCCCAGAAGGCGATCGGTGACGGTCTTCAGCCCATCATCGGCTGCCAGCTGTCGATCGACATGCAGGACCAGGAAGAGGATCGTCGCGGCAATCAGCTTGCCAAGCTGCCCGCCATCGTTCTTCTGGCTGCGAATGCCGAAGGTTATGAGCGGCTCGTCGATCTCGTCAGCCGGGCCTATCTCGGCGGCGAAGGGGTAAGCGAGACACATATCTGCGCCTCCTGGCTGGACGAACGGGGGACTGATGGCCTGATCGCTTTGACCGGCGCCGCACTCGGTCCGGTGGACAAGGCCGTCAAGGAAGGGCATCAGGGACTTGCCGTCGAAAGGCTTCTGCGGCTGAAGAACCTGTTCGGCGACAGGCTTTATATCGAACTGCAGCGTCACGGTGCCTACGATAAGCGGCACGAGCATCGCATGGTCGATCTCGCCTACGGGCACGACATTCCGCTGGTCGCCACCAACGAGGCCTTTTTCCCGACAAAGGCCGACTACGATGCCCATGATGCGCTGATGGCCGTTGCCCATGGCGCCATCGTCTCCGACGACAGCCGTTTCCGCCTCACGCCCGACCATTACCTGAAAAGCCGCGCCGAGATGGCGAAGCTTTTCGCCGATCTGCCGGAAGCGCTCGAAAACACCGTCGAGATCGCCCGCCGCTGCTCCTTCATCCTGAAGACCCGCAATCCCATCCTGCCGCGTTTCACCGGCGTCAGCGATCATCCGGAAGAGGACGAGCGCAAGGAAGCGGCCGAGCTGCGCCGGCAGGCCGTCGAAGGTCTGGACCATCGTCTCGAGGAACTCGGCATGAGTACCGGTTTCACCGAGAAGGATTACCGCGAGCGCCTCGATTTCGAGCTCGGCGTCATCGAGAAGATGAAGTTTCCCGGCTACTTCCTGATCGTTGCCGACTTCATCAAATGGGCCAAGCAGCAGAATATCCCGGTCGGTCCCGGCCGTGGCTCGGGTGCCGGTTCGCTGGTCGCCTATGCGCTGACCATTACCGACGTCGATCCGCTGCGCTTCTCGCTTCTGTTCGAGCGCTTCCTCAATCCCGACCGCGTCTCGATGCCCGACTTCGACATCGACTTCTGCCAGGATCGCCGTGAAGAGGTGATCCGCTATGTGCAGCGGAAATACGGCCGCGAGCAGGTGGCGCAGATCATCACCTTCGGTTCGCTGCAGGCGCGTGCGGCGTTGCGTGACGTGGGACGCGTGCTCGAAATGCCCTATGGTCAGGTCGACCGTATCTGCAAGCTGGTGCCCAACAACCCGGCCAACCCGACGCCGCTCTCCAAGGCGATAGAGGAGGAGCCGAAATTCCAGGAAGAGGTGGACAAGGAGCCGGTCGTCGGCCGCCTTCTCGATATCGCCCAGAAGATCGAGGGCCTTTATCGCCACGCATCCACCCATGCCGCCGGTATCGTCATCGGCGACCGCCCGCTGTCGAAGCTGGTGCCGATGTATCGCGATCCGCGCTCGGACATGCCGGTCACCCAGTTCAACATGAAATGGGTGGAACAGGCAGGTCTGGTGAAATTCGACTTCCTTGGGCTGAAGACGCTGACCGTGCTGAAGACCGCGGTGGATTTCTGCCGCAAGCGCGACATCCATGTCGATCTGGCAAAGATCCCGCTCGACGACAAGTTGACCTATGAAATGCTGTCGCGCGGCGAAACGGTCGGCGTCTTTCAGGTGGAAAGTGCCGGCATGCGCAAGGCGCTGATCGGCATGAAGCCCGACTGTATCGAGGACATCATCGCGCTCGTGGCGCTCTATCGCCCGGGCCCGATGGAAAACATCCCGACCTATAACGCCCGCAAGCATGGCGAGGAAGAGGTCGAGTCCGTCCATCCGTCGATCGATTACCTCCTGAAGGAAACCCAGGGCGTTATCGTCTACCAGGAACAGGTCATGCAGATCGCTCAGGTTCTGTCGGGCTATTCGCTCGGCGAAGCCGACCTTCTGCGCCGCGCCATGGGTAAGAAGATCAAGGAGGAGATGGACAAGCAGAGCGAGCGCTTCGTTGATGGCGCCGTCAAGAACGGCGTGTCGAAGCCGCAGGCGAAGAATATCTTCGAACTTCTGGCAAAGTTCGCCAACTACGGCTTCAACAAGTCCCACGCCGCGGCCTATGCCATCGTTTCCTACCAGACAGCCTATATGAAGGCGCATTATCCGGTCGAGTTCTTGGCCGCGACCATGACCTACGATATGGCCAACAGCGAGAAGCTCAACGATTTTCGCGAGGACGCTGGCCGTCTCGGCATCAAGGTTTTTCCGCCTTCGGTGCAGACCTCGTTTCGCCATTTCGAAACCGGCGAGGCGAAGATCTATTACGCGCTGGCGGCCATCAAGGGCGTCGGTGAATCCGCTGTCGAGCACATCACCGAAGTCCGCGGAGACAAGCCATTTGCCGGCATCGAGGATTTCTGCATGCGGGTCGACCCCAAGCAGGTCAACCGCCGCGTTCTCGAGAGCCTGATTTCCGCCGGCGCCTTCGACTGCTTCGGTCATGACCGCGCTCAGCTGATCGCAGGCCTCGACCGGATCATCGGTTACGCGCAGCGCGCGCAGGAGGAGAAGGTTTCGGGGCAGTCCGATTTCTTCGGCTCCGGCTCCAGCAGCGGCCCGGAAAAGCTTATCCTGCCGACATTCAATCCGTGGATGCCGTCGGAAATGCTGATGCGCGAATATCAGGTCCTCGGCTTTTATCTCTCGGCGCATCCGCTCGATACCTACAAGGATGTCCTGTCGAAACTGCGCGTGCAGACCTTCGCCGATTTTGCCACTTCCGTCCGTCAGGGTGCCACGGCCGGCCGTCTCGCCGGCACTGTTACCGGACGGCAGGAGCGCAAGACGAAAACCGGCAACAAGATGGGCATCATCACCTTTTCCGATTCATCCGGCCAGTTCGAGGCCGTGCTGTTTTCCGAGGCGCTGGCGCAATATCGCGATCTGCTCGAACCCGGCAAATCGCTGGTCATCACCGTCCAGGCCGACGAGCGGCCGGAAGGTATCGGCCTTCGCATCCAGACGGCGCAATCGCTGGAAGAACAGTCGATCCGCATGCAGAAGGCGCTACGCGTCTTTGTCCGTGATGCCGGGCCGTTGAAGACGGTCGCCAATCACCTGAACATGCGCGGCGAGGGCCTCGTCTATTTCATCGTCATCAAGGAAGACGGTCGCCGCGAGATCGAGGTGGAACTGACCCAGAGATATCGTCTCTCGCCGGAAATGGCCGCCGCGCTGAAGGCCGCCCCGGGCGTGCTCGATGTCGAGCTGGTGCAGTAGGCAGGCGCAAGGCCTGACGGCTCGTTCGCGATTGACTGCGTTCGGGCGGGGCTTGGCCTGATGCAGGGAGTTGGAGCGGTTTTGCGTTTTCCAGGGAAGGCGGGAACGCTCTACATCTTGTTTTCACCACGAGTGTCAGCGGTATCGAGGTGATTGTCGCTGGCGAGTTTGACCTGGTTTCGGCCCGCATTCTTGGCTGTATAGAGCGCCAGGTCTGCCTGGCGGTAGGCCTCGGCCAGTCCGGTAGCCGTTGTCAGCGCGGAGACCCCGAAACTCGCCGTCACGGTCAGGCTTTCGGGAAAGCCGGGCAGGGTCATTGTCGCGCCGCGCAGCGCCTGCGCAAACAGAACGGCGGCGGCGATTTCGGTATCCGGCAGGAAGATCGCGAATTCCTCGCCGCCGATGCGCCCGAGCGCTGCTCTTTTCGGTGCGCTGTCATTCATCAGTTGACCGAAGCCCTGGATAACCAGATCTCCGACATGATGCCCATAGGTGTCGTTGATGCGCTTGAAATGGTCGAGGTCGCACAGGATCACGGCGTGTCGGCCATTCGGCGCTTCGTCCAGAAGAGATTGAACCTGCCGGTTGAAGCCGCGCCTGTTGGGAAGGGCAGACAGCGTGTCCCTCTCGGATTCACTTCTCTCATCCGCCATGATCTCAAGCACGAGCGCGGCAAGCAGCGTCAACCCGACGGCGACGACGAGGATTGCCGTGGCGCTTTGGGAAACCAGCGCATAGTTGGTGTGGATGTAGTCCTTGGCGACGCTGCCGGAGCCGACAAGTACCGCCAGCCCCGCCTTGGCGAAGAAATGCAGTCCTGTGAACAGCATCAGCATGCCGAGAAAGCGGTCGATCATCTGCCGTCCGCGTGATGCAAGCACGACGAAGGCGCTGTCGAGAATTACGACCGCAAACGGGCTCTGATAGGAAAAGGCCTGCACTGGTGTCCCACGTGGCAGGTCGTAGATCACATAGCTCAGAATGATGCTCGCACCGACGAAAAAGGCCGCGATGCGCTTGTCCAGTCGCCGCCCATAGAGATGACCGATGCCAACCCGAAGCAGCATCATGCCGATCAGAACTGTCGCGAAAGCGCCGAGCGCCCAGATTTTCGAACTGCCCGTATAGGCGACGAGAAGCTCGCAGAGGGCAGACAGCGATGCGATACCGAACCCCGCAGCAAACCAGAGAGCGGCCCGGCGAGACCGGCTTCTGGTCGCGACGACGGAAAAGACCGCGCTGAAGCAAACGGCGACAACAAAATTCACGCCGAGGAAAAAAGCGACACCGTTCATCAATCCATCGCAGTGATCAGGGCGGCACGCCCGGTATCCGGGCGCAACCTTTCATCAGTAGAAAAGCAAATGCTTGCCGCTCGGTTATATCGGTCGGCGGGGCGCGATCAACTAGCAGATATTCCATTGGATAAATTGCACTTCGCCATCAGTGCAGGGAGACGCAATGCGGCAAGTGTGGCCGCGGAGCATTCCAGCGTAGCGGCGCCGCCTGCCTGGCGAAAACAATGCTAGGATCATGCAGGACTGCTGAAAAGGAGGGCACTCCCATGGAAACTCCGCCGACCCATGCGGAATATTTCGGACATGTACGTACCATCATCGGCATGGTCCTCGCCTTGAGCCTCGCACGCCTGGTCAACGGTCTCACACGATTCGTCCAGCATCCGGGAACCATCAGGGTCTATCCGGTTCATCTGGGCTGGGTCGTCTTTCTGCTGATCACCATCGTGCATTTCTGGTGGTACGAGTTTCACCTCATGCTCGTTCCTGTCTGGACATTCCCGCTCTACGGCTTCCTGATCTTCTACACCATGGTCTTCGCAGCGCTGACGGCCCTGCTGTTTCCCGACCAGATGACGGACTATGCGGGCTTCGAGGACTATTTCAAAAAACGTAAACGCTGGTTTTTCGGCCTTCTCGCCTTTGCCGCTGTGCTCGATGTCGGGGACACGCTGATCAAGGGGGGAGACTATCTTCAGTCGCTGGGTACGGAATACCTCATCCGCCAGGCGGCGTTCGTAATCCTGTCCATCGCGGCGATGTTCATCACTTCGGGCCGGGTCCAGTTGATGCTGGTCCTTGCCGCTATCGCCTATCAGGTCAGTTGGATCGTGAGGCTGTACGACATTCTTTGAAGGGCGAATGTGTAGAATTTTGACGGGCGAATGTGTGAAAGCCCATCCTCCCCGGAGGACGGTCATGGAAGAAAAACAACTCATAACCGTCCAGCACTGATGGAAGCGTCATCCATGGGGGACACGGATTGCGGGGGTACTTCCATGTCGCCTAGGTAGAAATCGAACGTGGTCGCAATGTGGCGTGGTGCGGCTTTGTTTATGCGACTTTCGTCTAGGCTTCGGTTTGAGGTGATCGAAGGGGGAGAAAATCAAAGCTCGGCTGGCGCCTTGAAATGAAAATCGTACCGCAACTGATTTGCTGCGATACGATCTTGGTAAGTCGGGGCGGATGGCCGGATCGACTTTCTGTCAATTAATACAGGCCGATACCGCCGATATAAGGTTCTTTCTTCGAGCGGCGGGTGGGTTTGGGTTCGCTCTGGTTAAGACCGGCCTGAGCGATATTCGCTTGTGAACGGGTAAGTGTCACGAAGTCGGTGCCCTTGCCTGTTTCCGGACCAAGGCCCTGGTCGGTAATGGTCAGCGACGTGCCGTTCGTCATAAGCTCGCCGATCCGTTCACGGATGTTCTTCGGAATGTCGATCCGGTCGAGAGCGATCGCTGCCGCGTTCGGCAGGCCGGCATCGGCCCGCTTGTCGATCCCGAGCTGTTTCATCTCGTCATCGGTCATCTCGTTTTTCAGCGTAACCGCATGCCATTCAGCCTTCTCGGCATTGCGCTCGAGATGGTCGGCGGTGAAGAAATGCGTGCCGAGTGCCTGTTCAGGGTCCTTGATGCCGATCGGCGCTTCGAACAGCGGCTCGAAATTTCGGCGCACTAGGATCTGGCCTGCGGGCGGCTCCTTTTCGCCTGAGGACTGATAGAGCGCAGCGAGGAATTCCTTGCTGATCATCGGTCCGCCGGCGGGCAGGCCTTTCCAGCGCTTGTAGCCTGCGATAGCCTCGCGGGTCATCGGGCCGGGAATGCCATCGGCCGCGCCGGCATCGAAACCGAGGTTGGTCAGGTGTGTCTGGACATCGTGCATCGTCTCGCGCGCACCGCGGCGATGAATGAGGATGCGCAATGGTGCCGCATCTTCGGGAACGACGGCCTGCAGCGAGCCGGTCGACATCGGGTCGGTTTCGGCCATCGCCACGTCATAGGAACCGTCTGCAGCCTTTTTCATTGCGGTTGGACGCAGATCGGTATTCGGGAAAAACGGCTCGGATGGCAAAGGCTTCAACGGTGAGAAGAGATTGGCGTTTTCGATTCTGACCGGTTTCACCGGCGCATCGGAAATCACCACATGCACGCCGCGCTCCGTCATGTCGTAGATCGTCTTGGCGGTGCCGGAAGGTATCCGTATGCAGCCATGCGATGCCGGGTAGTTCGGCACGACACCTTCGTGAAGCGCGATGCCCGACCATGTCAGACGCTGCATGAAGGGCATCGGCGCGTTCGAATAGATGTTGGATTCGTGGTATTTGCGCTTCTCAAGGATCGAGAAAATCCCGCTCGGCGTCGTATGGCCGGCCTTGCCCGTCGAGACCTTTGAGGTCTTTACGACAGTCTCACCGTCATAGACCGTCATCGACTGCTGATCTTTAGAAACGATGATCTGGAGTGTTGTGGCTTCGGCAAAAGCAGACTGGGAGAGGATGGTCCCGGACAGGAGTCCGAGGCTGAACAAAACGCCACGCAACATGAAGACCTCTTACGCATTACAGTGGTCGGCAATTTACCGTGTTAAACTTAATGAAAATTTTCTGAAAAGTGGCGGGATCGTGTCAAATCATCACGTTCCTGCGATTTTAAGCTAAATTCTGACGGGTTCCGGAGAGGCTCAACGGCGCTTGTTGCCGAATGTATAACCGGTCTCCACAGCGCTCTTGCCGAACTTGTCGCGCAGCTTGTCCATGGCAGCTTCAGCCGCGGCCCGCCGGCCTGCCTGCTGGTCAACGAGATCGGGCGGATCGGCCCGTGCCGGATCGCAGAGATCGGTCACGCCGATACCGAGTAGGCGGAATTTCGTGCCGTCAGTTTCCTTTTCCATCAACGACAGGCCGATCCGGAAAATTCGGTCGGCGAGCTGGGTCGGATCTTCCAGTCGCTTGTTGCGCGTCCGGCTCTTGAAGTCGGCCGTCTTCATCTTGAGGACGACGGTGTGGCCGGCGATCTCATGTTTTTTCAACCGGGCGGAAACCTTCTCCGACAGGCGGCGCAGAACCGGCACAAGGTCGTCGTATCGGGATATGTCGTCGAAAAATGTTGTTTCGGCAGAGACGCTCTTTGCCGCATCGTTGAGATGAACCTCCCGCTCGTCCATGCCGCGCGCCAGCCGATAGAGGCGTTGCCCCATCGAGCCGTAGCGGCGCATCAGATCGTTTTCCTCCATCTGCTGCAGCTGGCCGATCGTTCGGATGCCATCGGCCTCGAGCGTCGCATTGAAGGCCTTGCCGACGCCCCAGATGGTGGTGACGGGGCGAGGCGCCAGAAAATCCTTCGCCTCGGCTTCCCCGATGACGGAAAAGCCGCGTGGCTTCTGCAGGTCGGAAGCGACCTTGGCGAGGAATTTGCAGTAGGAGAGGCCAACGGAAATCGAGATCCCAAGCTCGCTTTCGACGCGGCGGGCGAACTTGGCGAGGATGCGGGCAGGCGGGTCGCGGTGCAGCCGCTCCGTTCCGGCGAGTTCCAGAAATGCCTCGTCGATCGAGAGAGGCTGGACGAGTGGCGTAAGCTCCATCATCATCTGCCGCACCTGTCGGCCGACGCCTACATATTTCTCCATGTTGGGCGGGATCACGACCGCATTCGGGCAAAGCTCCAATGCCTTGAACATCGGCATGGCCGACCGCACGCCATTGATACGGGCGATGTAGCAGGCGGTGGAGACGACACCACGCTTGCCGCCGCCGATGATCACCGGCTTGTCGGCAAGCTCGGGATTGTCCCGCTTTTCGATCGTCGCATAAAAGGCGTCGCAATCGATATGCGCCAGCGTCAGGTCGTAGAGTTCGCGGTGATAAAGCAGCCGGGGCGAGCCGCATTTGCGGCAACGGCGCGTTTCGACCTTCTGCTCGGCAAGGCAGTCGCGACAGAAACCGGTTATTGGGTCGGCCGAAAGAGTCATGTCAGGAACAAAGGTTGAACATCTGCACGATAGGCTGCAAACGGGTGGCACTCAAGGGCGGACAGGGCCGTCCACATGCATTTTGTTCCGGTCTGCTGTCTGCGCCGTAAATGCTGGATTATCGGCCGATATGCGCACGAATGAGATCGTTGGCATGGCGCCAGTCCATTGCCCTAGCAATCCCGTCATCCGGCTTTGGCGCCAGGAGATGTAGCGGCGAATCCGGCATCATATGCAGCACCAGGCAGTGTTCGACGTGATCCCTGACCGAGTGAAGATTATGCGCCATGTCGTCGATGAACACCGAGGGCAGGGCGCGTTCGCCGTGGAGGCGGCGCATCACTGGACCCTTCGGTTCTTCGGTTGCTACGAGCGGAAAGTCGAAACCAAGGCGATCGAGCAGGCGACGCCTCGGTTCGCTGTAACGCGGCGGCATCGCGGTGAGAAACAGCACATCCGCCTCGGCTGAAAGTGCATTCAGCGTATCGAGCGCGAGATCGAAAGGCGTCTGCCAGTCTTCCTGTTGCTCGAAAAAGGAGCCGATCAACTGTTTGACGGCAACCTCTTCGATAGCGACCTCGGTACCCGATGAAACGATATTGCCGGTCAGCCGGAATGAGCGCGGCAGCAATTCCAGCCCGTCTTTTTTCAGATAGTTTTCAAAGGGGGCGAAGAACTGCAGGACGACATCATCCACGTCGCAGACGATCAGCGGCCGGTCTTTCAGACTGACATGCGAAAGGTCGAGGATCTCGCTCATGTCAGTAGTCTCCAGGTCCGAAATAGGGGCCTGAATAATGCTGATGCGCCGCAATGACCGTCTCTGGCTTTGTGCCCGTCGCCTCGCAGAAGGCGAGCAGCGTCGGTTCGTGGCCCATGATGAAATCGATCATGCCCGCCAGAAAGCCGGGATCCGCGATGGCGGAACGTATCTGCTCCGGCGACACGCCCGACAGCGCGAGAAAGCGTTGCAGCATGTCGGGTTCGCCAGCCATCCATCCGAGTACGGCAGCAGCCGTCTCTTCCGCCTCAATGCGTCTCGCGTCCTGAGCAGTCGTTTTTGCCGGCATTTTTCGGGAGTTACCTCTTCTCAACCAAATGGCCCTAGTCTTGAGGAAACGGAGCTCAATGGAATCGGCCATTTTGAAGCTTATATATCGAAGATACGCTTTTGAAGGCGCGATTTGAGGAATGGATCGCAATGCCCAAACGGGTCATGATTGTCGAAGACAACGAGCTGAACATGAAGCTCTTCCGCGATCTGATCGAAGCGTCGGGCTATGACACGATTCAGACCCGCAACGGCATGGAAGCGCTCGATCTGGCGCGCAAGCATCGTCCCGATCTCATCCTGATGGATATCCAGCTTCCGGAAGTCTCCGGCCTGGAAGTGACCAAGTGGCTGAAGGAAGACGACGAGCTCCATGTCATTCCGGTCATCGCGGTCACGGCCTTCGCGATGAAGGGCGACGAGGAACGTATCCGCCAGGGCGGTTGTGAAGCTTACGTCTCCAAGCCGATCTCGGTGCCGAAATTCATAGAAACGATCAAGACTTATCTCGGCGACGCATGATGCGGGGAGCACGGGCATGACAGCGCGGATACTGGTGGTCGATGACATCCCGGCTAATGTGAAGCTTCTCGAGGCACGCCTGCTGGCTGAATATTTCGATGTGCTTACGGCCGATGACGGCTACAAGGCGCTGGCTATCTGCGAAAACACCCATCTGGATCTGATCCTGCTCGACATCATGATGCCCGGTATCGATGGTTTCGAAGTCTGCGAGCGCCTGAAGGCCAATCCGAAGACGGCTCACATCCCCGTCGTCATGGTAACCGCTCTCGATCAGCCTTCGGACCGTGTGCGCGGCCTGAAGGCCGGTGCCGACGATTTTCTGACCAAGCCGGTCAACGACGTGCAGCTCATTTCCCGCGTCCGCAGCCTCGTGCGCCTGAAGGCGTTGAGCGACGAATTGCGGATTCGCGCCGACACTGCCCATAGCCTTGTCATGGAAGACATTTTGAAGGGCGTGGACGGCCGGGACGATATCGGTCAAGTTCTGCTTGTCGACGGTCGGGCAAGCTCGCAGGAGCGCATCATCAAGGCGCTGAAGCCGGTCTGCAATGTCGTGGCGATGTCCGATCCGCAGGCTGCGATTTTCGAGGCGGCCGAAAACAGTTTCGATCTCGTCATCGTCAATGCCAATTTCGACGATTACGATCCGTTGCGCCTGTGCTCCCAGCTCCGCTCGCTGGAGCGGACGCGGTTCCTGCCGATCCTGCTGGCGGCCGAAAGCGGAGCAGACGACATGATCGTCCGCGCGCTCGATCTCGGCGTCAACGATTATATCGTCCGGCCTATCGACCCGAACGAACTTCTGGCGCGCACGCTCACTCAGATCAAGCGCAAGCGTTACAACGATCGCCTGCGCATGAGCGTCAAGCAGACCATCGAGCTTGCCGTGACCGACGCCCTGACCGGGCTCAATAACCGCCGGTACCTCGACAATCACCTGAAGATCCTGTTCGCCAGAGCCGCCGCGCGTTCGCGCCCGCTGTCGATATGCCTCATCGACATCGACCGCTTCAAGTCGGTGAACGACACCTACGGCCATGACGCGGGTGACGAGGTGCTGCGCGAATTCGCAACCCGTATCCGGTCGACAGTCCGGGGTGCCGACCTTGCCTGCCGTTACGGCGGCGAGGAATTCGTGGTTGTCATGCCGGATACGGATTCAGCCGCCGTAGCCGTTGCAGAGCGTTTGCGCGCGATTATTGAAAAGACGCCTTTCCCGCTGAAAAATGCAGGCACCGCCATTAACCTGACGGCGTCCTTCGGCCTTTCCTGCAGCACCGGAGACGCCGATACACCGGAGCAATTGCTCAAGCAGGCCGATCAGGCCTTGTACAAGGCCAAGGCGGAAGGCCGCAACCGCGTTGTCGCCAACGCCGCCTGATCGCGAATCGGCTGTGTCTAATTAAGCGCTTGATCTCGCTCGATGGTTTTGAGCGGTGATTGCGCTTTGCCGGCGGAATTAATCACAGTTTTGTGGTGATGCGGAAATGCTTGGCGGTGAATTGCAGGCTCAAAATGCCGCAGGCTTTTTCACGGTTTCCGAAATGTTAAACATCAGGGGCTGAAGCTGCGCGCCAAGGATAGCCGAGTTTAGATGGTTGCAATTTCATGGCCCTCTGTCCCGGATCGCCATTTTCTTGCGGAATTAATTCCGCCAGGTTGTAGCGACAAAGAAAACATGCTGGCTTTTATCCGGTTTTACTTCATTGCTATTGATAATCGTTAAGTGACGGGTTGGTGCAGGGCGCAAATTTTAACCAACAGCAAAGCCATTTTTTCCGCGGAGTTAAGAATCTATTGATTTTCTTTTTCCTTTGCGCAATTTTGAAGCCAACGACAAACATGTGCCAATCGCGGCACTGCCATACCCCATGATGCTCAGGTCCGCCGCATCTCCTGGGTCGTGGGGTCGGTCGACCGGCATGCATGCCAATGCGGTTCCTCGTGCCGTTATTGCAGGCTGGTCGACCCCCAATTCAAAACGCCGCTCCCTTGACGGGATGCGGCGTTTTTTCGTTTCAGCGTTTTAAGGGGGAGGCGGTTGGCCGGTACCGGCACGCGAAGGCGCAAAAGAAAAGGCGCCTGACCTTGCGGTCGGCGCCTTTTTTCTTAACCCTCGATCAAGTCTTACTTGATCTTGGTTTCCTTGAATTCAACGTGCTTCTTGGCAACCGGGTCGTACTTGGTCTTGGTCATCTTGTCCGTGAACGTACGGCTGTTCTTCGTCGTGACGTAGAAGAAACCGGTGTCAGCCGTCGACAGCAGCTTGATCTTGATGGTCGTAGCTTTCGCCATGGTTGTTCTGCCTCTAGAAAATAGGAAGCCGCGAGCGCAGCGTGCGCCCCAGCTAAATCTGGCGCGAAATTACAAATCGCGCGCCAAAAGTCAACTCTGTTTTGATCGGAAAAGCGTACGACTCAGGGCAATCAGCACGTAAAAGCCGAAGAATGAGGCCAGTGCCCAGGCATAACCGTCGTTTCCGACGATATCCATGGCAGCGCCGATGCCCTGCGGGCCGACAACGGTCCCGACCGCGTAGCAGAATATGAAGGCCGCATTGGCCGCGGCGAGATCCGCCCCGCTGAGTCGTGCTCCCAGATGCGCGAGCCCGACCGTGTAGAGGCCGGAGACGCAGCCGCCCCAGAAAAACAGCACGACTGCCATGAGCAGCCAGTTGTGGATGAGCATGGGCAATGCCAGTGAGCCGATGACGCCGAAAACGGCCATGGCCGCCAGAAGCGGTCGGCGATCCTTCAGCCGGTCGGAATAGAGGCCGAGGGGGATTTGGAAGGCCATGTTGCCGATGCCCATGACGGTCAGTAGCACGGCGGCCTGTGATTCCTGCAATTGCTCGCGCAGGGCATAGATCGGGAACAGCGAAAGCCCGCCGGCCGAAACCGCGCCAAAGGCGAAGACGGCTGCCGTCGCCGTCGGCACGAGGAAGATATAGTGGAAGAAATGCCGGTCCGGCTTGCTATCCAGAATCGGACTTTCATGCCGCGCGATGAAGATCGGGATGAGCGCGAGCAGGATGACGATGGCGCCCACCAGGAAAGGAAGAATGCCGTCGCTGCCGAGTGCGGAGAAGAGCAGGGGGCCGAGCGCAAACCCCATCGCAAGCACGGTAGCATAGATGCCGAGCACCAGCCCGCGGCGACGCGGAGGAGCTGCGTCGTTGATCCAGAATTCCGACAGGATGAACAGCGTGGTGGTGGCGCCATGGAAGGCGAAACGCAAGGGGAACCACATCCAGAAGGATTGCGCATAATAGAAGCCAAGTCCGCTGACGGAGGCGACGACGACGGCAAACATCATCGTCCGTGCCACGCCATAGTCATGCGCGAGCTTCGTGGTGACTGGTGCGGCAAGCATCGAGGCGACACCGGCCATGGCGGCGTTGAGGCCGATCAGGGTAGAGGGGATGCCGCGCTTTTCGAGAATGATGGAGAGAAGCGGAAGCCCCAGTCCGATTGCGATTCCGACCGCACTGATTGCCGAAATCGCTGCAATCAGGGAAGGCCAATGGATTTGTTCGACATGCCCTTTTGCGTCGGTCGTCGGCTGCGACATTCATTCTTCCTTACAGTCGGCTCTGGACGAAATGTCCGTGACGCATCGAATAAAACGGGACTGGGGTTCCAAAAGGTACCGACGGGTCGAGCTTCATCAAGTTCTTGATGTCCTCCAGCACCGTCTGTGTGATCCGCGCGAGTTTCAGACTGGAAACCATTGCGATGTCAAGCCATTGCAAGTCTTCGAGCTCGTCCGTATCGCCGAAATGCGACATGTCGAAGACAGTCTCTTCGCAAAAGCTCAGAAAGAAGCGCGTGTCATAGCGGCGCACGCCCCCCGGTGGTGTGATTGCCCGCGCGACATAACGTAGCGAGCCGAGATCGAAACCCTTTTCCTGCGCCGGTCGGATACCCGTTTCTTCCCGCAGTTCGCGAAGAGCGGCAAGCGCCAGTGCTCTTGCCCGCGCAGGTCCGACCCGGCTGGAAGTGCCGGCCAAAAGCTTGTCCATGACCAGCGGGTTTAGATCGCCGTCATAGGGCAGGGCATGGTCAAGGCGGTCGCGTCGCCCACCGGGAAAGACATAGACATCCGGCATGAAGACATGCGCACTTGCCCGACGCCCCATAAGGATTTTGGGTTTGGGACCGGAACGATCGATGAGAATCAGGCAGGCCGCATCCTGCATGCGCACACGGTGAGGCCCCTTTGGCCGCTCGTCAGGCTCCGCGGCATCTGCGTCTGTCGAGGTCATGCGGAGGGATCGCTGCGATCGGGTTCCGGGCTTGCGAAACCGTGCATGCGGTAGGCCCATTGCAGGCCGATCACCCCGCCCTTGATCGGCTGGACGGTTGCAATCGCGGCAAGCGCCGCAAGCGGTATCCAGATCGCCATATGCACCCATGGCGAGACGCGCCAGAGCATGTCGGTCAAAAGATAACCGGTCATCAGCACATGGCCGACCACGACGATGACGAGATAGGCCGGCAGATCGTCGGCACGTTGCGGCTTATAATCTTCGCCACAGACGGCGCAGTGATCCACGGGCTTGAGAAAGGCCCTGAACAGACGGCCATCGCCGCATTTGGGGCAACGACAGGCAAGACCGCGTTTGATGGAGCGCCCCAAGGGGCGCTCGGGCGCGCCTTCACCGCCATATTTGATGGTCGATCCGGCGCGCTGGTCCATTGTTATCTCCTGCGTCCACGTGGCGGGCGTGTGCCCGGCTTTTTCGCTCCGCCACCCGGCCTGTTGCGTTTTCCCGCCTTGTGGAAGGATCGCATTGCCGTCGGCAGCTTCTTGCCTTCGCTCAGCATCTCGAACTGCAGCGCGCCGGCAAGCGGAATGGCATCCTTCAGACGCACATCCACCGTATCGCCCAGCTGGTAGCCAAGCCCGGAGCGCTCGCCTGTCAGCGCCTGATGCGCCTCGTCATAGATGTAATAGTCGTTGCCGATTGTCGAGACCGGCACGAAACCGTCAGCCCCATAAGTGGGCAGCGAAACGAATAGGCCAGCCTTGGTGACACCGGAAATCCGTCCCTCGAATTCCTCGCCGATGCGGGTTGCAAGGTGATGGGCGACCAGACGGTTGATCGTGTCGCGCTCGGCGGCCATGGCACGGCGCTCGAAAGTCGAGATTTCGGCTGCGATATCGTCGAGCTGCGCTTCTTCCTCGGGTGTGATCCCGCCTTCGCCGAGACCCAGCGAGCCGACCAGTGCGCGATGCACGATCAGGTCCGCGTAACGGCGGATCGGCGAGGTGAAATGCGCGTATTTCATCAGGTTAAGGCCGAAATGCCCGATATTTTCCGGGCTATAGACGGCCTGGCTCTGCGAGCGCAGCACCATCTCGTTGACCATCACCTGATGCGGCGTGCCCTGCGCCTGTGACAGGATGCCGTTGAACGAGTTGGAGCGCATGTTTCCGCCCTTGGCCATGGAGATGCCGAGGGTGTTGAGGAATTCGCGTAGCGTCTCCTGCTTGGCAAGCGAGGGGCCGTCATGGGCGCGGTAGATCAGCGGCTGGCGCTTTTTCTCCAGTGTTTCGGCGGCGCAGACATTCGCCTGGATCATCATCTCTTCGATGAGCTTGTGGGCATCCAGACGATCCGGCACGAAGACGCGGTCGACTGTGCCGTCGGGCTTCAAGAGGATCTTGCGCTCGGGCATGTCGAGTTCGAGCGGCTGACGCCGGTCGCGGCCGATCTTCATGATTTTGTAGGCGGCCCAGAGCGGCTTCAGGATTGGTTCGAGCAGCGGCCCGGTCTTGTCGTCCGGCTTGCCGTCGATCGCGGCCTGAGCCTGCTGGTAAGAGAGTTTTGCAGCACTCTTCATCATGACGCGATGGAAAGTGTGGCCCGCCTTGCGGCCTTCCTTGGAGAAGACCATCCGCACGGCCATGGCCGGCCGGTCTTCACCTTCGCGCAGCGAGCAGAGATCGTTGGAAATCCGCTCCGGCAACATCGGCACGACGCGGTCGGGGAAATAGACCGAATTGCCGCGCTTCAGCGCTTCACGGTCGAGTGGCGACCCGGTGCGCACATACCAGGAGACATCGGCGATCGCGACGGTGACGATCACACCGCCCGGATTGTCGGCGGACGGGTCCGGCTCGGCATAAACGGCGTCGTCATGGTCCTTGGCATCGGCGGGGTCGATCGTGACGAGCGGCACATCGCGCCAATCCTCGCGCTTCGACATCGAGCCGGGCTTGGCGGCCTCCGCCTCATCCATCACCTGCTTGGGGAAAATATGCGGTATGCCGTGCGAATAGATGGCGATCATCGAGATCGCCTTTTCCGACGCCACGGAACCGACGACCGAGAGCACACGCGCACGCGGCAGTCCGAAACGGCCGGAACGGACAGTTTCCGTCTCGACCAGATCGCCGTCCTTGGCCTCACCCAGACCGTCCCGCTCGATTACCATTTCCTCGCCGCGGCGGTCGATCGGCAGAAGCCGGACCTCGCCATCGGCAAGCTTGTGGATGACGCCCATCGTCGCGCCACGACGCTTGTCGATCACCTTGATGACACGCGCCGTATAGGCGGGACCGGTACGGTCCTTGTTGGGGAAGATCTTTGCCAGAATGCGGTCGTTGAGGCCGGCGGCAGGCGCCTTGCCCTTGCCGCGTTGTTCCGACGACTGACGGATTAGGACGGCCGGTGCCGCACCGAGATCTTCCGGCCATTCCGCCGGACGACCGATCAACTCGCCATCCTTGTCGCGGGTGGTGATGTCGAGAACGGTTACCGGGGGCAGGGCACCGGGACGCGCCAGGGACTTGCGGTTCTTCGTCAGCAGGCCTTCATCTTCGAGCTGGCGAAGCAGGTCCTTCAACTCGACACGCGTCTCGCCCTTCAGCCCGAACGCCTTGGAGATCTCTCGCTTCGAAGCCTTGTCCGGATTGTCTGAGATGAATTCGAGCAGGACTTCCCGCGGAGGAATCACACCCTGGATGATGGCGGGCCTGCCCTTGGAGCCGGTCGCCATTCCGCGTTCGGCGCGCTCAGCGCGCTTCTGCTGTCGGTGCGATCTGATGTCGTCGTCCTGCTCTTCGCTCACGTATCCGTCTTCTTTGTTTTCGCAGCCGTCTTCTTAGCCGGTGCCTTCTTGGCCGCGGTGGTCTTGGCTGCCGCCTTTTTCGGTGCGGCCTTCTTGGTCTCGCCGTCAGCCTTGGTTGCAGCCTTCTTCGGCTTTGCTTTGGCCTTTCCGGTGGAGGCCTTGCCGCCCTTTTCGATGATCAGCGCCATTGCCTGTTCCATCGTCACCGACTGCGGCTCCATGCCCTTCGGCAGGGTCGCATTGACCTTGCCCCAGTTGACGTAAGGACCGTAACGACCGTCACGAACGGTGACCGCACCACCATCCGGATGATCGCCGAGTTCCTTGAGTGCTGCGGGTGTGCCGCGGCCACGTCCGCCCGGACCCTTGGCAGCCTTTTCGGCCAGTACGGTCACGGCGCGGTTGAGACCGATCGAGAACACGTCCTCGATGCTTTCCAGATTGGCATAGCTGCCGTCATGCAGCAGGAAAGGTCCGTAGCGGCCGAGACCTGCCGAGATCATCTTGCCCGTTTCCGGGTTCTGGCCCACGTCGCGCGGCAGATTGATCAGCGCCAGCGCCTTTTCATGGTCGATGTCTTCCGGCTTCCAGCCCTTCGGCAGCGAGGAGCGCTTGGCTTCCTTGCCTTCGCCGCGCTGGATATAGGGTCCGAAACGACCGGACCGCAGCGTCAATTCTTCGCCCGTATGCGGATCCGCCCCGAGCGCTTTCGGCTCGTTGAGGCCGGATGCGTCGGCTTCCGCGCCATCGGAGGAAAGCTGGCGGGTGAAATTGCATTCCGGATAGTTCGAGCAGCCGACGAAAGCGCCGTATTTGCCGAGCTTGAGGGAGAGGTTGCCGGTGCCGCAGACCTGGCAGATACGCGGGTCGGAGCCGTCCTCGCGCTTAGGGAAGACCAGCGGCGCAAGCGCCTCGTTCAGCGCGTCGAGTACGTTGGTAACGCGCAGTTCCTTGGTGTCTTCGATCTGGGCGAAGAAATCGCTCCAGAAGTCGCGAAGAACCTGTTTCCAGTCGAGTTCGCCGGCGGAGATCCGGTCGAGCTTCTCCTCCAGATCGGCCGTGAAATCGTATTCCACATACTTGGTGAAGAAGTTCTCGAGGAACGCCGTGACCAGCCGCCCCTTGGAATGCGGGATAAGCTTGCGCTTTTCAGTCACCACATATTCGCGGTCGGACAGTGTCTTCAGCGTTGCGGCGTAGGTGGAAGGGCGGCCGATGCCGAGCTCTTCCATCTTCTTGATCAGCGAGGCTTCCGAATAACGCGGCGGCGGTTCGGTGAAATGCTGGCTGGAATTGATCTTCTGCTTGGCGAGGTTTTCGCGCGCATTGATCTCCGGCAGGCGGCCGTCCTCGTCGTCATCTTCCGACTTCTCGTCCTCATCGCGGCGATCCATATAGGCGCTGAGGAAGCCGTCGAAACGGACAACGGAGCCGACGGCACGCAGGCCAGCCTTGTCCGCGCCATTGGAGGCGAGGATCTCGACCGTCGTGCGTTCCATTTCGGCAGATGCCATCTGGCTGGCGATCCCGCGCTTCCAGATCAGTTCGTAAAGCCGTGCCTGATCGGCATCGAGGAACTTGCGCACCTGATCCGGTGTGCGGTTGAAATCGGTCGGGCGGATCGCTTCGTGGGCTTCCTGGGCGTTCTTTGCCTTGGTAGAATAGAAGCGCGGCTTTTCCGGCAGGTAGCGGTTGCCGAACTGGTCGACGATGGCGGCGCGGGCCGCATCAATCGCCTCGGGCGCCATCTGCACGCCATCGGTACGCATATAGGTGATGAGACCGACGGTCTCGCCGCCGATGTCGATACCCTCATACAGCTTCTGCGCCACCTGCATGGTGCGCGAGGCGTTGAAACCGATATTCGACGAAGCCGCCTGCTGCAGGCTCGACGTGGTGAAGGGAGGGCCGGGATTGCGCTTGACCGGTTTCGCCTCGACGCTGTCGACCACATAAGAAGCGCCTTCGAGCAGCGTCTTCAGGCGGTTTGCATCATCGCCGGTCTTGACCGCGCGGGGTGCAAGGCGCTTGCCGTCGGCAGCCACCAGTTTTGCTTCGAATTCGTCACCACGCGGCGTCTTCAACAGCGCAGAGAGGTTCCAGTATTCTTCGGAAACGAAACGCTCGATCTCGTTTTCGCGGTCGCAGACGAGGCGCAAGGCCACCGACTGCACACGACCGGCCGAACGTGCGCCCGGCAGCTTGCGCCACAGCACCGGCGACAGGTTGAAGCCGACCAGATAGTCGAGTGCGCGGCGGGCCAGATAGGCGTCGACCAGCGGCACGTCGATATCGCGCGGGGCGGCCATTGCGTCGAGCACGGCCTTCTTGGTGATGGCGTTGAAGACGACGCGCTTCACCGGCTTGTCGCCAAGCACCTTCTTCTTCTTCAAAAGATCGAGAACGTGCCAGGAAATGGCTTCACCTTCGCGATCCGGGTCGGTCGCGAGAAACAGGCCGTCGGAGCCTTTTACGGCATCGGCGATATCCTTCATGCGTTTTTGCGACGCGCTGTCGACCTCCCAGGACATTTCGAAATCCTGATCTGGAAGCACGGAACCGTCTTTCGCGGGAAGGTCGCGGACGTGGCCAAAGGATGCGAGAACCTTATAACCCGAGCCCAGATACTTATTGATCGTCTTGGCTTTTGCGGGCGATTCTACAACGACAACATTCATTTTTGGTTCTCTGGAATAGAGCAGAGCCCGGCACCGCATTCGGTCCAGGCGGAGATTTGCTTCCCGACATGGAGGGCGTTTGTCCTGCGGTCAAGGGCTTAAGTGAAATTAGCACATTTCGAAGGATGCAATCGGCGGCTGCTTTAATCTGACTTGCAATCATGAATATTTCAAATAAAGTCTATTATATTGAGCTTGATTGATAAAAATTCACTGTTTGATCGTTAGTGGGGTGGGGCATGTCAATTCACATGAATGGGCTCCGCAAGGGGCATTCGGTCGAGAATGTCGCATATATCCGACAGATGCTGGGGGAGTTGCGGCAGGTTGCCTTCTCGGAGGGGGCAGACATGCTCTGCTATCTCATCGAGATGGCCTATGTCGAAGCCGGCGACATTCAGTCGGGTCGACGCCAGTGCTCATCCATCCAGCGCGATGGAAACAAACCCGCCGGGATGACGGTATAATCGTCCGGCGAGATCCAGTTCGAGCAGCACGAGATAGACGGATGAGGCGGGAAGGCCTGTATGGCGGATGATGTCGTCGATCTCCGTCGGCGTCGGGCCGAGCGCAGAAATGATAGCATGGCGGTCGTCGTCGTCCGGTGGCAGCATCGTTCCTGCATCCTTGCCCGGTTCCTCGACCACGGGTGGCTCGAAAAGATCGAGCTGCGATAGAGGCGCAAGCGCTTCAAGCACATCCTCCGGTCCGGTTGTCACGACAGCACCCTGTTTGAGCAGGGCATTGGTTCCGTGGCAGCGCGGATCGAGCGGCGAACCGGGCACCGCAAACACGATCCGGCCGAAGTCGGCGGCCATTCGTGCGGTGATCAGCGAGCCGGATTTTTCCGCCGCCTCGACCACGACGACACCGAGCGAAATGCCGGCGATCAGGCGGTTGCGGCGAGGGA
>DLSX01000168.1:21470-32197 GCA_002500765.1 Neorhizobium sp. UBA7851
GAAATCCCGCGCGCGCGGTTCCCAGCCGAATGGCATCTCGCTGATGGCAAGTCCCGCGCCATGGGTGATCTCATCCAGCAGCGCGAGGTTTTCGGGCGGGTAGGGCTTGTCCAGCCCGCCGGCGAGAACCGCGATCGTGCCGGTCTCGACACTGGCCCGATGGGCAGCCGTGTCGATCCCGCGGGCAAGCCCCGAAGTGATGACATAGCCGTTCTGCCCGCAGCGCCGGGCGATCATGGCGGCGAATTTTGCACCGACGACGGAGGCGTTGCGCGATCCGACGATGCCAACCGACGGACGTGTGGCGCTTGTCAGGCTGCCTTTAATCGCCACGAGCGGTGGGGCGCCATCTATATGTCGGAGTGCCGAGGGGTAGTTTGGTTCGCCGATGCCGACGAAGGAGGCGCCATGCCTGTAGGCGGCTTCAAGCTCCCGCTCGGCATCCTGAATGCTGGCGATACGCAGTGATCGGGTGGCGCCGCCGCGGCGGGAAAGCTCCGGCAGCATGGCAAGCGCATTCTCCGCCGAGCCGCAATGATTGATGAGCTGCCGGAAGGTCGCTGGCCCGACATTGTCGGAGCGGATCAGCCTGAGCCAGGCGATCCTCTGTTTTTCCGACAGCGCAATTCCGGTTTGTCTTGCGCTGCCGTCGGGCATGGATGGCCTCTTCGGGTTTCCTTGGCAGGAGTTACCCCTTTGAGCCGATCTTGCTTTCGGTGCCGGCGATCAACCGCTCGATATTGGTCTTGTGTTTCACCCAGGAGATCACGGTCATGATTGCCATCACGACTGCAATCTTAGGCTCATGTATGAACCACAGCACAACCGGAATGACAAGGGTTGCAACCAGCGCTGAGAGTGACGAATATTTGCTGAGCTTCGCGACGGTCAGCCAGACGGCGGCGAAGACGAGCACCATCCACGGGGCAACACCGAGAAGCGTGCCGATATAGGTGGCAACGCCCTTGCCGCCCTTGAAACCGAGCCAGACCGGATAAAGATGGCCGATGAAGGCTGCAAAGCCCGCCAGCAGCCCGGCTTCGAAACCGAAGAAATGCCAGCCGATGAGTGCCGCGACCGTCGCCTTCAGCGCATCGAGCAAAAGCGTTGCGGCGGCAAGTTTCTTGTTGCCGGTGCGCAGCACATTGGTTGCGCCGATATTGCCCGAACCGATCGAGCGGATATCGCCGAGACCCGCCGCGCGGGTGAGAAGCAGGCCGAACGGGATCGAGCCAAGCAGATAGCCCAGGATCAGAGCGCCGGCTGCAATCGGCAGGGTGATCTGCCAGTTGAAAAGTTCGCTCACGCCCGGCCCCCATCGGTTGCGTGCACGCATTTGCCGGCCACATAGGTGGCAACGGCGCGACCGGAGAAACGGGCTTCGTCGAACGGCGTGTTCTTCGACCGCGAGATGATCGCTTCCTTGGAAACGATCCAGGGATGGTCGAGATCGATCAGCGTGATGTCGGCCTTGGCGCCCACTTTCAGCGTGCCGGCGTCGAGACCGAAGATCTGAGCCGGCCGCGTCGACATGGCGTCGATCAGCCGCATCAGCGGCACGCGACCGTCATGATGCAGACGAAGTGCTGCCGACAGCATGGTCTCGAGCCCGATCGCGCCATCGGCGGCATCGGCGAACGGAAGACGCTTGGTGTCGACGTCCTGCGGATCATGCGACGAGACGATGATGTCGATATCGCCTGCGGCCAGTGCATCGGCCATCGAGACGCGATCGTCCTCGGTTCTCAGCGGAGGCGAGAGCTTGAAGAAGGTGCGGTATTCGCCGATGTCGTTTTCATTCAGCGAAAGATGGTTGATCGAAATGCCTGAAGTGACATTGGCGCCGCGTGAGCGGGCAACCTTCATCGCCTCGACCGATTCCGGCACCGAGATCTTGGCTGCGTGGTATTTGGCCTTGGTGAGGGTAGCAATCCTCAGATCACGTTCCAGCGGAATGATTTCCGCTTCCTTCGGAACTCCGGACAGGCCGAGCCAGCTGGCGAACAGCCCTTCGTTCATCACACCATTGCCGAGATATTTTTCGCGCAGTTCAAGCGAGATGACCGCGTCGAACTCGCGCGCGTAAGTCATCGCGCGGCGCAGAAGAAGTGAATCGGACAGACCGTGGCGGCCGTTGGTAAAGGCGACGGCGCCGGCTTGCTGCAGCAGGCCGAATTCGGTCATCTCCTTGCCTTCAAGCCCCCTGGTCAGGGCCGCGGCAGCATGGATGTTGACGAGGGCCTTGTCGCGGGCGGTCTTGTGGACGAATTCGACCAGCGCGATGTCGTCGATCACCGGATCTGTGTCCGGCATCATGATGAAGGAGGTCACGCCGCCGGCTGCCGCCGCACGGCTGGCCGATTCGATCGTCTCGGTGTGTTCGGCGCCCGGTTCCCCGACATAGACGCGGGCATCGACGAGGCCGGGTGTCGCGACCAGACCCTGGCAGTCGCGGACGCTCGCGCCGTGCGGTACGCCCTGGTTCAGGGCATCCTTGCCGGACGCAAGGATGCGCCCGTCTTCACCGATGATGATCGTGCCGATCTCGTCGAGATTGCGCGAAGGATCGAGGATGCGGACATCCTTGAGAACGGTGGACTTCATGCGCGTTCTCCCTGGTTGGAGGTGAGAAGCGTTTCCATCACGGCCATGCGCACCGCGACCCCCATTTCAACCTGCTGTTCGATGACGCTCTGCGGACCGTCCGCCACTTCGGAAGAAATTTCGACGCCCCGGTTCATCGGGCCGGGATGCATGACGAGCGCGTCTTCCTTGGCGGCCTTCAGCTTTTCCGCATCGAGCCCGTAGAAGTGGAAATATTCCCGCACCGAAGGCACGAAGGCGCCGGCCATGCGCTCGCGCTGCAGGCGCAGCATCATCACCACATCGGCATCCTTGAGGCCTTCCTCCATCGAGCGATAGACTTCGACGCTCATGTCGCGAATGCCTGATGGCAGGAGGGTGGAAGGCGCAACGACGCGAACGCGTGCACCCATCGCGTTGAGAAGAATGATGTTCGAGCGGGCGACGCGCGAATGCAGAACATCGCCGCAGATCGCCACGGTGATGCCCGTCAGCTTGCCCTTGGCGCGGCGGATCGTCAGCGCGTCGAGCAGAGCCTGTGTCGGATGTTCATGCTGGCCATCGCCGGCATTGACCACCGAGCAGGCGACCTTCTGGGCGAGAAGCGCTGCGGCACCCGCCGACGAATGGCGCAGCACCAATACGTCCGGGCGCATGGCGTTCAGCGTCATCGCGGTGTCGATCAGGGTCTCGCCCTTCTTCACCGAGGAATTGCCGACCGACATGTTCATCACGTCGGCGCCAAGCCGTTTGCCGGCGAGTTCGAAGGACGACTGGGTACGCGTCGAGGCTTCGAAGAAAAGGTTGATCTGGGTGAGGCCGCGTAATGTGGACGTCTTTTTCTCCCGTTGCCGGGAAATCTTCACGGCCTCGTCGGCCTTGTCGAGAAGATGGGTGATGTCCTGTTCGGTAAGACCCTTGATGCCGAGGAGGTGGCGATGGGGAAAGAAGACCATAAGGCATGTCTCCGCTTGCGTTCGGCGGTCTATAAGGTTTGGGGGGGCAGGCTGCAAGCGGTATGGGGCGTTATACCGTTCCTCTTTCTTCATTCGCTTGTGTTTTGACAGGCCTAAATCCCCATTTGTTGAGAAGCCCAATTTAGGGGCGCATAGCCGTTCCCACTCCCGTTAAGTTCCGCTAGAAGCTGACACATGAACGAGTTGACCCGCGCCGAAGAAAAATTTGCCGAACTGAACCAGCCTGCGCCCTGGTCCGGCATCAACGCCTATCGCTCTGATCCCTTGCTGGTCGATCTGACGGGTGGGCTTAATCGTGTAATCCGCGAGGAATACGATCAGCTTGGCCGTTATGTGACATCGCCTGAAGCGCAGGAACTGGCGCGCATGGCGAATGAGAACCCGCCGAAGCTGAAGACACACGGTCCGCGCGGCGAGCGTCTCGATGTCACGGAGTTCCATCCTGCCTGGCACGCGCTGATGCGCCGTTCCATGCAGACCGGCCTGCACTCCTCGATCTGGGAAAATATCCCGGAAGCAAAAGGCAGCGAGCACAAGGCACGCGCCACGCGGTTCTATCTGACGGCGCAGCTTGAAAGCGGGCATCTTTGCCCGCTGACCATGACCAGCGCCTCGGTCGCAGCCCTGATGGCTTCGCCCCGTGTCCAGAAGGAATGGGCGCCAAAGATACTGTCGCGCAAGTATGATTCGACCAATCGCCCGGCAATGCAGAAGAGCGCGATAACGCTCGGCATGGGCATGACGGAAAAGCAGGGCGGCACGGATGTCCGTGCCAACCGCTCGACGGCGGAGCGGGTAGGCGAGGGCATCTATCGTCTCTCCGGCCACAAGTGGTTCATGTCCGCGCCGATGAGTGATGGCTTCGTCATGCTGGCAAAGACCAAAGATGATATCAGCTGCTTCCTTGTTCCGCGTCTTCTGGAGGATGGTTCGGCCAATGGCCTTCAGTTCCAGCGGCTGAAGGACAAGGTCGGCAATCGCTCCAACGCCTCCGCCGAGGTCGAGTTCTCCGATGCATTCGGTTACCTGCTCGGCGAGCCGGGTGCCGGCATTCGCACCATTCTGGATATGGTGACGCTGACGCGCCTTGATTGTGCCGTCGCCTCTGCCGGGATCATGCGCGCTTCGCTCGCAGAAGCCGTTCACTTTACCCGCGGCCGCAACGTCTTTGGGCGAAAACTCGTCGATCAGCCATTGATGACGCGCGTTTTGGCCGATATGGCGCTGGATGTGGCTGCCGCCACGGCGCTTGGTTTCCGCCTCGCAGATGCCTTCGATCGCGCCGCCAGCAATCCGGCGGATGCCGCTTTCGCCCGCGTCATGACGCCGGTCGTCAAATACTTCAACTGCAAGATTGCGCCGTCGCTGATCTACGAGGCGATGGAATGCCTGGGCGGCAACGGCTACGTCGAGGAACGTCCGATCGCGCGTCATTACCGGGAAGCGCCGGTCAATGCGATCTGGGAAGGTTCGGGCAATGTCATGGCGCTCGACGTTCTGCGGGTCCTGTCGCGCGGTCGCGATCTGTTCGAGCTCGTGTTGTCCGGCTTCGAACGGGATCTCGGCGCATCGGGCCGCAAGACCATCGAGGTTCTGAGAGCCGCAATGGCGCTCTGCGAACGGGATGAGGGCGCTGCCCGCCTGCTCGTCGAGCAACTGGCACTGGCAGCCGGTGCGGCGGAACTGGCACGCCTCGGCGCCGGAAAGATTGCAGATGCCTATCTCGAAACGCGTCTGGCCGGTGGCTGGCGCTCGACTTACGGCATGCTCGATGCGCGTTTCGACGCCAGCTATATCGTCGACCTTCTTTATCCGCCGGCTGCGTAGTTCGCCACGAACATCGCGACCGGAATGGTAAAGAAGGCGAGCGCCGTCTGCACGGTTGCAGCGGCGGCGTAGAAGTCCGCGTCGCCACCCATCTGCTTGGCAAGAACATAACCGTTCATTGCTGTCGGCACGGCGGCGCTGAGCGCCAGGAGCGCCAGATTGGTGCCCGTAAGGCCGACGGCCAGGCCGACCGCAATGGCAAGAATCGGAAAAACGATCAGCTTCATGACGACCGAGGACAGGACGCCGAAGCTCGGCTTCAGCGCATCCGCCACCTTGAGGCCTGCGCCGACCGTAATAAGGCCGAGGCTGAGCGAGGCCTGTGACAGCATCTCGACGGTTGCCATCAGCGGACGATAAAGCGGCAGGCCGATCAAGTTGATGCCTATGCCGAGAAAGGTCGCGATGATCATCGGATTGCTGATGATCTTGATCGCGATGGCGCGGTAGTCGCGCTTCTGCCCGGAGAAGACTGCAAGCACTGCGATACTGCCGGCATTGACCGGCACGATGACGGCGGCCATCACCATGCCGACCACGACAAGCCCGTGCGCATCATGGGTCTTGGCGGCGATCGCAAGCGCCATGAACCCGTTCCAGCGCGTCGACGTCTGGTAGAGCGAGGTAAAGGTGGAGGGCGTCATCTTGCCACGTTTGAGAACGGGCCACGAGGCCAGCACGACGATAGACATTGTGCTGAAGGCAAGAATGGCGATCAGGCTGACATGAATGCTGCTTGCATCTGAAAAATCGGCTTTCGCCATGGTCTGGAAGAGGAGGGCGGGGAACAGCACATAATAGCTGCATTGTTCCATCCCTTCCCAGAAATTGCCGTTGATGACGGTGGTCCGCTTGAGACCGATGCCGAGAAGAACGAGCAGGAAAACGGGAAGGATGCTTTCGAATATGGTCAGCATGGGCCAGGGGCGCACTTATCTTATTGTCTGTATATCCCTCCCATGGGGCACTCTGCATGTAAATGGCGGCAACGCAATGCCCGCAATTCTGTGCATCATGTCGCAATGCGCCTGCTGGGCGCTTGCTGGTCGGCAGCCGGCGGATTATCGCCTATGCTGGAGTTTCTTGAAGAATAGGCCGAAGATGCTGCAGATCCCTCAGATGACCGCGCAACAGAACCAGCCATTGCGGCCGCGCAATCGCGCCAATACCGAGCGTGCGATTTTTCTGGCGGCTCGCGGTCTCCTGTCCGAACACGGCTTTCAGGGATTCGGGATCAATGCGGTGGCGCGTCGCGCTGGCTGCGACAAGCAGCTGATCTATCGTTATTACGGCGGCCTTGATGGCCTGATCGATGCGATAGGCGAGGAACTCGGCAGCTGGGTGAGCGACAAGATCCCGCAGGATACCGGCGGCATGTTCATCCTCACCTATGGTGACCTGATGGAAAAGCTCTCCATGTATTTCATGGAAGCACTCCGAGACGATCCGCTGGTCTGCAAGATCGTTGCCTGGGAGGTTTCGCAGGATACGCCGCAGGTTCGTCGCCTTTCCGAATCGCGCATGAAGGCGCTCGGAAAATGGCTGGATCGGATGCAGGGCAACCTCAAGCCCCCGAAGGGTGTCGATACCGCGACAACCAATGCACTGCTCTTTGCATCCATCCAGCATCTGGTGATTTCCGCTTCCGTCAGCGGACAGTTCGCAGGCGTTCCGCTGAAAACGGAAAAGGACTGGGATAAGGTGGCTGCTTCCGTGCGCCGCCTTGTTCGGGCCATATACGGCTGATCCGGAGCATTTTCTCCACAACCCAACCACTGAAATTAACCATAACGACGGGTTTCCGTTGCGCTGTACTGGTGTGTCTTTAGGCTGGTTAACATATTGTTAACCAGGTTTAGTAAGACAAATGCCGGGTGTGATACCATTCATCAGACAGCATGCCTTGCTGATCGTCCTGACGGGGGCGTTTGCGGGACTTGCGTTGAACATTGCGGTTCCCGCCGTTGTTCTGAGTTCTATGGCGCTGTCGAGATGGATCGTCTTGGCGGATATGGATCCGGCGGAGCTTGAAGGTAAGGCCGCATGAAGTGGTTCTTGATACTCTGGGCAGGTCCTGTCGCTCTGCTGTCGAGCTGGTACGGGCTGTCCTATTACGACATGAGCTTCGGCTTTTTCATGCTGACGCGCCAGACCCATGACCTCGTGTTCGAAGTCTATGGAAACATCCTCGGCCTTCCGCCGGAAACCATTCCGCCGCTGGTTGCCAGAGCCATTGCCGTCGACAGTCTGATCGTCTTTGCCATCATCGCTTTCAGGAAGCGCAAGGCGATTGCCGCCTGGTGGCGCAGGCGTCAGTCTTCGAAGGAAGGCGCCGTTGAAGTGCGTAGCGACGAGAGCCTGTCCAGCGCGCCTTGAAGGATGAAGCTTGCCGCAGCCGAATCGATGCGTTCGGCGCGTTTGGCCCGTGAGACGTCCATTTCCAGGAGTGCCCGCTCGGCGGCGACTGTCGAGAGCCGCTCGTCCCAGAAGATGAAGGGCAGGGCGGTCTTGTCGGACATGGAGCGGACGAAGGCGCGGGTTGCCTGAACGCGCGGGCCGGCCGACCCATCCATGTTGATCGGCAGGCCGATGATGAAGGCCGCGACCTTCTCTTTTTCCGCGAAAGCCAGAAGCACTTCCGCATCCTGGGTAAACTTCACCCGTTTGATTACTGGCCGGGGTGAAGAAAACCGCCGGCCGAGATCAGACATGGCAAGCCCGATCGTTTTCGTGCCGAGATCCAGCCCGGCAATTGCCTGGTTCGGCTGAAGCGCCTCGGCCAGTTCCTCGATCGTCAATGTTGCCATATCTGCCCTGCCTCGAAATCAGTTCTTCTTGCGCACGAACTCGGTGCGCAGCACCAGTCCCTTGATCGTATCATGACGGCAGTCGATCTCTTCCGGATTATCCGTCAGCCGGATCGAGCGGATGACCGTGCCCTGTTTCAACGTCTGGCCGGCGCCCTTGACCTTCAGATCCTTGATCAGTGTGACGGCGTCGCCATCGGCAAGCACATTGCCGGCGCTGTCATGGACTGCCGAAGCCGCTGCCGCCTTTGCGGCTGCTTCTGAAGCCGGCAGCCATTCGCCTGTCGCCTCGTCATAGATATATTCGTCGTCATTACCGGCCATGGTTTTTCCTTGAACGTTATGAAAATCGTTCCGCTGCCGATATTCCTTGTAAAAGGTGGCAACGGCCTGGCGTCGCTTAGCTCACGCTCCCATTGCTTGCAACAGCGCGGGATACCGGGCTGTCATGACCGCCGTCCAAATTGACCATCGCAAAGTTTGAAATCGGCTTGCGCCGTGCTATTATCTGGAGAGGAGGTGAGACGACCTTCTTTCCGGTGGGAGCCGGGCTTTCGCCCGACCCCCGTGCTGTTATCGGCGGAATATGAAGCTAAGGCTGCAACCCAAGAACTTCACAGTCACCGTAACCCGGATTTTCAATCGTCTCACCTCCTTTCGTCGTGTCGAAACATCCGTTCCGACCTCTCCCTTCTATCAAATTTCGATTTGGTCCTGTTCCCCCCTCATTTGACTGTATTGGAGGACGTTCTCCCATGAAAATCACCTGGCTCGGCCATGCCGCGTTCCGTATCGAGACCGCCAAGGCAAAAATCCTGATCGATCCCTTCCTCAGCTATAATCAGCCATTTGCCGATGCCGGCCTCAACCTCAAGGACGTCACCGAAGGCGTGACGCATGTCCTGCTCACCCACGGCCATGCCGATCATGTCGGCGACACGGTTGCGATCGCCAAGGAAAAGGGGGCAATCGTTCTCGCCAATGCCGATCTCGGCTCCTGGCTCGGCACCAAGGGTGTGGAAAAGATCGAAATGGGCAATACGGGCGGCACGGTCGCATTCGACGGTTTTACCGCCACCTTCACCCAGGCGCTTCATTCCTCCGGTCAGGTCGATGAAATGGGCGTTGCCCATTCGCTCGGTTCGGCCAACGGCCTTATGCTGCATTTCGAAGATGAGCTTTCGGTGCTCCATATGGGCGATACCGACATCTTTACCGATATGGGCCTGATCAACGAGCTGCATCAGCCGGACCTCGGCATCGTGCCGGTCGGTGATCGCTTCACCATGGGCGGCGCGGTGGCGGCTCTCGCCTGCCAGCGCTTCTTCGATTTCAAGCATGCCATTCCCTGCCATTACGGCACGTTCCCGATCATCGACCAGACGCCGGAAAAATTCGTCAAGGGTATGGAAGGCAGCCGCACCCGCGTCGAGACGCCGATGCCGGGAACGGCACTGAGCTACTAATTATTTGAGCCTGTTTGGCGCGTCGCGGGTTCGGCGCGCCAACTGCGGCCAAATCGTTGCGCATTGTTGCTATTCCCGTTGCGCTTGTTGTTGCGATCACAACACATGGCCATTATAGCGAAGTAGATTTTTATTGCCCGGAGTTGAGCCATGTCCGTCGATCTCGCCACCGTCAAGCGCGTAGCGCGCCTTGCCCGCATTGCCGTCACTGAAGACGACGCCAATCGCATGGTGGGTGAGCTGAACGGCATCATCAATTTCGTCGAGCAGCTTTCCGAAGTGGATGTGACCGGCGTCGAGCCGATGACCTCCGTCACGCCGATGGACATGCGCAAGCGTCAGGACGCCGTGACCGACGGCGACAAGGCTGCGGACATCGTCGCCAACGCGCCGTCCACCGATCGCAATTTCTTCCTGGTGCCGAAGGTCGTCGAATAAGCCGCTTCCATCAAGCGCTTCCGATCCTCTCCTTGCATTCGAACATTCTGAAGAGCCCATGACCGAACTCACCAGCCTCACCATTGCCGAAGCCCGCGAAAAGCTGAAGTCCAAGGAAATCACCTCGGTCGAGTTGACCAAGGCCTATGTCGACGCGATCGATGCCTTCAACGGCACGTTCAACGCCTACATCACCACCACGCCGGAAAAGGCGATGGATATGGCCAAAGCCTCCGACGAGCGCCGCGCTTCCGGTAAGGTCGGTGCGCTGGAAGGCATTCCGCTCGGCATCAAGGACCTGTTCGCCACCGAAGGCGTGCACACCCAGGCCTGCTCCCACATTCTCGACGGCTTCAAGCCGAAATACGAATCGACCGTCACCCAGAACCTCTGGGATGATGGCGCCGTCATGCTCGGTAAGCTGAACATGGACGAATTCGCCATGGGCTCGTCGAACGAGACCTCCTTCTATGGTCCGGTAGTTAACCCGTGGAAGGCCGAAGGCTCCAACCAGCAGCTCGTTCCGGGTGGTTCGTCCGGTGGTTCGGCCGCAGCTGTTGCCGCGCATCTGTGCGCCGGTGCGACGGCCACCGATACCGGCGGCTCGATCCGCCAGCCGGCAGCCTTCA
>DLSX01000118.1 GCA_002500765.1 Neorhizobium sp. UBA7851
CAGACCAACCTTCTGGCGCTCAATGCCGGTGTCGAAGCCGCGCGTGCCGGTGAAGCCGGCAAGGGTTTTGCCGTCGTCGCCCAGGAAGTTCGCGAACTTGCCCAGCGTTCCGCAAATGCGGCCAAGGAAATCAAGACGCTGATCAATGCCTCGAACGAGCAGGTCCAGAACGGCGTGCATCTGGTTGGTGAAACCGGCAAGGCGCTGCAGACGATCGTCGGCGAAGTCCAGGAGATCAACCGCAACGTCAACGCCATCGTCGAGAGCGCGCAGGAACAGTCTTCCGGCCTGCAGCAGATCAACACCGCGGTCAACACGATGGACCAGGACACGCAGAAGAATGCGGCCATGGTCGAAGAGCAGACTGCTGCAAGCCATGGTCTTGCCCGCGATGCCGCATCACTGAACGCACTTCTTGCCCAGTTCAAGCTGTCGGTGCAGACCTACAAGTCGACGGTCCGTGCGGTAAAGGCAAACGAAACGCCCGCCGCATCACCGGCCCGTGCTCTCGGCCGCAAGCTGGCAGGCGCCTTCTCCGGCAACGCTGCCGTCAAGGCCGACAGCTGGGAAGAGTTTTAAGCCCGGCTTGTCCTGATCGTCTCCAGCGGAATGGCGCCGGAGGCGATAGGTTTCGACTCATGAAATGCAAGAAAGGCCGCTGGCGCAAAGCCCGCGGCCTTTTCTTTTTTCAGCGTTTTGCTGAAATACGGAAGTCAAAATGCGACATTTTGTCATGAAGTCTGCGAAGTTTGATACAACGTAAGATTTTATTATGAGGCGCGGTTCTACGGTTCGCCTCAAGGACATTCGAGATACCCCCTTGCTCTCACGCGCGCATGATGTGCGTCGTCTCTCCAGGTCAAATGGCTGGACGGCTCCTGTTTGGTAGGCTCTTTCGTCGGGAGCCTGCACTGCTGCGTCTGGCGCCATGTTCGGCGTCCATCGGCGTCGCAGCCAGTAGATTTGCCCATCGTGCCTCCGAAAGCTCCCGGCTTTCGGCTCGATGTGCTGGATGATCGCGTTGTGGAGGTATCCGATGCTCAAGAATTTAAAGATCAAAACCAAGTTTTTGATGGCGATTGCCGTCCTGAACGTTATCTCGCTGGCAGGCCTGGCCTTCACCATCGAACGGTTCTACGCCGCCAACAACACCTATTTCAGCTTCCTCCAGAATGAGAGCAACGCCGCGACCTTCGGTCCGCGCGGAGCCGCCGGCATGTGGACGGCGATCAACTGGCTCAATAGAACCGTCGATCAGGATCCCCAGTCGGACAAGTTCACGGAATTTGCGGCTCGTTTCAGCAATGAGATGACCGGAGCACGTGCGCGCCTGGCGCAGATCCCGGCCTTGGTGCCGAGCCGCACGGCTGCAATCGATGAACTTCTCGTCGGCTTCGACGCGGTCAAATCGGTTGGCGGTGAGATGATCACGGCGCATGCGACGGGTGACAAGGCGCAGTTTGACGCCATGTCGCAGCGTCTCGAGCAGTTGACGATCGATCTGTCGGCAAAATCCGGCGCCAACAATGCCGCCATGGCCGATCTCATCAAGAACGGGTCCGAGACGCTTTCTGCGCAGGTCGGCTCCAGCATTCTTTTTGCTGTCATCGGCATGCTTGTCGGAAATCTGATTGCCATCGTCATTGCGCTGGTCATTGCCCAGAAGGGCGTCACGACGCCGATGACCCGCCTGAGCGAGCGGATGGCCTCACTGGCCGCCGGTGAAAACGAGGCGGAAATCGATGGTCTCGATCGCAAGGATGAAATCGGCCAGATGGCCCAGACGGTGGCGATCTTCCGCAGCAATGCCATCGACCGCCTTCGTCTCCGTCAGGAAGCCGAAGAGGGCCGCGCTCTCTCTGAAAAAGAACGTCTTGACCGTGATGAAGCCAGGGCCCGCGAAGCTGCCGATGTTCGCTTTGCTGTCGACAATCTCGCCGAGGCCCTGAGCCAGCTGTCCAACGGCAACGTCTCCCACCGCATCGAGCAGCCGTTCACCTCGGCACTCGACGGCGTCCGCAACGATTTCAACACCTCTGCGTCGAAATTGCAGGATGCGCTGGAAAAGGTCGCGGAAAATGCCCGCAGCATTGAGGCGGGCTCGGCGGAAATCCGCTCGGCTGCCGACGATTTGGCGAAGCGCACCGAACAGCAGGCTGCTTCCGTCGAAGAGACCGCGGCAGCGCTCGAGGAAATCACCACGACCGTCAAGGATGCCGCCAATCGCGCGAGCGAAGCGGGCACGCTTGTCGCCCGCACGCGTCAGGGAGCGGAGAAATCCGGAGAGGTCGTCCACAATGCCGTCAAGGCGATGGAAGCGATCGAAAAATCTTCCGGCGAAATCGGCAACATCATCGGTGTGATCGACGATATCGCCTTCCAGACCAATCTGCTCGCATTGAATGCCGGTGTCGAAGCCGCACGCGCCGGTGAAGCCGGCAAGGGCTTTGCGGTCGTCGCCCAGGAAGTGCGTGAACTGGCCCAGCGATCGGCAAACGCCGCCAAGGAGATCAAGACGCTGATCACCGCGTCCAACCATCAGGTTCAGAACGGCGTGCATCTTGTCGGCGAGACCGGCAAGGCGCTGGAAATGATCGTGGCGGAAGTCCAGGAGATCAACCGGCATGTCACGGCGATCGTCGAGAGCGCGCAGGAACAGTCTTCCGGCCTGCAGCAGATCAACACCGCGGTCAACACCATGGATCAGGACACGCAGAAGAACGCTGCAATGGTCGAGGAACAGACGGCCGCAAGTCACGGTCTCGCCCGCGATGTCGCTTCGCTCAACGCATTGCTGGGCCAGTTCAAGCTGGAAAGCGCCCAGGTGGAACGTCCGGCAAGCCAGCCACAGAGGCCGGCGGCGCGCTCCGCTCAGGTTGACGAAGCACCTGCTGCCTCGCCGGCCCGCGCTCTTGGTCGCAAGCTGGCCAGTGCCTTCTCCGGCAATGCGGCCGTCAAGAACGACAGCTGGGAAGAATTCTGATTGCCGGCTCTGAGATAAGGTGAGGGCGCCTCGCGTCCTTGCCTGCGACGAAATGTCCAGCCGCGGGAGCTCGTCTGTTTCCGCGGTTCTTTTTTGAGCAATACTGTATTCGGATGCTCGTTTTCACCGTTGAACTCGTCAATTTGACGGTAATCAATGTCTTTGCCATGCATTGAGAGCAAGTCTGTGTCGCGGTGCTGGCGTTGGTAAAAGTGATCGGGAGATCGTATTTTAGCGATAACACAGCAACCAGAACGAAAGACAAGACCATGTTTGACTCAGTACGCAAGTTTGCACGCGCATTCCGCGTTCCTTCGACCCAGGATCGGGAAATGGCCTATCTCAACGAATCCCGCGATCGTATCGATCTCGAATACCGCATGCGCCAGATTGATCGCGGCCTGTTCCGCAAGTCTGGTTTCTAAAAGCCCGTTTTCTCCGGGCATGTCGAAGTGCCATTGGCTGCCTGCCTTTGGCACTCGGGAAGGTGAGGGGGACACCGTCTCACCTGCGAGCGAGGCCACGAATTCCGTGCTGGCGACCGCCTGTCGTTGATGGTTATCCCAAAAAACGACACGATTATCGGCTTCCGCTATAGTGTCGTTCGATAATATAGCCAAAGAGGCCGGCCCTGTCCGGATCGATTGGGACAGGTTGACCAGATGCCGTTTCGCCGCCGTACTCCTCTTTCCCTGCGTCAGAGGCTTTTCGGAATGTTCGTTCCGAAAAGAGGTTTTCGTCGTTTGCTTGCCTATTATCGCCTTAAGGTTATGCGGATCGGCGGTTCTCCGCATGCGGTGGCGGCAGGCGTTGCGGTCGGCGTCTTGAGCGCATGGACCCCGTTTCTGGGTTTTCACGTCCTGTTTGCCATCCCGCTCGCCTGGCTTCTGGGCGGCAGTATGATTGCGGCGGCCATAGGCACGACATTCGCAAATCCCCTGACTTGTCCGATCATCTGGCCGCTGACCTGGGAGATGGGGCAGTTCATTCTCGGCGGCGAGCCCGGGTCGAGCCACATCGATTTCGCCGCCCTGCTCACCCATCTCGATATCTCGCAGCTTTGGCGTCCCGTCCTTGAACCGATGCTGGTCGGTTCGCTGCCGCTCGGCCTCGTCTGCGCGCTTTTCTTCTACGCTTTGACCTATCTTGCCGTGCGCGGTTTTCGCAATCGTCGCATCAGCCGCTTGACGGAGAGGGCAAGACACCTCAAGTCAGCCGAAACCGGATCGGCAATTTAGGCGACAGGATTGGCTTGATGATTATCGGCATGGGGAGCGACCTCATAGACATAAGGCGCGTGGAGAAATCCATCGAGCGGTTCGGTGAACGTTTCACCCATCGCTGTTTTACCGACATCGAACGCGCCAGGTCCGAGCGGCGCAAGAACAGGGCGGAATCCTATGCCAAGCGGTTTGCCGCCAAGGAAGCTTGTTCAAAGGCGCTCGGCACGGGCCTGGCCAATGGCGTGTTCTGGAAAGACATGGGCGTCGTCAACCTGCCGGGCGGCAAGCCAACGATGGTGCTGACAGGCGGTGCCGGCGAACGGCTGGCGGAACTGATACCGGCTGGCCACGAAGCCGTTATCCACATCACCATCACAGACGAATATCCCTACGCTCAGGCCTTCGTCATCATCGAGGCGCGCCCGGTATCCACCTGATGTCCAAGCCGAAAAGATCGTCGCGTGCGATCCATTAAGGTTTAGTAATCTCACCACCATTGCCGAGGCTTGGCTAAGCGTTTAGACAGTTCAGCCACTCGCCCCGAGATAGAAAGATTTTTGACGTGTCCGATAAAGCCGAGACGAAGCAACCGAATGCCCTTTGGGAGAACATCAAGGTCATAATCCAGGCCCTGCTGCTTGCCATGGTCATCCGCACGGTTCTGTTCCAGCCCTTCACCATTCCGTCCGGTTCGATGATGCCGACTTTGCTCGTCGGCGACTACATCTTCGTCAACAAGTTCGCCTACGGTTATTCGAAATATTCGCTGCCCTTCTCGCCGGACCTGTTCGATGGCCGCGTCCTGGAATTCAGCGAGCCGGAGCGCGGCGACGTCATCGTCTTCCGCCTGCCGCAGCAGCCGGATATCGACTACATCAAGCGTCTGATCGGCCTGCCGGGCGACAAGGTCCAGATGCGCGATGGCATTCTCTATATCAATGGCCAGGCCGTGCCGAAGCAGGCGGATGGCAGCTTCACCTCGGATTACCGCGCCGACCCGGGCGCCAACGTTCCCGTCTTCCGCGAGACGCTCGATACCGGCAAGACCTACGACACGCTCGACCAGATCCAGAATTCCCGTGGCGACAACACGCCTGAATTCATCGTCCCGGAAGGCCATTATTTCTTCATGGGCGATAACCGCGACAACTCGCTCGACAGCCGTTTCGATGTCGGTTTCGTCCCGGCTGAGAACCTTGTGGGCCGCGCCAGCGTCATCTTCTTCTCGCTCGGCAACGATACCTCGTTCCGCGAAATCTGGAAGTGGCCGTCCAACATGCGCTGGGATCGTCTGTTCAAGGGCGTCAACTGATGAAGATGAGACCTTTGTCGGCAGAGGAACGGGGCCAGCTGGAAACGGCGATAGGCCATGTCTTTGCCGACAAGCAGTGGCTTGACCGGGCGCTGACCCATGCCAGCACCGGCACCGCCAAGAATGCGAATTACGAGCGCCTGGAGTTCTTGGGCGACCGCGTGCTTGGCCTGTGCGTCGCCGAACTTCTGTTCACCACCTTTCGCGCAGCGGAAGAGGGGGAGCTGTCGGTTCGCCTCAATCAGCTGGTCAGCGCCGAAAGCTGCGCCATCGTCGCCGATCAGCTGGAATTGCACCGATTCATCCGCACCGGTGCCGACGTCAAGAAACTGACCGGCAAGCGCATGCTCAATGTTCGCGCCGACGTGGTGGAAAGCCTGATCGCCGCGCTCTATCTTGATGGTGGGCTTGAAGTTGCCCGCGCCTTCATCCTGCGCTACTGGCAGGACCGGGCCAGCAAGCCGGATGCGGCGCGGCGGGACGCCAAGACCGAACTGCAGGAATGGGCGCATGCCAAGTTCAATACCACCCCGTCCTACAGGGTGGACGACCGCTCCGGGCCGGATCATGATCCGCGCTTCACGGTGACGGTGGAAATAAAGGGCGTCGCGCCTGAAACCGGTACGGACCGGTCGAAACGGGCAGCCGAGCAGGTTGCCGCAACGAAGCTCCTCGAGCGTGAGGGCATCTGGCCGAAGAGCCAGGATTGATTGGACCGATATGACCGAAGACCACAACATTGCCGGCGAAGAAAATGAAGCGGCCGCAGGCCCGACCCATTCCGGCTTCGTCGCCCTGATCGGCGCCACCAATGCCGGCAAGTCGACGCTGGTCAACCGCCTCGTCGGCGCCAAGGTCTCGATCGTCAGCCACAAGGTTCAGACGACGCGCGCCATCGTGCGCGGTATCGCCATTCACGATAACGCCCAGATCGTCTTCATGGATACGCCCGGTATCTTCAAGCCGCGCCGCAGGCTCGACCGCGCCATGGTCACCACCGCCTGGGGCGGCGCCAAGGATGCCGACCTGATCGCGTTGCTGATCGACAGCGAGCGCGGCATTCGCGGTGACGCCGAGACCATTCTCGAGGGCCTGAAGGAAGTCCGTCAGCCGAAGATCCTGCTCCTGAACAAGATCGACCAGGTCAAGCGCGAGGACCTCCTGGCTCTGGCAGCTGCCGCCAACGAGAAGGTCGATTTCGAGCGCACCTTCATGATTTCGGCCACGACCGGCTCCGGCTGCGACGACCTGATGGACTATTTTGCCAAGACCCTGCCGGAAGGCCCCTGGTATTATCCGGAGGACCAGATCTCCGATCTGCCGATGCGTCAGCTTGCGGCCGAAATCACCCGCGAAAAGCTCTTCCTGCGCCTGCATCAGGAACTTCCCTACGCTTCTCACGTCGAGACGGAAAAGTGGGAAGAGCGCAAGGACGGCTCGGTTCGTATCGAACAGGTGATCTACGTCGAGCGTGAAAGCCAGAAAAAGATCGCCCTCGGCAAGGGTGGTGAGGCGATCAAGGCGATCTCGAGTGCGTCCCGCAAGGAACTGTCGGAAATCCTCGAACAGCCCGTGCATCTGTTCCTGTTCGTCAAGGTTCGCGAGAATTGGGGCAATGACCCGGAACGCTTCCGCGAAATGGGGCTGGAATTCCCTAAGGGTTGATCAGCCCAGGGGCTTTCTCGTTTGCCGTGCCCTTGATTTCCTTGAGCGACGCCCAATCTGCGTGGGAACAAGTCCACAGGAAACGTGATATATTGTAGATATACGCACAACTCTGCGCCGTGAGCTTGACATGGCGCAACTGTGGAATTTTGATCTGCTTTGCCGCCAGTCTGATTCAGACTGGCGGAAGGTAGGATGAAAAAGCGCCACAGGGATTGCAAGCCGCATGGCCACCAGCACTTATAAGGGACGAGACAAGGGCGTGGATCTGAAGGACGCTGTTGGGTTCTTCAGCTGGGATCTGAACGAAAACAAGGTCTTCGCTGACAGCGTTTTCGCTTATATCTATGGTATTGCGCCACATGAGTTGGAGATCGGAGCTCCGATCGAACAGGTCATCAAGCATGTTGCGGAGGACGACATGCCGAGAGTGGCCAAGGCCTTGCACGAGACGATCGTTTCCGGAAAACCGTGTTACCAGACTTACAGTATCACCCATCCGACCGGCAAAAGCATCGTCGTGACCGGTCAGGGCCGTTGCCTGCGCAATGGCGACGGAATGCCGTCGATCTATACGGGTCTGGTCACCGCCGAGGAAAACGGCGTGAAGGCTCAGGAAGCGGACCCATTGGCATCCCATTGCCTGGAAGCGCTGAAGCTTGCCAAGCGCCGCCGCCACGCCCTAGCCGAACGTTATCTGACATCGGCTTTGGGAGCGCTCGGTCGCCGCGCCGACAACTGATCTTCATCCGCTTGGGAACCGGCGACGGATGATCCATCCGCCGCCGGCTCGAAATCATTTCTGCCGCGCCATCAGCGCCTTGACTTCCTCGAAGCGGCGGCGGTTTTCAGGTTCCTGCTCGCCGGGGCTGTAGCAGGTCTTGGAAATGCAGAAACGTACCAGCCCGAACGGCGGTGTCGCCTTGTCGAATTCGCAGTCGATTTCGTTCGTGTAATCCGTCGGCTTGGCATCTTCGCGGGTCGAGTAGGTCAGCCGCGCGCCGGGCGGGTCGAGTTCGGGAAAGGACTGCACAATCCCGGTCTTGATCGATGGCACCAGCAGAAAATTCTTTGCCACCGCCACGCAGGCCTGTTCCAGCTGTGGCGATTGGGCCGCCGCCGGTGGCGCCTGCATGAAACCTGCCAGGGCAGCGGATGCCGCGGCAGCAGCCAAAACGATATGTCTCATGGGAACTCCCTGACTGTGATATTTGTTGGCGGGAGAATTCCGCTGACGGTCAATTTGTTCCAAGCGAGATGACACCTGATCGCAGTTTCGCTGTGAGCGTTGCAAATCTCGAAACCGATTCAATCTGAACGACTTATGCGGTAGAACTGAATCGGTTCACAAAGGTCTTCAAGTATCGATGCAGTGGCAGGACGAAGCGATCATCATCGGCGTCAAGCGGCATGGCGAAAACAGCGTCATTGCCGAGCTGATGACGCGCGAGCGCGGCCGCCATTTGGGGCTGGTCCGGTCCGGCCGTTCGCGTTCGATGCAGCCGGTTCTGCAGCCGGGAAACCGGGTGGAGGCCGTATGGCGCGCGCGGCTCGACGA
>DLSX01000083.1 GCA_002500765.1 Neorhizobium sp. UBA7851
TACGGCGCCGCCCAGCTTGCCCGCCGCCTCGGCCTGCCGTTCAGAACCGGCGGCTCGCTTTGCGCCTCCAAGGTGCCGGATGCCCAGGCAGCCCACGAATCGGCCAATACGCTCAACATGACGCTGCTTGCCGGCACCAACTTCGTTCTCCATGCCGCCGGCTGGCTCGAAGGCGGCCTCGTCTCGTCCTATGAGAAGTTCATGATCGACCAGGACCAGCTCGGCATGATGCAGAGAATGGCGGAAGGCGTCGATCTGTCCGCCGAAGGCCAGGCGCTCGATGCGATCCGCGAAGTCGGACCCGGTAGCCATTATCTCGGCTGCTCCCATACCCAGGCGCATTTCCAGACGGCCTTCTATCGCTCCCCGCTCGCCGATAACAATTCCTTCGAGCAGTGGGAAATCGAGGGCTCGAAGCGCATCGAAGACCGCGCCAACGCGCTTTGCCGTTCCTGGCTCGACCATTACGAAGCCCCGCCACTCGATCCGGCGATCGACGAGGCACTCCTTGCCTTCATCAGGGACCGAAAGGATTCGATGCCCGACGCCTTCACCTGAAGAGAGCCCGAGGCCGCCAGGGAGCAAGGCGGCGCAGGACAGGTCGCCGATTTCATCCAGGGGAGCGTCTGGCGGCCGCATTACCAATATAAGGGGCCGCGCTGAAACGATGAGCGGCCCTTCGTCCATCCGTCGCGAGATCGAAGCCGCCCTTGAGCCGAGTGGCATCCTGATCCGCGGCACGGTGGATTTTGCCTCGGGCGAGGGGCCTCTCTTGGCCGATGAAAACCCTGCCGCCTCACTCGTCCTGCTCGGCAACGTCGGCGGCTCGATCTGGCCGGCCTTTTCCCGTTGGAGGACACAATATAACGGCCCCGATCCGCTCGACACATGGTCGAAAGCGATCATTCGCCCGCTGGCGACAACACTCGGAGGCACCGCCTATTTCCCCTCCGATCCGCCCTGGCAGCCGTTCCAGCAATGGGCGATGCGCGCCGAGGGGCTGAAACCGTCCCCGCTCGGCATTCTCATCCACTCGGAATATGGCCTCTGGCACGGCTATCGCGGTGCGATCGGTTTTCCCGCTGTGGTCGGAAAGTTCCACGGCGGAAAGATGGTCACGGTTGGGAGACATATCTGCGACGCGTGCAAGGCGAAACCATGCTTGACCACTTGCCCCGTCTCCGCAATCGGCAGAGATCCTGCGGATTTCGCAGTTTCGGCCTGTCGCAGCCATCTCGCAACGCCGTCGGGGCAGGGCGGCTGCATGATTTCCGGCTGTCTCGCGCGCAGTGCCTGTCCGGTCGGCCCGGAACATCGCTATTCCCCCGAGCAGCTCGAATTCCATATGCAGGCGTTGCGCTGAGCCGCGTCAAAATCGCCATCGGCTCGCGGAGACATTGCGTCTGAAAATAGTCGCGCTACATTCATATTGCCTGACATATGAAACCACCTGGGAGGAGTGACTGTATGAAACGCATGTGGCCCGATGAGTTCGACTACGTTCTGGAGGGTGCCGAGGAAGTCATGCTGGAGGCTCCGGCTACGGTAAATGCTGATGGCGAGGAGATCGATGCGATCCACCGCCCCGCCTTGCGGGTCCGCCTGCCGCAGCAGGATTTCGAACGGATCTGGCCACTTGCCGAGGCCCGTTACCGGCTCGACGGCCGCTTTGCCGGCAAGGCGATCACACTCATTGCCAACAATCCGCATTATCACGCCTGGCACCCGGCCGATGGCGGATCTGATGATGCCGTCTCAGACAGTGGCGCCAAATACACGACGAAATATCTCGTCGCGCACTTCCTGTTCGACGATGTGCGCGAGGCTGTTGCAGCCTGATAGGGCTGACGGATTAGGATGGCTGCAAATGCCGTAGCAGAGGCCGGTTCCACGCGATGGGGCCGGCCCTTGTTTTATGCGAGGTAAGCCGGATCGCAGATTTTTTCGCCAACCACCCAAGGATTTTCTCGCGGCCAGCGTCTAAGCTCGAAATGACAGGGAAACGGATGGGACGAGCTTGGACGCCGAGATCCTCCAGAAAGCCTGCGCAGGTGACCGGGATGCCTTCTCGGCGCTGATCGAGGCGCATTATGATTTCATCCATGCGGTCGCCTGGCGGTGGTCCGGTGTCGCAAGCGATGCCGAAGATATCGCCCAGGAGGTCTGCATCCGTCTGGCACGGGCGGTTCGCGGCTTCCGGGGAAATTCCTCGTTCCGCACATGGCTCTACACGCTGACCCTGAACGCCGTGCGGGATCACCAGCGCCAGACCGCCCGCCGCAGCCGCGACGAAAAGCGACTGGCGACCGATCCGCTTTATGCCGCGTCGTCTGAATGCGATGATGGCGGCGATGACACTCTCTGGACGGCGGTTCGTAGCCTGCCGGAAAAGCAGCGTGACGCCGTCCTGCTCGTTTATGCCGAAGGGCTGAGCCACGCGGCGGCAGCCGATGTGCTCGGCTGTTCCGAAAAGACCGTCTCCTGGCATCTGCACGAGGCACGCAAACGATTGAAGGACCTTCTGAGGAAGGAGGCAGTCTGACCATGACCGACGAATTCGACAGATTGCGGAACAACCCGCCGGCTCCCACCCCTTCGCAGGCTGCGCGCGCCCGTGCGCTTTCCGCTGCCATGCAGGCTTTCGATGCGGACGAAAAAAATGCAAGCCAGACCCAAGGAACAAGCTGGTGGCATCGTCAAAGCTCCATCCTCAACCGGATCTGGAGCAACAACATGATTACCCGGAATCACTACCTTGCAGGCTCGGCGCTGGCCACGCTTCTGCTTGTCCCTTCGGCCGCCTATCTCACCTTTGAACTGACGCGCGGCAACCTGCCGGTTTCCACCGGCATCTCCGCCCAGCCGCCAGCCGCAATGCCCGAGCAAAAGGCAGAAAGGCAGGAGGCGGCCCCGCCGGTCGACCATCTGAGCAATTTCGACGCGGGTGAGACTGCGGAATTGCTGAACAGGCAAGAGGCATCCGGCGGAGCTGCAAAACGATCGCTGCAGCAGCCGGTCAAGCCATCGACAGCACCGTTGGTCGAGCCCGTGTCGCCTTCGCCTGCCGCCCCCATGGCTTCCGGCGCCGCACCGCAGTCGGATGCGCGTTATGGCAATGCCGCGACGTTTGACACGCTTGCACCGCTGCCCGAGCAGGGCCGTGCCCGTTTCGCCAATGCCGACCCAAGCCCGGTCAAAAGCGTCGCCGCCGATCCGGTCTCGACCTTTTCCGTCGATGTCGACACGGCCTCCTATTCGGTCGTCCGCCGGGCGCTGATGCAGGGGCGGCTTCCCGATCCCGAAAGCGTTCGCGTCGAGGAAATGGTCAACTATTTCCCCTATGACTGGCCACGTCCGCAATCGGCAGACACGCCGTTCCGCACCACCGTCACCGTCACACCGACGCCGTGGAATGCCGGTACGCAGCTGATGAACGTGGCAATCAAGGGCTATGACCTTGCTCGATCCGTGGCGCCGCCTGCCAATCTTGTGTTCCTGATCGATGTTTCCGGTTCGATGAATGAACCGGACAAGCTGCCTCTGCTGAAAAGCGCCTTCCGCCTTCTGATCGGCAAGCTGAGGGCGGAGGACAAGGTCTCGATCGTCACCTATGCCGGTTCCGCCGGCACTGTGCTGGAACCCACGTCCGCCCGTGAGCGCGAAAAAATCCTGAATGCCATCGATAAGCTGCAGCCGGGCGGCTCGACCGCTGGTGCGCAGGGCATCGAAGCGGCCTATGATCTCGCACGCCGGGCCTTCATCAAGGATGGCGTCAATCGCGTCATGCTGGCGACGGATGGTGACTTCAATATCGGCGCATCGAGTGATGACGATCTCAAGCGGCTGATCGAGGATCGCCGTCGCGACGGTATCTATCTTTCCGTTCTTGGTTTTGGACAGGGCAATCTCAACGATGGCCTGATGCAGACGCTCGCCCAGAACGGCAATGGCACGGCGGCCTATATCGATACGCTGGCCGAGGCCCAGAAGGCGCTGGTGGAGGAGGCGGGTTCGACGCTTTTCCCGATCGCCAAGGACGTGAAAATCCAGGTCGAGTTCAATCCGGACCGCATCGCCGAATACCGGCTGATCGGTTACGAGACTCGCGCCTTGAGACGGGAGGATTTCAACAATGACCGCGTCGATGCCGGTGATATCGGTTCAGGCCACACGGTGACGGCGATCTATGAGGTGACGCCGAAGGGAAGCGAGGCTGTGCTCAACGATCCGCTGCGTTACGGCAAGCCGTCTCCCGAAGCTTCAAGCGTACCGGCTTCCGATGAACTCGCCTTCATCAAGATCCGCTACAAGCAACCGGATGGCGACATGAGCAAGCTGATCACCACGCCGGTGACTAGCGCCAATGCCGTCGGTGATTTCAATGCAGCGCCGCAGGATGTCCGCTTTGCAACGGCCGTTGCCGCCTTCGGCCAGAAACTGCGGGGCATGCAGGCGCTTGACGCCTATTCCTACGGCTCGATCCTCGACGTCGCCGTTAAATCCCGCGGCGAAGACCCGTTCGGTTATCGAGCCGGTTTCCTGGATTTGATCCGGCTCGCCGATACGCTGAATCGCTAAAACATCTCTCCCTAAATTGGCCGCCGGTTTCGGGATGAAGATACGCGCAAAAACAAGCACCTGAAGCGCGGCAAGCGAAACTGAAAGATCGCCACGCGCTCCTCTCAGACCGGCGCCTTCGGATAGGCCCGCTCCAGACCGCCGGAGCGGGTCAGTCCCTGTTTGAAGGCCTGATACGCAGGATGCTGGCTTGATTTTGCCGCCTCCGCCAGGCGGATCTGCAGCTGGTCCGGCGCTGCATTGCCGATCCATTCGCCACATTTTTCCAGCTTCAGCGTATTGAGGAAACGTTCCTCTGAGGCGTGGTCGAGATGGAGATGCAGACCGGCCAGCATCAGGTCGTCCTGCGCCGGGTTTCCCATCAGCAGCTTCAGCCAGCTCTGCTTGTCTTCCGAAAGATTGCTGAGCCCTTCGGCGATGGTCTCGCGACTTCCGATTGGCGATACACTGGTCATGCTCAAGTCCCCGTTGCCCTCAGCTCCGGCGACGACGGCGCTCCCGGCCGGAATCGCCACCGGATTCACTCGCCGTCTTATTGCGGAGCGGGCCGATCTTGTCGATGATTTCCTCGATTGTCGGGCGAGGGCGCGGTGTATAATCGTCAAGCGCTGCACGCATCGCCGCAAGATGCTCACAGGATGTGCCGCAGCAACCGCCGATGATCTTGGCGCCAGCGTCGCGGGCAAGCCGCGCATATTCCGCCATCAGCGGCGGTGTACCCGAGTAATAGATCTCCGATCCGCGAAATTCCGGAATGCCGCAATTGCCCTTCACGATGGTGATCGCGTCCGGTGCAGCCTCCGTCATGTCGAGAAGCGAGGAGAGAATATCGGAGGCTCCGACGCCGCAATTGGCTCCGACAGCTTCCGGCCCGCTGCCGATATCGGCGGCGACGGCATGAATATCTTTGGGGTTCAGTCCCATCATCGTCTTGCCGGCCGTGTCGAACGACCCGGTATAGGTATAGGGCAGGCCGACCTTTACGGCAGCTTCTGCGGCAGCACGGATCTCGTCGGTCGCCGACATGGTCTCGATCCAGGCGATATCGACGCCGCCAGCCTTCAACCCTTCCATCTGCTCGACAAAGGCTTGAACGGCATCTTCATAGGACAAGGCTCCGAGCGGGATCAGCAGCTCGCCGGTAGGCCCCACCGAACCGGCAACGATCACCTTGCGCCCCGCACCGTCCGCGACTGCACGGGCGATCTCTGCCGCTAGCTTGTTGAGCGCAAACACCCGGTCCTGCGCGTGATGCAGCTTCAGCCGGTGGCGCGTGCCGCCAAACGTATTCGTCAGGATGATATCCGCACCCGCATCGACGAAATCCTGGTGCAGCCTGGTGATCCGATCGGGATGCGCCTCGTTCCACAGTTCCGGTGCTTCGCCCGCTTCCAGGCCCGCGGCAAACAGGTTGGTTCCGGTGGCACCGTCGGCCAGAAGAACGCCTTTCTCAGCGATGAGAGCAGTCAAAGCATTGGTCGTCGACATGGCATCCTCCTGAAAACTGAAAGTCAGATATAAAGCTCCCTTTATATGCTTTCAACCGACAGGACATGCGCCGGCTGCGACGCCGGCGCCTCTGTTTCCGCCTTCACTCGGCCGCCATCTGTGATGTTTCCGAACCGGCGGGAGTTACCATGGCTGCGATCATCGTTTGCAGATCGAGCGTACCGATCGGCGTTCCCGCCTCATCGACAATCGTCGCTTTTGCCTGTCCGCTCTCTGTCATCGCCTTGGCGGCAGCTTCGAGCGTGGTGGTCGCTTCTATACGCAATCCGTCCGCCAGCCCGTCGAACGGCTTCATCACCGTCTTCGCCTGGATCACCCGGCCGCGGTTCACTTCCTTGACGAAGGCGGTGATGTAGTCATCGGCCGGTGACAGGACGATTTCCTGGCCGGTTCCCTGTTGTACGACCTGGCCGTCACGCAGGATGGCGATCTTGTCGCCAAGCCTGAGTGCCTCGTCGAGATCATGGGTGATGAACACCACCGTTTTCCTGAGTTCCGCCTGCAGGTCGAGCAGCACGCTCTGCATGTCGACGCGGATCAACGGGTCGAGCGCCGAATAGGCCTCGTCCATCAGCAGGATGTCGGCATCATTGGTGAGAGCCCGTGCGAGGCCGACGCGCTGCTGCATGCCGCCCGAAAGCTGGTTGGGATAGTGGTTTTCGAACCCGGACAGGCCCACGCGGTCTATCCAATGTTGCCCCTTCTTCAAGCTTTCCGAGCGGGAAACGCCCTGAATATCGAGACCGTAGACGGTGTTTTCGATTACGGTGCGATGCGGCAGGAGCGCGAATTTCTGGAACACCATCGCCGTCTTGTGGCGGCGGAATTCGCGCAGGGCGCGCTCGTTCATGCCACAGACATTGACCCCGTTATAAACCACCTCGCCATAAGTCGGCTCGATCAGACGGTTGATATGGCGGATCAATGTTGATTTGCCGGAGCCGGAAAGCCCCATGACGACGGTGATGCCACCGGCCGGCATGGAGATGTTGATATCCTTCAGACCCAGCACATGCCCGTAGCGCTCGTTGAGTTCGGCCTTGGAAAGTCCGTTCCTGACCGCTTCCACATGCTGTCGGGCATTGGGGCCGAAGATCTTGTAGAGGCCCTTGATCTCGATACCGTGACTAGCCATGCACCACCTCCGTATGACGCTGAAGACGCTTGCCGAAGGCCTGGCTGGTCCGATCGAAGATGATGGCGATCGCGACAAGTGCAAAGCCGTTGAGAAAGCCGAAGGTGAAGAACTGGTTATTGATCGCCTGCAGCGTGTTGCGGCCCAGCCCGCCGACGCCGACCATCGAGGCGACGACCACCATAGCGAGCGACATCATGATCGTCTGGTTGATGCCGGCCATGATCGTCGGCAGGGCGAGCGGCATCTGCACGTTCCACAGTTTCTGCCCGCGGGATGACCCGAACGCATCCGCCGCCTCAAGCACTTCCTTGTCGACCAGCCTGATGCCGAGATTGGTGAGGCGGATCATCGGCGGAACCGCATAGATGACCACCGCGATCAGGCCCGGCACCTTGCCGATCCCGAAAATCACCACGACCGGTATGAGATAAACGAAGCTCGGCATCGTCTGCATCACATCGAGGATGGGATTGATCACCCCCTGCACGCGTTCCGAGCGGGCCATCAGAATGCCGATCGGCAGGCCGATGATGATCGCGATCAGCGTCGAGACGGTAACGATCGCGAGCGTCGTCATCGTGTCTTCCCACAGGCCGAATAGGCCGATGAGCAGCATGCCGATGGCTGTCCCGACGGTGATGCGTATGCTGCGGCTGCCGAAATAGACGACCAGCAGCATCACGATCAGAACGACCGTCCAGGGCGAGGTTGTGAACAGCCTTTCCAAATAATTCAGGAACCACTGCAATGGTGCCTTCAGCGCGTCGATTATATATCCGTACTCGCGGACAAGTCCCCGGAAACCGTCGTCGATCACCTGACGTATCTGGCGGATTGTGTTGTCGCTGATGGCCGGGAACCGACAGAAGGTTCGCGGCAGGAACTCGCAGATAGCCATGCTTTTCCCCTTGTTTCGCCTGTTCCGATCTTGCCCGTGCAGTGTCGTCGGAGCGTCTTGCCGGCATGGCTTTCCGGCATCGCCTTTTCGCTTGGGCAGGCAATCATTGCGGACGACTTACCGCGCCGCGCTCCCATGAACGACATCATGCTGCGGGGATTTGCGACATCATCCGATGGAGAGGCGGCGATCCGCCACCTCTCTTATTCGTATCAAAGCGATGCCTTGACCTTTTCGGCAACTTCCGGAGAGACCCACTTGGTCCAGACGTCCGGCTGGGTCTCCAGGAAATGCTTGGCGGCATCCGCATTGGTGCCCTGATTGTCGGTCTGCCAGGCGAGGATTCCGTTGACCGTGGCGTTGGTCCACTTGCGGGCCTTGATGTAGTCCATCGTTACACCCGCCTTTTCGGCGAATTGCTTGGTCACGACGGTGAAGGCCTGTGAGGTTGGGTAGGAGTTGACCTTCGGATCGGGGCAATCGGGAACGGCGGTGCAGGCATCCCAGCTTGCCTTGTCATGCGGCACATCGAAGGAGAGCTTCACCATTTCGTATTTGCCGAGAATGGCGGTTGGCGCCCAGTAATAGCCCAGCCAGCCGGTCTTCTTTTCAAACGCATTGGCGATCGAACCGTCCATGCCGGCAGCTGAACCTGTGTCGACAAGCTCGAAGCCCTTCTCCTTGGCGCCGATGGCCCTGTAGAGATTGGCGGTCGAAACTTGGCAGTTCCAGCCCGACGGGCAGTTGGTGACGGCGGCCTTCGACGGGTCTTCCGGGGCAGGGAAGAGTTCCGGATGTTTGAGCGCCTCCTCCACGGTCTTGATGTCCGGATGCGCATCGGCAAGGAATTTCGGGATCCACCAGCCTTCGACGGCGCCGTCGGCAAGGATTTCGGCGGCCTCGATCAGGCGGCCTTCCTTGACGGCTGCATCGAGCGGGGTACGCACGGCATTGACCCAGAACTCCGGCGCCATGTCCGGCTGGGCTTTTTCGTTCATCGAGGTAAAGGTCGGCATCGTGTCGCCGGTGACCAGTTCGACGGTACAGCCATACCCTTCTTCGAGGATGATCTTGTCGACATTCGCGGCAACGCCGGCCGAGGCCCAGTTCATTTCGGCAATCGAGATTGACCCACAATCAGCAGCGGCTGTCCCGGCAAATCCATAAAGACCAGCTGCAAAGACGGTGGAAGCGAGGAGTTTTTTCATCGTAAGACCTCCCAGTCTTAGTGTTGACAATCGATACGTGGAGTCGGTGCTACCGAGATCCGTGATGAAAGCGCCTGGGAGCGGCAAAGCCGCGCCCTCCATATGGTCGCTGTCCCCATGCGTCTTTTCCTATCGGGCGAAAGCCGCAGATAGGGCGCATTTTTCTGTCAGCGAAGGCAGCGTACGGCTTAAATCAAATAAATCAACAGCAGCTGTCAGTGCCGCTTATCCGAGAGGCCCTCGTAACTCGTTGGAAGAGCATGATTTGTGGGGCGTTCAAGGCCTAAAAACGATCAAATGCCGCCTATCTGCGCTGTCCGTCCTTGCGCAAATTCGGCGCCATCAGAAACGGTGGCAAAGTCACGCCCGAGATTTGACGTTTCGTAGCCGATTAGCGGCATGGAAAAATTCGGAGAAAATACAGCGAACCGAAAAAATACGCCTCCGGTTGGTATTAGCGCCGCAAGCCTGTTCGCCAATAACCATCCGGTAAGGAAGTCGCGCTAGATATTGGGACGCGGACGAAAGCTCCGTCAGTGGCGCCGGGTTGTTGTAGTGCGTACCGGCCGCCTCTTTATCCGTTTCGAACGGTCCCCTGCCTGTAGATTTTGATTGTCGCCCATTGTCGTGTTTGGCGACGTGGCATAGCCATGGGCTTCGATCGGCAGTTTCCTGCCGTGAGAAATACGGTTGGCAGGATCGTGACGATCGAGCGGGCCGAACTCAGCCGGAACTCGAGGTTCTGATAAACCCGAATATCGACATGCGGCGTGCCTTGTCGGATGAGCGCGACTGCCGGAAGGCCTTTGGAACTTCGGAGTTCCAGGCGATCTGCAGGCCGTTATTGTTCCTGAATACGTAGAGCATGCGGGTGTTTCCTCGGGCGGCTGCGATCCGGTCGCCAAGCCTTGTCTTTTGTCGATCCAATACGCCGAAGAACAGGTAGCGCCTCGCCGCAAACCGGCATCGGATGTCGTAAAAGGAATAGTGCGTCCAAATGCACCGGTAACCGGTCGGGCGGTGTTCTTCAACGAGACCGGTTGACTTCCCGCCGGCCATGGCCGACCATCACCCCGTAATGCGAATCCAGACAAACCCGAACACGGACCGGACGCCTCAGACATCTACGAATCGTCCGGTTTCGTCTGGCCTTCACGCGACATTTCCCCAATGATCCTATCCGGCAAAACTGCTCTTGTGCTTGGTGGTGCCCGTTCCGGCAAGTCGGGTTTTTCCGAACGCCTGGCGCAGGCGACCGGTCTCGAACGGCATTACATCGCGACCGGCCGCGCCTATGACGACGAGATGCGCGAGCGGATCATTCGTCATCAGGACGACCGTGGTCCATCCTGGATAACCCATGAGGAGCCGGTCGAACTCACGCACACGCTGCGGGTGATCGGCAGGCCTGGACGTGTGATCCTTGTCGATTGCCTGACGCTCTGGGTTACCAACCTGATGATGGAAGGCGAAGACATCCCGGCGCGCTCGGCCGAACTTGCCGCGGAACTCTCCAGCATCGACGCCCGGATCATTTTCGTCACGAACGAGGTCGGCCTGGGGATCGTGCCGGAGAACCGGATGGCGCGCGAATTCCGCGATCACGCCGGGCGCCTGCACCAGCAGATCGCCGCCTCGGTTGACGAAGTGTTCTTCGTTGCTGCCGGTCTACCCCTTAGAATGAAGGGGTAATCTCCTATCACCAGCCGAGCCAGAGCCGGGCAGGATGGTTAGGGTCCGCAAGCAGTTTTGTCGCCAGCACGAGGCATGACAGCACCAGCAGCGGCTTGATGATCTTCGCGCCCTTTTTCATCGCCAGTCCAGAACCGATCTGGGCGCCGATGAACTGGCCGACCCCCATCAGCAGGCCGACCTTCCACAGGATCGATCCTGTCGCGACGAAGACCAGGAACGAGCCGAAATTCGAGCCAAAATTGATGAGCTTGGTGTGTGCCGTCGCTTTCAGCATGCCGAAGCCTGCGAGAAGCACGAAGCCGAGCATATAGAACGAGCCCGCACCCGGCCCGAACAGGCCATCATAAAGCCCGACGAACGGCACGGCGGTCAGGCCGAAAACGAACGGTGTCACCCGCCGCCGTCCATCCGTGTCCGACAGGCTGGGCTTGAAGGCGAAGAACAGCGCGATTGCAATCAGCAGGAACGGGATGGTCGCGGCCAGCGCCGAAGCCGGGACGACCGAGGCAAGCACGGCAC
>DLSX01000195.1:0-593 GCA_002500765.1 Neorhizobium sp. UBA7851
AGCCGCGACCGGGTCTGTACCGGCTGAAGCCCTGCGTCATCCCGTTGCGGTGGAAACCGCGCCGGAAGCCGGGCAGCCGGTAACGTCCGTCGCCGCCATGGCTGGTCTGCTTTCCGAAGCCGCCGGCGCCCAGGTCGCACGCTCGTTCGGCGAACTCGCTGACGTATTCGACGGACTGGAACGCCGTTCGGTGGAAGAGATGGCGCAGGAAATGCTGCGTCCGATGCTGCAGGAATGGCTGGACGACAACCTTCCGACGCTGGTCGAGCGCCTCGTGCGTGAGGAAATCGAGCGCGTGGCCCGCGGCCCGCGCCGCTGATCTCGATTATTTGCCGTATTGGTTATTCGATGAGGCCGCTCCGGTGACGGGGCGGCTTTTTTATTGACACCTTGCGCCCCACATCTTTAACAACCCCACATCTCATTCATAAATAAAAACGGGTCAGGAAATGCTCGAAAAGACCTACGATTCCGCCGCCGTCGAACCGAAGATCGCAAAAGCCTGGGACGATGCGGATGCTTTCCGCGCCGGCGCCAATGCCAAGCCGGGCGCTGAAACCTTCACGATCGTGATCCCGCCGCCGAACGTCACC
>DLSX01000195.1:607-2989 GCA_002500765.1 Neorhizobium sp. UBA7851
GCCGGCATCGCCACCCAGATGGTCGTCGAGCGCAAGCTTGCTGCCGAAAAACTTCCCGGCCGTCGCGAGATGGGCCGTGAAGCTTTTATAGACAAGGTCTGGGAGTGGAAGGAAGAATCGGGCGGTCTGATCTTCAATCAGCTGAAACGCCTCGGCGCCTCCTGCGACTGGTCGCGTGAACGCTTCACCATGGACGAGGGCCTGTCCAAGGCCGTGCTCGAAGTCTTCGTCACGCTCTACAAGGAAGGCCTGATCTATCGCGGCAAGCGTCTGGTCAACTGGGACCCGAAGTTCGAGACGGCCATTTCCGACATGGAAGTCGAGAACAAGGAAGTCGACGGCCATATGTGGCACTTCAAGTACCCGCTGGCCGGCGGCGAAACCTATACCTATGTCGAGAAGGATGCAGACGGTAACGTCATCCTCTCGGAAGAGCGCGACTATATCTCGATCGCCACCACCCGTCCGGAAACCATGCTGGGCGATGGCGCGGTTGCCGTTCATCCGACAGACGAGCGTTACGCGCCGATCGTCGGCAAGCTGTGCGAGATTCCGGTCGGACCGAAGCAGTTTCGCCGCCTGATTCCGATCATCACCGACGAATATCCGGAAAAGGATTTTGGCTCGGGTGCGGTCAAGATCACCGGTGCGCATGATTTCAATGACTATCAGGTCGCCAAGCGCAATGACATCCCGCTCTATCGCCTGATGGATACCACCGCGGCGATGCGTGACGACGGTGAACCCTATGCGGATTGCGCCGCAAGGGCCCAGGCAATCACCAAGTCCGGCGAATTGCCGAGCGAAAACGATGTCGACGAGATCAACCTCGTTCCGGATGACTATCGCGGTCTCGACCGTATGGCCGCGCGGGCAAAAATCATCGAGGCGATCAATGCCGAAGGCCTTGCGGTCACCGTCAAGGATGCCGAGGGCAACGACATTCCCTATGTCGAGAACAAGAAGATCATGCAGCCTTTCGGTGACCGCTCCGGCGTCGTCATCGAGCCGATGCTGACCGACCAGTGGTTCGTCGACAACAAGACGCTCGCTGGCCCGGCGCTCGATTCGGTTCGCGAAGGCCGCACCAACTTCGTTCCGAAGAACTGGGAAAAGACCTATTTCAACTGGCTGGAAAACATCGAGCCATGGTGCATTTCGCGCCAGCTCTGGTGGGGTCATCAGATCCCGGCATGGTACGGGCCGGATGGCCAGTGCTTCGTCGAGAAATCCGAGGAAGAGGCGCTCGATGCCGCGGTACAGCACTATCTGGCGCATGAAGGCCCATGGAAGGCCTGGGTTCAGGAGAAGCTGGAAAACTTCGCTCCCGGCGAGATCCTGACCCGCGACGAAGACGTTCTCGATACCTGGTTCTCGTCCGCTCTCTGGCCGTTCTCGACACTCGGCTGGCCGGACAAGACGCCGGAACTGGAGCGGTATTATCCGACCAATGTTCTGGTTACCGGCTTCGACATCATCCCGTTCTGGGTCGTTCGTATGATGCAGATGGGCCTTCACTTCATGAAGGATGCCGAAGGCAACGGCGTCGAGCCGTTCAACACGATCTATATCCATGCGCTGGTTCGCGACAAGAACGGCAACAAGATGTCGAAGTCGAAGGGCAACGTCATCGACCCGCTCGAGCTGATTGACGAATACGGCGCAGACGCGCTGCGCTTCACGCTGGCCATCATGGCGGCGCAGGGGAGGGACGTGAAGCTCGACCCGGCCCGCATCGCCGGGTATCGCAATTTCGGCACCAAGCTGTGGAACGCCACCCGCTTCGGCGAGATGAACGGTGTTGCCCGCAATCCCGACTTCAAGCCGGAAGACGCCAAGCTGACGGTCAACCGCTGGATCCTCACCGAATTGTCGAAAACGGTCGAGGAAGTGACGACAGCGATCGAGACCTATCGCTTCAATGAGGCGGCCGGTGGTCTCTATCGTTTCGTCTGGAACCAGGTGTGTGACTGGTATGTCGAACTCCTGAAGCCCGTCTTCATGGGCGAGGACGAGCAGGCGAAGGCGGAAGCCCAGGCCTGCATGGCCTATGTCATGGAAAAGGCCTATGCGCTCTTGCATCCGTTCATGCCGTTCATGACGGAAGAACTTTGGGAACATACGGCGCAACGCGATGGCCTTCTGGCGCATGGTGAGTGGCCGGTGGCCGGCTTTGTCGACGAAAACGCGGCAGACGAGATCAACTGGCTGATCGACATCGTTTCCGGCCTGCGCTCGGCGCGTTCGGAAATGAATGTCCCGCCATCCGCCACCGCGCCTCTGATCGTCGTTGGCGCCAACGAGGTGACCACGGCGCGTCTTGGCCGTCACGAGGCGGCGATCAAGCGCCTGGCGCGTGCCGAAAGCATCGAGGCGGCGGGT
>DLSX01000124.1 GCA_002500765.1 Neorhizobium sp. UBA7851
GGGTGAAAGGGTGGGGTAAGAGCCCACCGCGCCTCTGGTGACAGCGGCGGCAAGGTAAACCCCACCGGGAGCAAGACCGAATAGGGATGACGCGGGGCGCCACAAGCGCCTACAGCCTGTTTCTGGGCCAGTCATCCGGGTGGGTTGCGTGAGGCGATGTGCAAGCATCGTCCCAGATGAATGGCTGCCACGTTCCGGTGCTTGCGCCGGAGCCATACAGAACCCGGCTTACAGGCCAACTGGCGAATCTGCCTTGCAGCGTGGCGAGGATCTAGGCTTGGCATGATCCTTGGCGTGACCGGCCAGTTCGCACATTTCCGTTTGTGGCGAGATGGTGCAGATATTTCAATAGTTTGATTGGTAGCTTGTCGACCTTTTTCGGCGTTTGAACCCATGCTTCGACATGCTTGCGGTAATGTTTTGTTAAACTTAACAGGTCATAAATAAATGCTTGTCGGAAAGGGCTTGCGGGGCTCGTTCTGCGAATGTCTTTTTGGTCGAGTGTCCTTTCGTTTTCATGTTGCGACGGGGCGATGTGCTGCCTCGTGACCGGGTGTCTCTTTTCCTTGTCGATGGTTGTGAAATGAACGTGGTGTTACGGGCAAAAAGAGGTTCGTTTTTCTGCTCTAATTGCAGTGAGAGTGCGGTATGGTGAATAAGTCGGATGGTGCTGAGGTTGAGGCCGAAGGTGGGCCGGCTCGCCATGTTCCGGTTATGCTTGAAGAAGTGGTTCGTGCGCTTCAGCCCGAAGCGGGCAAGGTCATTCTCGATGGTACGTTTGGCGCGGGTGGCTATACGTCAACGCTCCTTTCCTCCGGCGCCTCGGTGATCGCTCTCGATCGCGATCCGACCGCGATCTCCGCAGGGCAGGCGCTGGTTCAGAGGCATGAAGGGCGTCTGTCGCTCGTTCAGTCCCAGTTTTCCCGGTTGGCCGATTTCGCTCCGGACGGTGGCCTCGATGGTGTCGTCCTCGATATCGGTGTGTCTTCCATGCAGATCGACGAGGCTGAACGCGGCTTTTCGTTTCAGCGAAATGGGCCGCTCGATATGCGCATGTCGTCTTCCGGTGTCTCCGCCGCTGATGTCGTAAATCGGGCGAAGGTCGGTGACCTAATTCGTATTTTCGGGTTTCTCGGAGAGGAAAATCATCCGGGGCGCATCGCTCGGGCGATCGAAAAGCGCCGTGCCACGCAGCCTTTTGAGACGACGCGCGATCTCGCCAATCTGATCGAGGGTGTCAATCCGCGCAAAGCCAAGGACAAGATCCATCCCGCGACCCGCGTGTTTCAGGCACTTCGCATCTTCGTCAATGACGAGCTAGGTGAACTGGCTCGCGCGCTCTTTGCCGCCGAGCGCTCGCTCAAGCCCGGAGGGCGGCTTGTCGTCGTGACGTTCCATTCTCTTGAAGACCGGATCGTCAAGCAGTTCTTCTCCGATCGTTCAGGCAAGGCTTCCGGCTCGCGGCATATGCCGGCGGTCGAGGTTCGCTCGGCAGTCTTCGAGTTTCCCGGCAAGCAGATGATCGCTGCCAGCGAGGCGGAATCGGAGATCAATCCGCGTGCCAGGTCCGCCAAGCTGCGCATGGGTGTTCGCACCACGGCGAAGCCCGGTGCCGATGATCTTTCCATTTTCTCGCTGCCTGATCTGGCCAGCCTCGCGACCATGGGAGCCTGAGGATGCTGAGGAGTTTCGATCTTGTCCTGATCGGTGTCATGACCACGATGGCTGTCGTGACCTACACGATCAAGCATCGTGCGGACGAGAAGCTGACCGAGGTTCGCCGGCTCGAGGCCGAGATCAGGCTTGAGCGCGATACGATCGATCTCCTGAAGGCGGACTGGGCTCTTGTAACTCAGCCGAACCGCCTTGAGCCCTTGATCAGAAACTACGACTCGGAGCTTGGTCTTCTTCCCACGAAACCGACGCAACTTGCCATGCCGAAAGAGCTTCCAATGAATCGTTCTCAGCTTCCGCAGCCCGAGACGACAATCGAGGATATTATCGCCGGCAAGAATGGCGAAGTGGCCGCAGCGCTCAAGGGTGTTGAACAGGCCAAGGCAACACCCGCTCCTAAGGTTCCGCTGCCGCTGCCGCGCGGCTGGGCACCCGATAACATGTCCACTGGCTCGGTGAGGCGCTGATGTCTTTTCTTTCTCGGGTCATGGTGGTCAAGCGCAGGGCGCATTTTTCGTCCGACCGCAAGGGCAGGTCTTTCGTCGGCGGAGCTGCATTCGAAGGCTCTCGCAAGAGGAAATCCGCCCAGGCCCGCAACCGGGTCGGCCTGCTGATCGCGGGGTTTGCCGTGTTTTACGTGGTGATCGGCGGACGCCTCGTGCAATATGGCATGGCGCAGCCGGAGACGACGTCGAGCATTTTGCCCGCTGACCGGCTGATGGCGTCGCGACCGGATATCGTTGATCGCAATGGAGCGATCCTCGCCACGGATATCCGGACCGTCTCGTTGTTCGCCGAGCCGCACAAGATCGTCGATGCCGACGAGGTGGTGGAAAAGCTTTCTACCGTGCTGACGGATCTCGACGTCAAGTCGACCTATTCCAGGCTCAAATCCAATTCCCGTTTCCAGTGGCTTCGCCGCCAGCTGACGCCCAAGCAGCAGAGCCAGATCCTTGCGCTCGGCATTCCCGGCATCGGTTTCCGGCCGGAGAAGCGCCGCTTCTATCCCGGCGGCCGCACTGCGGCACATGTCGTCGGTTACGTGAATATCGATAATCGCGGTGTTGCCGGGATGGAGCGTTATATAGACAGCCAAGGGCTTGCTGATCTCGCCTCTGTCGGCATGACTTCCAACCAGCCGCTCGAGCCGGTGAAGCTTTCCATCGACCTGAGGGTCCAGGCGATCGTGCAGGACGTCGTTGCAGCATCTATCGGAAAGTATCATTCGATTGGTGCAGGTGCTGTCGTGTTCGACGTCCGTACCGGCGAAATTCTCGGCATGGCGTCGGCTCCGGACTTCGATCCCAATGATCCTGCCGCCGGCGGCGAAGAGGGCTGGTTCAACCGCATGTCGAACGGCACATTCGAAATGGGGTCGACATTCAAGTCGTTCACTCTCGCCATGGGGCTGGATGATGGCAAGATGAACCTGAACAGTACATTCGACGCGCGCTTCCCGATCCGTATCGGCGGGTTCACCATCAAGGATTTCCACGGCAAGGGACGCGTATTGAGCGTGCCTGAGATTTTTCAGTATTCGTCCAACATCGGTACGGCGAAGATTGCGGATGCTGTCGGTATTGACGGGCATAAGGACTTTTTGACGCGTCTGGGCCTGCTGTCGAAAATGAAGACTGAACTGCCCGAAGTGGCCATGCCGAGCCAGCCGCGGCAATGGAAGAAGATCAACTCGATCACCATTTCCTTCGGACATGGTGTGTCCACGACCCCGTTGCAGACGGCGGTTGCAGGTGCCGCGCTCGTCAACGGTGGCAAGCTTATCGCGCCGACATTCCTGCCACGCACGCAGGAGCAGGCCGATCTGATCGCGACGCAGGTGTTGAAGCCCTCGACCAGCCGCGACATGCGTTATCTGTTCGAGTGGAATGGTGCCAACGGTTCGGGCCGTAATGCACGCGTCGATGGTTTCGATGTTGGCGGCAAGACGGGTACGGCCGACAAGGTCGTCAACGGTCGCTATGCTCGCGACAAGAATTTCAATGCGTTCCTGTCGGCATTCCCGATGGACAATCCAAAGTATGTCGTCCTGAGCTTCAGTGACGAGCCGAAGACGGACAAGGGCAATGGTGCTGCGCTGGCCGCAACTTCGGCAGCTCCGATGGTCAAGGAGATTATCAGCCGCTCGGCCCCCATTCTCGGTGTAAAGCCGAAATTCGGCAATGACGGTTCTGCCCTGCTTGTGTCTTATTGAGCGACAACAACTCGAGTGGCGATTCGTGAACGCCGCTCGAAAGATGGAATAGACTGATGAAACTGCGCGATCTTGCTGGTCCGGATTTTCCGGAAGTAAACGACCTTCTCGCTGGCCCCTTCGGAGATCTCGAGATTACCGGGATTTCCTTGGACAGCCGCAAGATCGAGCCGGGCATGCTGTTTGCGGCTTTGGCGGGCGCCAAGGCCGATGGGCAGGGGTTTATCGGCGATGCTGCAACCCGAGGCGCTGTGATTGCCGTATCTGCTCATCCGACAGAGGCGGATATCCCGGTCCTCGTCGTTTCCAATCCACGACGTTTCGTCGCCCTGGCCGCTGCCCGGTTTTTCGGTAAACAGCCGCAGAAAATGGTCGCCGTGACCGGCACGGCAGGCAAGACGTCCGTCGCGTCTTTCGTCCGGCAGATCTGGGCGAAAGCTGGTTTGAGCGCGGCACAAATCGGGACGACCGGCGTGATTTCGCCAGGCCGCAATGATTATGGGTCCCTGACGACGCCCGATCCGGTTGAGTTGCAGAAGCTGCTGGCCGAGCTTGCGGATGAAGGTGTCACGCATGCAGCCATGGAAGCATCCAGCCACGGGCTCGATCAGTCGCGGCTGGATGGCGTCAGGCTTTCAGCTGCTGCCTTTACCAATCTCGGTCGCGACCACATGGATTACCATCCGACGGTCGAGGACTACATGGCCGCCAAGATGCGGCTGTTCGACACGCTGATGCCGAAAGGCTCTCCTGCGATCATTTTTGCCGATGATGCCTGGTCGGAAGAAGCAATCCGTGTTGCCACGGCTTCAGGCCTCGATGTTCGCACCGTCGGTCGAAGGGGCGATTATCTTTGCGTCAAACGCGTCGAGCATTTCCGCCACAAGCAGATGGCCGAGGTGCACCATAATGGCCAGATTTTCGAAATCGATATTCCGCTTGCCGGCGATTTCCAGCTTGCCAATGCGCTGGTTGCCGCGGGGCTTGCTATTTCGACGGGTGTCGATGCCAAGGTCGCTTTCAAGGCGCTTGAAACGCTGACCGGCGCTTCCGGTCGACTGGAACTCGTCGGCCATACGAAAGACGGCGCGCTTGCCTATGTCGATTATGCCCACAAGCCGGATGCACTGGAAAAAGTGCTGACGGCAGTCCGTCCGTTCACCAGCGGCAATGTGCTTGTCGTGTTCGGTTGCGGTGGCGATCGTGACAAGGGCAAGCGGCCGATCATGGGCGACATTGCCACGCGGTTGGCCGATGTCGTCGTGGTGACGGACGACAATCCACGCTCCGAGGTGCCCGAAGTCATCCGCTCCGAGATCATGGCGGCCGCACCGGGCGCAATCGAGATCGGCGACCGGGCAAGCGCCATTCGTCATGCCGTCAGCCTGCTCAAATCGGGCGATACGCTGATCGTAGCCGGCAAGGGGCACGAAGAGGGGCAGACGATCGGGACGACGGTTCTCCCGTTCTCGGATCATGTCGAAATACGCCGTGCGCTGGAGGAGAGGGTATAGTGAGCTTTCTTTGGACATCGCAAGAGATGGCGGCCATCATGGAAGGCCGTCCGATCGGTACGCTTCCGGAAGGCATCACGGGCATTTCGATCGACAGCCGGTCCATCGGTGAGGGCGAAGCGTTTTTCGCGATCAAGGGAGACCGCGTCGACGGTCATGATTATGCGAGCATCGCTGTAGCCAACGGCGCTCTTCTGATCGTCGTCAGTGAGGGAAAAATCCCGGCGCTCGGTCGGCTGACCGTTCCGATGATTGTCGTTGAGGACGTGCTGGTGGCGCTCGGCAAGCTCGCCGTGGCATCCCGCGCACGCAGTCGCGCGCGCATCATTGCCGTCACGGGTTCCGTCGGGAAAACCACGACGAAGGAAATGCTGCGTCAGGTACTTGCCCCATCGGGCAAGGTGCATGCCGCCGTCGCCTCCTTCAACAATCACTGGGGCGTGCCGCTGACGCTTGCCCGTATGCCTGAAGATACCGATTTCGGCATCTTCGAGATCGGCATGAATCATGCCGGCGAGATCACGCCGCTTACCCGCATGGTCAAGCCGCATGTGGCGATCATCACCACGATCGCCGCGGCGCATCTCGGCCATTTCAGGAATCTGGACGAAATCGCGGCCGCCAAGGCAGAGATTTTCGACGGTGTCGTCGAAGGCGGCGTTGCCGTGCTCAACCGGGACATCAAGCAGTTCGAGTTCCTGGCTGAACGCGCGCAGGAAGCCGGCGTGGCACGGATCTGCAGCTTCGGACAGCACGCCAAGGCGGACTTCCGTCTGGCGGATTTCGAGGGCGATGGCGAGGGATCGACCATCTGGGCCGTTCTTGATGGCGAAACGCGCGAGATCAGGATCGGCGCTCCGGGACGGCATATCGCCGAGAATGCTATCGCAGCGCTCGGCGCCTGCGATCTCGTTGGCGCCGATCTCGATCAGGCGATCGAGGTGCTCGCCGGACTGAAGTCGGTCAAGGGCAGGGGGGAACGCCACCGTCTCGGTATCGGCGAGGGCCATCTCACCCTGATCGACGAAAGCTACAACGCCAATCCGGCCTCCATGCGGGCGGCGATAGCGCTGCTTGCCTCGACCACTCCGGAACTGACCGGTCGGCGGATTGCGGTTTTGGGCGACATGCTGGAAATGGGCGAGTTCTCCGCGCAACTGCATGAGGAACTGACCGGGCCGCTGCTTGCTGCCGGGATCGAGCATGTCTGGCTTGCCGGCGCAGAAATGTCGGTATTGCGCGATGCGCTTCCGGAAAGCGTCCAGGTCGAATACCGGGAACAGACCTCCGAGCTGGTCGACTATGTCATCCGCTCCGTCAGGCCCGGTGATGTGGTGATGGTGAAGTCGTCTCTCGGCATAGGCTTCGGCAAGATCGTCGCCGGTCTGCTTGACAACTATCCGGCATTCTCCGACACGGACCACCAATCTTGAATTTTAGCGGCTTCGGGAAAGGGCCCTCATGCTGATCTGGCTTGTCGAACTGTCGGACAAACTGCAGTTTTTCAATTTGTTCCGATACATCACCTTCCGGACTGGCGCAGCCCTGTTTACCTCGGCCCTGATCGTCTTCCTGTTCGGTCCGCGGATGATCGATTCTCTGCGCGTACGTCAGGGCAAGGGACAGCCTATCCGTGCCGACGGTCCGCAGACCCATTTCAAGAAGGCCGGTACGCCGACAATGGGCGGGCTGATGATCCTTGCCGGCATCGTCGGCGGCTCGCTGCTCTGGGCTGACCTTTCCAACGTCTATGTCGTGGCGACGCTGCTGGTGACGCTCGGTTTCGGCGCCATCGGTTTTTACGATGATTATCTGAAGGTCACCAAGCAGTCGGATAAGGGCTTTTCGGGCAAGGCTCGTCTCGGCATCGAATTCCTGGTTGCGGGCATTGCCGTGTTCTTCATGATGCGCATGGCGATGCACGGTCAGACAACCAATCCCTCGCTTGCGACATCGATCGCCTTCCCCTTCGTCAAGGAATACGTGCTCAATGTCGGGATTTTCTTCATCCTGTTCGGCGGTTTCGTCATCGTCGCAGCCGGCAATGCGGTAAACCTGACCGATGGCCTGGACGGGCTTGCGATCGTGCCTGTGATGATTGCGGCTGCTTCTTTCGGCGTCATCGCCTATCTTGCGGGTAATGCGGTCTTCGCCAATTACCTGCAGATCAATTTCGTGCCCGGGACCGGCGAACTTGCCGTCATCCTCGGTGCGGTCATCGGCGCGGGACTTGGCTTCCTGTGGTTCAATGCGCCGCCTGCGGCCATCTTCATGGGGGATACCGGATCGCTGGCGCTGGGTGGTCTGATCGGCTCGGTCGCCGTCGCCACCAAGCACGAGATCGTTATGGCGATCATCGGCGGCCTGTTCGTCATGGAAACGCTTTCGGTCATCATCCAGGTCGGTTTCTTCAAACTGACCGGCAAGCGGGTCTTCCTGATGGCGCCCATCCACCACCATTTCGAAAAGCTCGGATGGACGGAAAGCCAGGTCGTGATCCGATTCTGGATCATCGCCGTCGGCCTTGCGATGCTCGGACTTTCAACACTCAAGCTTCGGTAATTTCGGTATAAAGCGATGATCCCGGTCACGACTTTCAAGGGTAAAGATATAGCGCTGTTCGGGCTCGGTGGATCGGGTCTCGCGACGGCGCAGGCGCTTGTCGCGGGTGGTGCGAATGTCACCGCCTGGGACGACAACCCCGAAAGCGTAACCAGAGCCTCGCAGGCTGGTGTACGCGTTGGCGATCTTCGAGGGATCGACTGGTCGAAGCAGAGCGCCTTCGTGCTTTCACCGGGCGTGCCGCTGACCCATCCAAAACCGCACTGGACCGTCGATCTTGCCAAGTCTGCGGGTGTCGAAATCATCGGTGACGTTGAGCTTTTCGTGCGCGAGCGCCGGGCGCATGCACCGGATTGCCCGTTCATCGCGATCACCGGCACGAATGGCAAATCGACGACCACCGCGCTTATAGCACATATCCTGAAAGAGAGCGGGCGCGACACGCAACTCGGTGGCAATATCGGTACTGCCGTTCTCACGCTTGATGAACCAAAGGCCGGTCGTTTCTATGTCGTCGAGTGCTCGTCCTATCAGATCGATCTTGCGCCGACGCTTAATCCGAGCGCCGGTGTTCTTCTGAACCTCACGCCTGACCATCTCGATCGCCATGGCACGATGCAGCACTATGCCGACATCAAGGAACGCCTCGTTGCCGGTAGCGATACCGCAATTATCGGTGTCGATGACAGTTTTTGCACGCTGATTGCCGATCGTGTCGAGCGGACCGTTGGTGCCGTCAAACGGATTTCGAAGCGCAGCCCGGTTGTCGATGGCATCTTTGCTGACGGCACTCGGCTGATGCTGGCGCATGGCGGTGCGAGCGAGTTGTTTGCCGATCTTGACGGGATTCCGACGCTGAAGGGTGCGCATAACGCCCAGAATGCGGCTGCAGCGGTTGCCGCCTGCCTGGCGGTCGGTCTGACTCGGGATGAAATCCTTCTGGGCCTTCAATCCTTTCCCGGCCTCAAACACCGGATGCAGCCGGTCGGGCGCCGCGGCCAGATCGTGTTCGTCAACGATTCCAAGGCGACCAATGCCGAAGCGGCGGCACCGGCACTGTCGAGCTATGACCGTATCTACTGGATCGCTGGCGGCCTGCCGAAAGAGGGAGGCATCACAAGCCTCGCACCACTTTTCCCTCATATAGTGAAAGCTTATCTGATCGGAGAGGCTGCGCCGGCATTCGCGGCCACATTGGGCGAAAGCGTGCGATATGAAATCTCCGGCACGCTGGAGCAGGCTGTCGCCCATGCCGCTGCAGACGCCGATGGCGATGACATAGCCTCGGCGGTGATGCTCTCGCCGGCATGCGCAAGCTTCGATCAATTCAAGAATTTCGAGGTTCGCGGGGATGCTTTCGTGCAACTCGTGGCCGACCTGCAGGATGTGACTATGCTGGTCGATACCGGAAACAGGAGCTGAGACAATGGTAAGCCGCGCAGACCGAGGGCCGCTCGCAGACTGGTTCTGGACGATCGACCGTTACTTCCTTGCTGCCTTCATCCTGTTGATGGGGCTGGGCTTCATGCTCTCCTTCGCCGCGTCACCCGCGGTTGCCGAGCGTATCGGTCTCGACAGTTTCCACTTCGTCGAGCGACACGCGATGTTCATCGTGCCGTCGCTGATGGTGATGTTCGGCCTTTCGTTCCTCAGCCCCAGGCAGGTGCGTCGCACGGCGATCCTTCTTCTTGCCGTTTCGCTGGTGCTGATGGTGCTGGCGCTGTTCTTCGGCGTCGAGGTCAAGGGTGCGCGCCGCTGGATCGGTGTCGGGGTCTTTTCGATCCAGCCTTCGGAATTCATGAAGCCGGCCTTTGTCATCGTCTGCGCATGGCTGTTCTCCGAACATGCGCGGCAGCCGGAGATTCCAGGCAATCTCTTCGCCATCATCCTGTTCGGCATCGTGGCGGCGCTTCTCGTCGCCCAGCCCGATCTTGGCCAGACGATCCTGACCAGCGTTGTCTGGGGTGGAATGTTCTTCATGGCCGGCATGCCGTGGATCTGGATTTTTCTGCTCGGCGGTGTTGGTGCAGGCGGCCTTGTCGCCGCTTATTACATGCTGCCGCACGTCACGGCGCGCTTCGACAAGTTTTTGACCGGAGAAGGCGATCGGTTCCAGATCGAAACCGCGCATGAAGCAATCGTGCGGGGCGGCTGGTTCGGCCAGGGACCGGGCGAAGGGATCGTCAAGCGCATCCTGCCGGACAGCCATACCGACTTCGTCTTCTCCGTCGCGGCTGAAGAATTCGGTATCGTGTTCTGCATGGCGCTGGTGCTGATCTTCAGCTTCATCGTCCTGCGCGGGTTGAACCACGCTTTCAAGGAGCGCAACGATTTCAACCGTTTTGCGGTCGCAGGACTTGTCCTTCTGATCGGTATCCAGTCGATGATCAATATCGGCGTCAATCTCGAATTGATGCCTGCCAAGGGCATGACGCTGCCGTTGATCTCCTATGGTGGTTCCTCGCAGGTGGCGATCTGCATCACTGCCGGTTTCATTCTTGCGCTGACCCGCCATCGTCCTGAAAAGCGGGCGCAGGAGCGGAGCCTGTTCCGGGTTCCAAATGGTGTTCCCGCGGAGTGATTGAATGAGCAAGGGTACGATCGTTCTTGCCGCCGGTGGAACCGGCGGCCATCTGTTTCCAGCTGAAGCGCTCGGACATGAGCTGCGGAGCCGGGGATATGCCGTTCACCTGGTGACAGACAGCCGAGCCGAGAGATTTGCCGGGAAATTCCCCGCCGACGAAATTCATGTCGTGCCTTCCGCTACCTTCGCTTCGAAGAACCCGGTCGCCATGGCCAGGACCGCATGGACCCTGTGGAGAGGGCTTCGTACCGCCCGAAAGCTGATGAGCCGCCTTCGTCCCCTCGCTGTGGTCGGGTTTGGCGGTTACCCGACCGTCCCGCCTCTTCTCGCTTCGACCGGGCTCGGCATTCCGACGCTGATCCATGAGCAGAACGCGGTGATGGGGCGGGCCAACAAGGCACTCGCCAAGCGCGTTCAGGCGATTGCGGGCGGATTTCTGCCGGAAGGCCGCGGCGAATATGCGGCCAAGATCGTCGTGACCGGCAACCCCGTGCGTCCGCCGGTGCTGGATGCCGCCAAAATCCCCTATATGGCATCGCGTGGAGACGCAGCGTTCCGGCTGGTCGTTTTCGGCGGGAGCCAGGGCGCTCAGTTCTTTTCCTCGGCGATGCCGACGGCTATCAGCCTTCTGGAACCGGGCTTGCGGCAGCGTCTTGTCGTGACCCAGCAGGCGCGCAAGGAGGACAATGACCGCGTGACGTCCTGCTTCGCCAAATTGAACTCTCCGGCGGATATTGCGCCATTCTTCACCGATATGGCTGACCGGCTGGCCGAGGCACATCTCGTCATCTGCCGCTCCGGCGCATCGACGGTGAGTGAGCTGTCTGTGATCGGACGCCCGTCGATCCTCGTGCCCTATCCCTATGCGCTCGATCATGATCAGGCGGCGAATGCGGCGGCTCTGGTTGCCGAGGGCGGCGCACAGGTTGTGGCGCAGTCCGATCTTTCGCCGGAGAAATTGTCGGCGCTGCTGGCCGAGGCCATGACCGAGCCTGATCGGTTCGAGGCCATGGCCGCAGACGCCAAGAAAGCTGGCAAGCCGCATGCTACCGAACATCTGGCCGATCTCGTCATTGCTATTGCAGAAAAGCGCCCGATCGCCGAATACAAGAAAAAGAATAAGAGTGGAGTTCAGGCATGAAGATGCCCAAGGCCATCGGCCTCGTACATTTCATTGGTATCGGTGGTATCGGCATGAGCGGCATTGCCGAAGTGCTGCACAATCTGGGCCACAAGGTGCAGGGTTCCGATCAGTCGGATAGCGCCAATGTGCAGCGCCTTCGTGACAAGGGAATTGAAGTCTTTGTCGGACACGAAGCCAACAACCTTGGCGATGCCGAAGTCGTCGTCGTTTCGACCGCGATCAAGAAGACCAATCCGGAACTGATCGCCGCGCGTGAGAAATCGCTGCCGATCGTGCGTCGGGCCGAAATGCTCGCCGAACTGATGCGTTTCCGCAATGCGATCGCGATCGGCGGTACGCATGGCAAGACCACGACCACATCCATGGTTGCCACGCTGCTGGACGCCGGTGGGCTCGACCCGACGGTGATCAACGGCGGCATCATCAACGCCTACGGCACTAATGCCCGCATGGGCGAGGGCGAGTGGATGGTGGTCGAGGCCGATGAGTCGGATGGCACTTTCCTGAAGCTGCCCGCTGAAGTGGCGGTCGTCACCAATATCGATCCCGAGCATCTGGACCACTACGGCAATTTCGATGCGGTTCGGGCGGCCTTCCGCCAGTTCGTCGAGAATGTGCCGTTCTATGGTTTCGGCGTGCTGTGCATCGACCATCCCGAAGTTCAGGCGCTGGTCGGCAAGATCGAGGACCGCAAGGTCGTCACCTATGGCGAAAACCCACAGGCTGACGCACGCTTCTCCAATATTCGCATGGACGGAACGAAGGCGACCTTCGACGTCGAAATTCGCCGCCGTCGCACCGGCCGGGTGTTCAATTTCAAGGATCTGACCCTGCCCATGCCGGGTCGGCACAACATTTCCAATGCCACGGCGGCGATTGCCGTCGCCAACCGTCTCGGTATTTCCGAAGAGGATATCCGCAAGGGGTTGGCAGCTTTCGGTGGCGTAAAACGTCGCTTCACGCTGACCGGGACCTGGAATGATGTTCAGGTTTTCGATGACTACGGGCATCATCCCGTCGAGATCAAAGCCGTTCTGAGAGCCGCGCGCGAGGCCTGCAAGGGGCGTATCATCGCGGTGCATCAGCCGCATCGTTACTCGCGCCTTTCCAGTTTGTTCGAGGATTTCGCCGGTTGCTTCAATGACGCCGACAGCATTATCCTTGCGCCTGTTTATGCTGCCGGAGAGGATCCTATCGACGGCATCAATTCCGAGACGCTCGTTTCCAGTATTCGCGCAGGCGGTCACCGCGACGCGCGCTATATGGCGTCGCCGGTCGAACTGGCACATATTGTTTCAGGCATTGCGAAACCAGGTGATTTCGTGGTTCTTCTGGGAGCAGGTAATATTACGCAGTGGGCGGCATCATTGCCGAGGGAACTGGAAAGCATATCAGGACAGTAAGTATGAAGCAGGTAGATGGGGAAAAGCTGCTGGCCTCGCTCGGGGAGGGCGTGAACCAGCTGCGTGGGCGGCTTACACCGGACGCATCGATGGAAAGGGTAACCTGGTTCCAGGCGGGTGGTCTGGCGGAACTGATGTTCCAGCCGCATGACGTGGACGATCTGGTGACGTTCCTGAAACTGTTGCCACAGGAAGTTCCGCTGACGGTTGTCGGCGTCGGATCGAACCTTCTCGTCCGCGATGGCGGCATTCCGGGCGTTGTCGTCCGGCTTTCCGCCAAGGGATTTGGACAGGTCGAACTGGTTGGCGAAAACCGTATCCGTGCCGGTGCGATCTGCCCCGACAAGCATATCGCCGCGATGGCAATGGACAATGGCATCGGCGGCTTTGCCTTCTATTACGGCATCCCGGGATCGATCGGTGGTGCTCTGCGAATGAATGCCGGCGCCAATGGAGGCGAGACTTCCCAGCGGGTTGTCGAGGTTCATGCCGTCGATCGGCAAGGCAATCAGCATGTGCTCTCCAAAGAGGACATGGGCTACACGTACCGACATACGGCCGCGTCGAAGGACTTGATCTTCACGCATGCCGTATTCGAGGGATATCCGGAGGAGCGGGCCAAGATCCGCGCCGATATGGATGCCGTGCGTCAGCACCGCGAAACCGTGCAGCCGATCAAGGAAAAGACCGGCGGGTCGACCTTCAAGAATCCTGACGGTCACTCCGCCTGGAAGCTGATCGACGACGCTGGTTGCCGTGGCCTGATGAATGGCGGCGCACAGATGTCGTCGCTTCATTGCAACTTCATGATCAATATCGGCCATGCGACCGGATACGATCTGGAATATCTCGGCGAGATGGTTCGCCAGCGCGTGTTCGAACATTCCGGTATCAAGCTGGAATGGGAAATCAAGCGGCTCGGCATTTTCATGCCCGGTCGCGAGGTCAAGCCTTTTCAGGGGGCGACTGCGGAGTAATCGGCTGGCTCGGTCCGTTCAGGAGGCGTAAATGACGCTTGTGCACAATGAACGGACCAAGCTTTTGGCCAATTCCTTGGATCGGCTGTCGACAGCTTGCGTCGCTGCCGGTTTTATTGCACCGGCGGTATCGCTTTCGAGCGGCTCGCTGTCGCTCGGTATTTCACTGTCGACTGCGATCTCCACCATGGCTTGGCTTTTGGGTGCTTTGATATTACATTTGAGTGCAAGACGTGCACTTGGAGGGCTGATAACATGAATGCCCCAACATTCTTTTTTCTCTATATTTTGCCGTTCGTGATCGCGGGCGCGGGCTGGATTGCCGTGCTTCTTAACGAGCGGAGCAATCGCCAAAAAGTGCATATTCGCTCCGGAAAGTAGTCGGAGACTCCTTAGGATTTAGAAACAAAAAGCCCGCGAGGCCAATGGCTTCGCGGGCTTTTCTTATTAATTGATTCCGATGTGGATCAGACTTCTTCCTTGCCTGACAGGAAGATGCAGGCGAGCGTGATGAGCGCTGCAACAAGCAGATAGTAGCCGACATAGGCCATACCGTAATTCGCCTGCAGGTAGGTGGCGATATAAGGAGCCAGAGAGGCGCCGAAGATGCCAGCGAAGTTGAAGGTAATCGACGAGCCGGTGTAGCGGACCGAGGTCGGGAACGGTGCGGCGAGCGCCGTGCCGATCAGGCCGTAGGTCATGCCCATCAGCACCATGGCGAGGACGACGAACAGGAAGATCATGCCCTCGCCATTGGTCATCAGGGCCGGGAGCAGGAACGAGAACGCTGCGATCAGGACTGTGGTCAGGATCAGCATTTCGCGACGGCCGTAACGCTCGGCAAGCTTGCCGATCACGACGATGAATATACCGAAGACGATGGAGCCGAGAAGCTGAACTTCCAGCGCATCGAGGAACGACATCTTCAGGACCTTGACGTTGTACGACAGAAGATAGGCCGAGCCGATATAGAACAGGACGAAGGTGGCAAGCGCCACGAATGTGCCGAGTACGAGGCTGCGCTTGTGCTTGCGGAAGAGCTCGGCAACCGGAACTTCGACGCGTTCATGCTTGTCGATCGCCTTCTGGAAGGCCGGTGTTTCGGTGATCGAAAGGCGAACCCAGAGACCGACGGCGACGAGCACGATCGAGGCGATGAACGGTACGCGCCAGCCCCAGCTGAGCAGCGCTTCCTGAGACATGAAGTGAAGCAGGATCCAGAATACGCCCGAAGAAAGGAACAGGCCAAGCGGCGCGCCGAGCTGCGGGAACATGCCGTACCAGCTGCGCTTGCCCGGAGGGGCGTTTTCAGTTGCAAGCAGGACGGCACCGCCCCACTCACCACCAAGGCCGAAGCCCTGTCCGAAACGGCAAATCGCAAGGAGCAGCGGCGCGATGACGCCGATCTGCTCATAGGTCGGCAGAAGGCCGATGACGACCGTGGAAACGCCCATGGTCAACAGAGCCGCCACCAGTGTCGTCTTGCGGCCGATACGGTCGCCATAGTGACCGAACACGATCGCACCGAGCGGGCGTGCAAAAAACGCAATCGAGAAGGTCGCAAAGGATGCGAGAAGCGCGCTTGTCGGATCGCTGCCGGGGAAGAACAGCGTCGGGAACACCAGGACGGCGGCGGTCGCATATACGTAAAAATCGAAAAACTCGATCGTCGTGCCGACCACGCTGGCCGTCAGGACTTGTGCAGGCGAATTCGTTGCAACAGGCGCTAACGGCTCAGCAGACGGCGAAGCGGAGGGCATCGCGTTTGTCATACTGATTCCAGTTCAGAAAAGAATTTTTATGGCTCTTGGGAGGGCCGTAGTCGGCAGTATCGCAATTTTATGACGACGAAAACCCTGTAGCTCGCAACAAATGCAAAAAAAACAGACGAAGAATAGAATCATGAAAGGAGGTTCAGGGGTGCTTCGGGCGCATGGCCGCAAAAACCTTGCCGCATCTTAAAGTGGTGCGTTAACCATTTCGATATCGAAATACTCCTTTGTTTTCAGACGAGTAGGCGTTGTCGTTAAGTAAAGTAAACGATTTGTTAACCATTTTGCTGCACCAATTGGGGTCAGGTTCGGTGAGAGTCGCAGGTCGCAAGGCAGACGTGGCTCGGAAATCCGGAATTTGATGTTTTTCAAGGGGTGACGGATGACTGGCAAGCATGTGGCTGTTTTGATGGGGGGATTCTCTTCCGAACGGCCAGTCAGCCTGTCGTCCGGCAATGCATGTGCGGATGCGCTGGAGGGAGAGGGGTATCGCGTCACTCGCGTCGATGTGGGGCGTGATGTCAGTACTGTCCTTTCTGATCTCCGTCCTGACGTTGCTCTCAATGCTCTGCATGGTCCGTTCGGAGAGGATGGGACGATCCAGGGCGTTCTTGAATACCTTGAAATCCCTTATACGCATTCCGGCGTGCTTGCGTCTGCCTTGGCCATGGATAAGGCGCAGGCGAAGCATGTCGCCAAGGCTGCCGGCATTCCTGTTGCCGACGCTCTGGTCATGGATCGCAAGGATTTCTCCAATATTCATCCGATGCCGGCGCCTTATGTGGTCAAGCCGGTGCGCGAAGGTTCGTCTTTCGGTGTCGTCATCGTCCGGGAAGATCAGTCCCATCCGCCGCAGATCGTGACGTCGTCCGAGTGGCGTTATGGCGATGAGGTCATGGTCGAGCGCTATATCTACGGCCGCGAGTTGACCTGTGGTGTCATGAATGGCCAGGCGCTTGGTGTCACTGAGGTCGTTCCCACGGGGCCGGGCTTCTATGACTATGACGCGAAGTATGTTGCAGGCGGCTCAAAACATGTCATTCCGGCACAAATTTCACCGAATATTTACCAAAAAATACAAGCATGGTCGGTCAAGGCGCATGAGGCTATCGGCTGCCGCGGCGTGAGTCGGTCCGACTTTCGCTTCGACGATCGGTTCTCTGATGAAGGTGAAGTCGTTTGGCTTGAGGTGAATACTCAGCCTGGCATGACCCCGACGTCTCTCGTGCCCGAAATGGCTGCTCACGCAGGTTATTCCTTTGGTGAGCTTGTTCGCTGGATGGTGGAGGACGCTTCTTGTCTACGGTGATCGGCAAAATGGCTGGCGGATCGCATCGTCGTACTGCTCCGGGCGTTGTGGGGGCGGATGATCGTCGCGTCTTGCCGCGCCCGCTGCGTCGCGTCGTGCGCTTCGTGGTCAGTCTTGCCACCGGCAGGATCGATATTCCGCCGCATGCCGGTACGCTCTCCGCATTCGCATTTTTTGCGGCTGTAGGTCTTTATGGCATGTCCCTCGGCGGGCACGGTTATGTCGTTGCCCAGTCAACTACCGCTGCTGTAGGCTTCGCCATCGAAGACGTTCGGATCTCCGGTAACGAGCAGACTTCTGAGATCGATATTCTCCAGCTTCTTGGTCTGGACGGTACGACTTCTCTGGTTGCCTTGGATATCGATGCTGCACGGCGCAAGCTTTCGGAGCTGCCCTGGGTTGAATATGCCGAGGTTCGCAAGGTCTATCCGCGCACGATCGAAGTCATGCTCAAGGAGCGGAAGGCATTTGCGATCTGGCAGCATGGTTCCGAGCTTTCGCTGATCGAGAAAAACGGTTCGGTCATCGCGCCGCTCAAGGACAACAAGTTTGCGTCTTTGCCGCTGTTCGTCGGTCGTGATGCCGAGGTTGCCGCCGCATCGTTCGCGCAGGAGATGGACAAGTGGCCGGAGATCGCCAGCCGGGTTCGGGCATATGTGAGAGTGTCCAGCCGCCGTTGGGATCTGCATCTTGATAACGGTGTCGTTCTCAAGCTCCCGGAAGAGCGGGTTTCGTCTGCTCTCGCTCTGCTTTCCAAACTAGAGAAGGAACAGGGCGTGCTTGAGCGGGATGTTGCCGCGGTCGACCTTCGTCTCGAAGACCGCACGACCATTCAATTGACTTCAGCTGCGGTGGAGCGTCGCGAAAAAGCGCTCGATGCTCGCACCAAAGCCCTGAAAAAAGCTGGAGAGAAATCGTGAGTATGTTCGGTTCCTCCCAATTCGGTATGTCACGCATGAAGCCTTTGTCATCCAAGCGCAGCCACGTCGTGTCGGTCCTCGATATCGGATCGACCAAGGTCGTGTGCATGATCGCGCGCCTCACTCCACGCCAGGAAAGCCAGATCCTTCCCGGCCGCACACATCATATCGAGATCATCGGCATCGGCCATCAACGGTCACGCGGTGTGAAGTCGGGCGTGATCGCCGATCTCGATGCTGCAGAAAGCGTTATCCGGCTTGCCGTCGATGCGGCAGAGCGTATGGCCGGTCTTACCGTCGATAGCCTCATCGTAAACGTGTCTGCTGGCCGTCTGGCAAGCGACGTCTATACGGCAACCATCGATCTGGGTGGCCAGGAGGTCGAGAACTCCGATCTGCGCAAGGTTCTGGTCGCGGCAAGTAACCAGTCGCAGCGTCATGATCGGGCAATCCTGCATTCGCTGCCGACGGGTTTTTCGCTCGACGGTGAGCGCGGCATTCGCGACCCGCTGTCGATGTATGGTGACGAGCTCGGTGTCGACATGCACTTCGTCACGGCTGAACGCATCACGCTGAAAAACCTGGAGCTTTGCGTCAACCGCGCGCATCTGTCTGTCGAAGGCATGGTGGCGACACCTTATGCCAGCGGTCTTGCAGCCCTTGTCGACGACGAAGTCGAACTCGGCTGTGCGGCGATCGACATGGGTGGCGGCACGACGACGATCTCGGTTTTCTGCGAAGGCAAGCTCGTTCATACGGATGCGATCGGACTTGGTGGTCATCATGTCACAACTGATCTGGCGCGAGGCCTATCGACTCGGATAGAAGATGCCGAGCGCATGAAAGTCGTACATGGTTCGGCACTCGCCAATGGTGGCGATGAACGTGACGTGATCTCCGTACCGCCGATCGGTGAGGATGATCGCGATCAGCCGACCCAGGTGCCGCGCTCGCTGGTTACCCGTATCGTTGGCGCCCGCATCGAAGAGACGCTGGAGCTTATTCGCGACCGCATCCAGAAGTCGGGGTTCAGCCCGATCGTCGGAAAGCGTGTTGTGCTGACGGGTGGCGCCAGCCAGCTGACCGGCCTGCCTGAAACGGCACGGCGGATCCTTGCCCGCAATGTTCGCATCGGTCGTCCGATGGGTGTCTCCGGTCTTCCGGCGGCGGCCAAGGGACCTGCGTTCTCCACTGCTGTCGGATTGATCATCTATCCACAGGTGGCGGACATGGAAACTCATGCTTCGCAGAGCGGCCTGATCGGCTCGTTCGGCAATGGAAACGGTCGTCTCGCTCGCATGGGCCAGTGGCTGAAGGAAAGTTTTTGATCCGGGAGACAGCCCTCCCTTGTCAAAGTGAATTGGAAAAGAATTGGCCAACTCGGCGATGCGGCCAGAAGCAGAAGGAAAAGGTACAATGACGATCAAGCTGGATAAGCCTGACATCACCGAGCTGAAGCCTCGGATCACCGTATTCGGCGTGGGCGGTGGCGGCGGCAACGCTGTCAACAACATGATCACTGCCGGGCTCGAAGGCGTCGATTTCGTCGTTGCCAATACCGATGCCCAGGCGCTGACCATGACCAAGGCCGAGCGCATCATCCAGATGGGTGTGCAGGTCACCGAAGGTCTCGGCGCCGGTTCGCAGCCGGAGGTCGGCCGCGCTGCCGCCGAAGAGTGCCTCGATGAGATCATCGACCATCTCAACGGAACGCATATGTGCTTCGTCACCGCCGGCATGGGTGGTGGTACCGGTACCGGTGCTGCTCCGGTTGTCGCGCAGGCCGCCCGCAACAAGGGCATTCTGACAGTCGGCGTCGTCACTAAGCCGTTCCACTTCGAAGGTGGACGCCGCATGCGTCTGGCAGAACAGGGCATCCAGGAACTGCAGAAGTCGGTCGATACACTGATCGTCATTCCGAACCAGAACCTGTTCCGCATCGCCAACGACAAGACCACCTTCGCCGACGCATTCGCCATGGCCGACCAGGTTCTCTATTCAGGCGTTGCCTGCATTACCGACCTGATGGTCAAGGAAGGCCTTATCAACCTCGACTTCGCCGACGTTCGCTCGGTGATGCGCGAGATGGGCCGCGCCATGATGGGTACCGGCGAAGCTTCCGGTTCGGGTCGTGCGCTGCAGGCTGCAGAAGCTGCAATCGCTAACCCGCTGCTCGACGAAACTTCGATGAAGGGCGCGCAGGGCCTGTTGATCTCGATCACCGGCGGTCGCGACCTGACCCTGTTCGAAGTCGACGAAGCGGCGACCCGTATTCGCGAAGAAGTCGATCCGGATGCCAACATCATCCTCGGCGCAACCTTCGACGAAGCGCTGGAAGGCCTGATCCGCGTCTCCGTCGTTGCCACCGGTATCGATCGCGCCCATGGCGAAGTCGACCTGCGTGCCGCTGAAATGCGCGCTGCCCAGAAGCCGATTATCCGTCCTTCCGCGGCCGTTGCTCCGGCTCCGGCCGCAGTTCAGCCTGTCATGATGCAGGCCCCCCAGGCGCCGAAGGTTGCCGACCCGATCGCAGAAACCATCCGTCAGGCAGAAGCCGAAATGGAACAGGTTCTCGCAATCCCGACCCCGGCTGCCCCCGCTCCGCAGCCGCAGCAGGAAGAATTCCGCCCGCAGAGCCGCATTTTCGCAGCTCCTCCGGCAGAAGCTCCGGCTCCGGTCATGAGCCGTCCTGTCCAGCCGGCTCCGCAGCCTGCACCGGTTTATCACCAGCCGGCCGCACCTGCTCCGGTCATGAGCCAGCCGGCTCCGCGTATGGCTCAGCCGGTTCAGCATGAGCCTATCCATCGCGAGCCAGTCATGGAGCCGGTTCGCATGCCGAAGGTTGAAGACTTCCCGCCGGTCGTGAAGGCTGAAATGGAGCGCCGAGCCCAGCCTGTGAGCCATGTACAGGAAGAGCGTGGCCCGATGGGCTTGCTGAAGCGGATCACCAATTCGCTCGGTCGCCGCGAAGAAGAAGAGCATGTACAGTCGGATATGACGACTTCGGCTCCGGCTCCTCAGCGTCGTCCGCTTTCGGCGGAAGCAAGCCTCTATGCTCCGCGTCGCGGCAATCTCGATGACCGCGGACGTGTCGCTCCGCAGTCCAGCCACGAGGACGACCAGCTCGAAATCCCGGCCTTCCTGCGCCGCCAGTCGAACTGAGTTAACGACGGATAACAAAGTTGAAGAGGCCCGGGTGATCAGCATCCGGGCCGCTTTCGTTTCGACGTCTGGAATGTGGGAAAACAGCGTTTCCAATCAGATGTTTACGCGAGGGTAATCAAGGCCTGACAGTGGATGGTGACGCTGTTAGAAAACCGTAACAATCCGAAACGAACAGTGATTTGGAAACAGCGTCGGGCATGCGTATTTAGGACGTTGACAGAGTTGGAGCGGTAGTATCGTTTCGGCCGAATGCGAATACGGGCCTGCTGATCACGGGTGCGAGGAATTAAGAAGGCTTACGTTAATGACCATTGGATTGCTCGGATTTCAGGCAACGATCGCTGCTCCGGTTACGTTGAGCGGCATCGGTGTTCATTCTGGAGCGCCGGTAATGATTACCTTCCAGCCGGCGGAAGCCGATACGGGTATTGTTTTCAGCCGTAATCTCGAAGACGGCACTTCGGTCGAATATCGCGCCGTCTCGTCGCAGGTCGGTCCGACCGATCTTTGCACGGTGCTCGGCATGTCCCCGACCAGATGGGTTGCGACCATCGAACACGTGATGGCTGCGCTTTATGCTATGGGCATCGATAACATCATTGTCGAGGTCGATGGTGCCGAGATGCCTATCATGGACGGCAGTTCCTATCCATTCATCGAAGCGATCGAGCAGGTCGGCACGGTCAATCTCGGGATCAAGCGTCGCTACATCCGCGTGGTGAAGCCGGTGCGAATCGAAGCAGGTGCGTCCTGGTCCGAGTTCCGGCCGTATGACGGAACCCGATTCGAGGTCGAGATCGACTTTGCATCCTCGTTGATCGGTCGGCAGAGCTGGAAGGGTGACCTGACGGCTGCAACCTTCAAGGCTGAACTGTCGCGTGCCCGTACCTTCGGTTTCATGCGTGACGTCGAACGTTTGTGGGCAGCGGGTTATGCGCTCGGATCCTCTCTGGAAAATTCGGTCGTCATCTCGGATGACGAAACCGTCGTGAACGTCGAGGGCCTGCGTTACGCCAAGGACGAGTTCGTCCGGCACAAGACGCTGGATGCCGTTGGCGACCTGGCGCTTGCAGGTGCTCAGTTTATCGGCTGCTACCGTTCCTATCGTGGTGGGCACAAAATGAATGCGAATGCGTTGAAGGCGCTGCTGAGCGATCCGGCTGCGTATGAAGTGGTCGAAGCTCCGTCTTCGGTCAAAACCCGCGTTCGCGCCGGTGAGTTCGTACCCGTCGGCGTGACGGAATGTGCTCCCTGGTTTGCATGAGTTTTCTGATCTCCGTCAGACTGGCCGTTCCGCAAGGAGCGGCCTTTTTCTTTTCATAAAAGGCACTTGCAAGCCGGGCTCGCCACAAAAATGCATTAATGCCGACCCATTGCGTTGCCCTTGCCATGCTTTTATGGCTAGTACGCCGCTGGGTACGAGTAGTTTCATGCGGGACGATCAGGGACTGTCGGATGGCTGATGGAAAGTCTGTAGAAATGCGTAGCTTTACGAGGATCGGCCTCCTGGCGATTGCGCTTATCGGAACCAGTGTCGGTTTGGCTGCCTGCCAGTCCGACAAGGATATCGACATCACGAAGCTCGGCTTCGAGGCCGAATCTCCGGAGATGCTGTACAATCAGGGACTGGCCAACATGAAGGCCGGCAACATGGCTGAAGCAGGGCGCAAGTTCGATGCCATCGACAAGCAGAACCCGTTCACCGAATGGGGCCGCAAGGCGCTTGTGATGAGCACGTTCGTCAAGCAGCGCATGGGCCGTAACGACGATGCGATCTCCGTCGGCAACCGTTATCTCAAGCAGTACCCGAAATCGCAGGATTCGGCCTATGTCCAGTATCTCGTCGGTCTGAGCTATTCGAAACAGATCTCCGACGTGACCCAGGACCAGAAGGCTGCGGGCAATACGATTGCGGCCATGAGCATCGTCGTCAAGGACTATCCCGATTCGGAATATGTCGAGGATGCCCAGGCCAAGATTCGATTCGCCCGCGACCAGCTTGCCGGCAAGGAAATGCAGATCGGCCGCTATTATCTTGAGCGCAAGGAATACCTTGCCGCAATCCAGCGCTTCCGTAATGTCGTCGAAACCTATCCCAACACCAATCAGGTGGAGGAGGCTTTGGCGCGCCTGACCGAGACGTATTACCGTATGGGTATCGTGGAAGAGGCGCAGACGGCCGCGGCAGTGCTCGGACGGAACTATCCGGACAGCCAGTGGTATGCCGATTCATACAAGCTTCTGCGTTCGGGTGGCGTAGAGCCGCGCGAAAACAGGGGCTCCTGGATCTCGCGTGCCGGTGCAAAGCTTATCGGCGCCTGAGGCGCCTAAGGTCAATAACGAGGCCACATGCTGATCCAGTTGTCGATCCGCGATATCGTTCTGATCGAGCGGCTCGATCTCGGCTTCGAAGCCGGGTTGTCCGTGCTGACGGGCGAGACCGGCGCCGGCAAGTCCATCCTGCTAGACAGCCTTTCACTGGCACTTGGCGGCCGCGGTGACGGCGGTCTCGTGCGCCACGGGGAAGACAAGGGGCAGGTGACTGCCGTCTTCGACGTGCCGGGACAGCACGCGGCGCGAAAGCTCCTCAAGGAAAACGGTATCGACGACGACGGCGACCTGATCTTCCGGCGGATACAATCGTCAGACGGTCGCACGCGGGCTTCGATCAATGACCAGCCGGTCAGCGTGCAGCTGATGCGCCAAGTGGGGCAGGTGCTTGTGGAGATCCACGGGCAACATGACGACCGGGCGCTTATCGATACGAATGCGCATCGCATGTTGCTCGATGCCTTTGCCGGTCTGTCGGACGACGTGCTGCAGGTCAGCACTCTTTATCGCACATGGCGGGATGCGGAACGTGCTTTCAAGGCGCATCGCGCCAAGGTGGAGGCGGCGGCCCGCGAGGCTGATTACATCCGCGCCTCGGTCGAAGAGCTGGAAGCGCTTTCTCCGCGTGACGGCGAGGAAGACGAACTCGCAGAACAGCGTTCCAAGATGCAGAAATCCGAGCGGATCGCCGGCGATATTTCCGAAGCGTCGGAGTTTCTCAACGGCAATGCCTCGCCGGTCCCGATGATCGCGTCCATGGTGCGCCGTCTGGAGCGCAAGAGCCACGAGGCTCCGGGTCTGCTGGAAGAGACCGTCGAGCTGCTGGATCAGGCGCTCAACCATCTCTCGAATGCGCAGATGGAAGTCGAGGCGGCGCTTCGGCGCACAGAGTTCGACCCGCGCGAGCTGGAGCGTGTCGAGGAACGCCTGTTTGCATTGCGTGCGGCAGGCCGCAAATATTCGGTCGCCGTGGTCGATCTGCCGGCGCTGGCGGAAAAGATGGTTGCCGATCTCGCCGATCTCGATGCCGGCGAGGAAAAGCTCGGCCAGTTGGAAAAGGTTGCCGCTGCTGCCAAGGACGAGTTCGATCATGCCGCCGCCGCTCTATCCGAGAAGCGCAAGACTGGTGCCGACTCACTTGCTGCCGCCGTCATGGCCGAGCTGCCGGCATTGAAACTTGAACGTGCGCGTTTCATGGTCGAAGTGACGGCCGATGCCGAGGCGGCTGCTGCCGAGGGGATCGATACGATCGAGTTTCATGTGCAGACCAACCCGGGCACGCGCCCCGGTCCGATCATGAAGGTTGCTTCTGGCGGCGAGCTCTCGCGTTTCCTGCTGGCGTTGAAGGTGGCGCTGGCGGACCGAGGTTCGGCGCCGACGCTGGTCTTCGACGAAATCGATACGGGTGTCGGTGGCGCCGTTGCCGACGCGATCGGCCAGCGGCTGAAGCGCTTGTCGTCGACAGTTCAGGTTCTTTCGGTCACCCATGCGCCGCAGGTGGCGGCACGCGCAGCAACTCATCTTCTGATCTCGAAGGGACCAGCTGCCGACGGGTCGGAGAAGATCGCAACCCGGGTTGCCACCATGGCACCGGAACATCGCGCAGAAGAAATCGCACGCATGCTGTCCGGCGCTTCGGTAACGGACGAGGCGAGGGCGGCTGCAGCGGCCCTTCTATCGGGTAACGGCTGACGCAGGCATTGCGACGTTGGGCTGGCTCTAATCAGCTGCCTGGAGCCTGCGCGGTTTGCCGGCCATACGGTTGATGGCATCGTCTTTCCAGACGAAACGATGAATTAGCGCCATGGCGATATGCCCGGCGACCATCGCCAGCAGCGTCCAGGCGAATACGCCATGCAGGATATCGGCCGGCGCCACCATCCATCCAATATCCATGCCGCCTTGTGGCACGATCTGGATGCCGAAAAGGGCTAGTCCCCATTGCGATCCGAGGGCACGCAGAAGTGCCACGGCAGGGATGAACAGCATCATGAGATAGAGAATCATGTGGCCAATCCGGGCTGCGATGCCGAGTGTGCCATTTTCATGCCGAGGTCTGTTCTTGAGGTTGTAGAAGCCCCACAGGGCACGCAAGGCTGCGAGCACAAGGATGATCGCGCCAAGTTCTCCATGTGTGCTGTTGAGAACGTCGGTAAGAGCCGAGCGGCCAAATAGCCTGTTGATGACAACGCCGGAAAATTGCCAGAGCAGGATTGTGGCTATGCTCCAGTGAAAGATGCGGGTGACAAGGCCATAGCGCAGTCCGTTGTCTCTCCAGCGATGCGCCATATTCGTCCTATCCCTGCTTATTCCGTCATTTGAACTTGAATGCCGAATGCAGGTATTACGGTTGGACACGGCATGGCGTCCAGTCGGCGGTACCACATATTATCCGATCTCTCCCCAACATGTTCGTGAGTTTTCGGAACTGCCTTGAGGCCTGCTTCTTCCAATCCATGGTGATTGCACTAGAAAAGCGGTGAAGATGGAGATTCCCGCATGGCTGCCGACCAGACCTCAATCGAAACGCTGACCGAACAGACGGCTGCCGTCGAGCTTGAACGGCTCGCGAAGGAGCTGGCTCATCACGACGAACTCTATCACGCCAAGGATGCGCCGGAGATTTCCGATGCGGACTATGATGCTCTGAAGCGCCGTAACAGCGCCATAGAAGAGCGCTTTCCGCAGCTTATCCGCTCCGATAGTCCTTCGATCACGGTCGGAGCTGCGCCGCTCGCCACCTTCGCTCCAATCACCCATGCCCGCCCGATGCTGTCGCTCGACAACACGTTCTCCGATGAGGACGTTCGCGATTTCGTCAATTCGGTCTATCGTTTTCTCGGCCAGCTACCGGACAATTCGATTGCGTTTACGGCGGAACCCAAGATCGACGGCCTGTCCATGTCGATCCGTTACGAGGATGGCACTCTCGTTAATGCGGCCACGCGCGGTGACGGTACGACGGGTGAGAACGTTACCGCCAACGTCAAGACGATCACGGAAATCCCCAATCGGTTACCGAAGGGCGCGCCCGCTGTCGTGGAAGTGCGCGGCGAGGTCTATATGGCCAAGAGCGATTTTATGGCGCTTAACGCCGAGATGGAGGCGCAGGGCAAGCAGCTTTACGTCAACCCGCGCAATACCGCCGCCGGCTCCCTGCGCCAGCTCGACGCCAAGGTGACGCAGAGCCGCAAGCTGAAATTCTTTGCCTATGCCTGGGGTGAGATTTCCGAGCCGAACGAATTGCCGAAGAGCCAGTACGAGATGGTGCAGACCTTCAAGGACTGGGGATTTCCAGTCAATCCGCTGATGAAGCGGCTGACCTCGGTCGAAGACATTCTGGCGCATTATCACGATATCGGCCTTGCCCGCCCCGATCTCGACTATGACATCGACGGCGTCGTCTACAAGGTCGACCGGCTGGACCTGCAGGCTCGCCTCGGTTTTCGCTCGCGTTCGCCCCGCTGGGCGACGGCGCACAAGTTTCCGGCGGAACAAGCTTTCACCACTGTCGAGAACATCGATATCCAGGTCGGCCGTACGGGCGCTTTGACGCCGGTTGCGCGCCTTACCCCGATCACCGTCGGTGGCGTGGTCGTCACCAACGCGACGCTGCACAATGCGGATTATATCGAGGGGATCGGCAATTCCGGCGAGCGTATTCGCGAAGCGGAGCACGATATCCGCATCGGCGACACGGTCATCGTGCAGCGGGCAGGGGATGTCATCCCGCAGGTGCTGGATGTGGTGATGGAAAAGCGCCCGACGGACACGAAGAAGTACGAGTTTCCGACAAAGTGCCCGGTCTGCGGCAGTCATGCCGTGCGTGAAAAGAATGAAAAGACCGGAAAGCTCGATTCGGTCACCCGTTGCACCGGCGGTTTCGTCTGCCGTGCCCAGGCGACCGAACACCTGAAACATTTTGTCTCCCGCAACGCTTTCGATATCGAAGGATTGGGGACAAAGCAGGTCGATTTCTTCTTCGAGAGCGAGGATCCTGCACTTCAGATCAGAACCGCTCCCGACATATTCACGCTGAAGAAGCGGCAGGATGGCTCGCCGCTGATGAAGCTCGAAAACATCGAGGGGTTCGGCAAGGTCAGCGTCAAGAAGCTGTTCGATGCCATCGATGAGCGCCGCTCGATTACGCTTAACCGTTTCATCTATGCGCTCGGTATCCGCCATGTCGGCGAGACGACGGCGAAATTGCTTGCCCGTCACTACGGGACCTATGAGGCCTTTGACAAGGCGATGAAGGAAGCATCGTCACTGGGCGGTGACGCCTGGGCCGATCTCAATAATATCGAGGGCATTGGCGAGATCGTTGCCCGCGCTATCGTCGAATTCTTCAAGGAACCGCGTAATCTCGATGTCATCGGACGGCTGCTTGAAGAGGTGACGCCGCAGGCCGCCGAGCAGGTTGCCGCCTCCGATAGCCCGGTCGCCGGCAAGACGGTCGTCTTTACCGGTTCGCTCGAAAAGTTCACGCGCGACGAAGCCAAGGCGCGTGCCGAAAGCCTTGGCGCGAAGGTTGCCGGTTCCGTCTCGAAAAAGACCGACTATGTCGTCGCTGGCCCCGGCGCCGGCTCCAAGCTAGACAAGGCTCGGGAGCTCGGCGTCGAGGTGATGACGGAGGACGAGTGGCTGAGTTTTATCGGTGGTTGATCGTCACGGTCTGAACCGCGCCATGGAATAGGCGTCTACATAGCTGCCGTCACGAAAGGCAAACTCACGGAGGCGACCTTCGGTGACGAAACCGTTCCTTTCGTAGAGGCGGATGGCTTGTTCGTTGTCGGTATAGACCGTGAGCTCGATGCGGCGCAGATTGAACCAGTTGTCCGCGAGAGCGAGGATTTCTCCGACGAGCGCGCGGCCGATGCCCTTGCCGACATAGGCATCATGCACGCCCATGCCAATACTGCCGACATGGGCGCGACGATTGGCAAGGCGCGTCAATCCCGCATCGCCGACAATCTTGCCATCCAGAAGAGCGATCAGGCCGCTCATGTTTGCGGACTGGCTTTCTATGCCCTTGCGGATTTCATCCGGTGTGTGGTGTGGGGTGCGCAGCGTGCCATACCGGTAGCCCGGAAGGTTGTGCAGCGTAACGATTCCTTCAGCGTCAGATGCTCTTCGCGCTCGTATGACGAGATGTTTCGGCCAGCTTGCATCTCTTGCCAGTGGTTGAGGATTTTCCAATTCGTTCATGTCGCTCTCTCTGGTTTTGCCGAAGCAGAGCGGAACGATGCCGACCCTGCCATCAAGCGGCAGGGTGGTGGACGGATGACCGGCTAACGCGCCAAACCCGCCACACGCCCTGCAGGGCGAATGGTCACAGTCATATGGGTAAGGGCGATAAAGCTGTTCATGACAATGATTTGGACATGGAAGCGCGAACAGGTCAAGCCGCTGCATCCGCGGCTCTTTGCCGAATCATGCTGCCCGGCCTAAAAGCGTCGCAGATGCTCAACCGGGACTTCAGCTTGAAGACGATCGCCATCGATTTCGAAACCGCCAATGAACAGCGCGGAAGCGCCTGTTCGGTCGGACTTGCCTGGATCGAGAACGGCAGGGTCGTGCGTGTCGAGGAACGCTTGATCCGTCCGAAAGACATGCGATTTTCATCCTTCAATATCGGCATTCACGGCATTCGCCCGGAGCATGTCGAGGATGCCGGGGAATTTCCCGAGGTGATGGACGAATTCGCCGATGATTTCGCCGGTGCCACGATGATCGCGCATAATGCGGCTTTCGATTTCAGCGTATGGCGCGCCTGTCTCGACCAGTACCGCCAGTCCTATCCGGAACTGTCCTATCTGTGCACCGTCAAGATGGCGCAGACGGTGTGGCCGCACCTGATCTCGCATAAGCTGAATGTTCTGGCCCAACATCTCGGGTTGAGCTTCCTGCATCATAATGCGGCGGAAGATGCCGCCATCTGTGCCGAAGCATCGATCGCGATGGCGTCTGCATTGAGCGTGTCGGAAATCCGTGATGTTCCGGCTGCGATCGGGATGAAGACCGGACGCTTGTTTGCCGGCGGCTATGAAGCCTGCACCTTGCGCAAGCAAAAGGCTGTCTCATTTGCCTAATGATGGCATCGGTAGCGCCTTGCAAGCGTCGAGCGGTACCTTATCTCTGATCACGGATCGTTGACCGGAGATTTATTTCATGCCCCGCCTGAACCGTCGCATTCTTTCGTTCGTTTCTGCCGCTGCCGTTTTGACCGGGCTTGCGGCCGCGCCGGCCATAGCCGAAGTTGTCGGCAAGGTCGGTGTCGACTGGATCGGCAACGACATCATCGTCGAGGCCGTGCCCGATCCGCAGGTAAAGGGTGTCACCTGCCACGTCACCTATTTCGATCGAAGCGTGATCGATCGCCTGAGGAATGGTAACTGGTTCGAGGATCCGTCCAACAATTCGATTGCCTGCCGGCAGACAGGGCCGGTTGAAATCGGTGACATTGAACTTGGCAGAGATGGTGAAGAAGTCTTTCGGCAGGGACGATCGCTTATCTGGAAGGATCTTCTCGTCAAGAGGATTTACGACAAGACCAATGACACGCTGATCTATCTCGCCCATTCCCGCCAGGTGGTGGAAGGCTCAGCCAAGATGGCGATTTCCACCGTGCCGCTCTATGGCCAGCAGGTGACCTGGACGAAAGGCAAGCCGGCTCCGTGACGTTCCGCTATTTCACAGTCATGAAGAAAAAGCCGGGCGCGCAATGCGTACCCGGCTTTTCTCTTTTCAGCGTCAGAACCGTTAGCGAATGTAAACGATCTTGCCGCCGTTCGCAGCGGTCTCGATCGCGATCACATTTGCCAGTTCGACACTCTGCATCGTCAGCGCGTCTGCGAGGGAAGGATCGGACTGAAGTTCAGCCTGGGCATTCTGGATAACATCCGGGCTGGGATTGCTGATGCTTTCCGGCAAACGGCTGCCGCTGCCGCTGCTTGGGTCATTGGTGACGTTCACCACGGTTACGCCGGCTGTTGATGCCGCGGGCATCTGCGTGTCCATTGTCTGCGCGGATGCGCCGACTGCAAAAGCGGAAGCGGAAATGAGGGCGGCAAGTGCAATGGCTTTTTTCATGGAAATTCTCCTCGTTGTCGTTTTCTTTCACGCGACGAAAATAACGCTGCCGAGAGCATCTATTCGTTGCTCGTGTCTGAGTAGACATGCACTAAACCGTTGATCTCCTCGAAAGGTTTCATAAAAAATCGTTATTTTGCAATGCCTTGTTGTTCCATCACATATGCGTTCCACACGAATTGGTGAGTGGTGCGAAGGCGAACGAAAACGCCCGGCGTGACGATCACGCCGGGCGTTTCGCGAATGATCGATCGTCCGTGAGCGCTTTAGGCTGCTTCGCGCGAAAGTTCGTCGGCGATGACGGTGTCGAGGTTGAGGAAGCAGACCATTGTCTTTTCCAGTGCGACGATGCCGCGGCAGAAGTCACGCTGCGCCTCGGGAATGATTTCCGGGGCTGGCTGCAGGTCTTCGCTCTTGATCGTCATCATGTCGGAAACCTGCTCGACCAGAAGGCCAACCAGCTTGCCGCGGATGTCGGTGACGATGATGGCGGAACGCTCGGACGGTTCGGTCATCTTCATGCCGAGGCGGCATGCCATGTCGATGACCGGGATAACTGCGCCGCGCAGGTTGATGAGGCCGAGGACGTAAGGCGGGGTATGCGGCATCGGCGTAACCGGCGCCCAACCGCGAATTTCGCGGATCGCCATGATGTCGATGCAGAACTCCTGATCGCCCAGATGAAAGGAGACGATCTCGAGATAGGCGCCGGACTGCTTTATCGCATTGCTCATGTCAGAACTCTTCCGTTTGGCTGAGAGGCCCGGACAGGCGGGGCTTCAGGAATCATGTTGAGATGATCTTTGCCGTGCAGAAGTGAAAAACCGGTGAATTTCCGGTGGATGTGTCGCCGTTTCGATCTGCGGCATAGCGCAGCAGGTAGATCTGTTCAGCCTGTTTCAATTCGTGTAGAACGCTAGCATGCAAGCAAGTTCCAGCCATCCTTTCTGTCCGCCCGTCATGCTCGTTTTCGGGCTTGCCGCCCTGGCCCTTTCGCTGGCGGGCTTTCTGGGCTGGATCAAATATGGCTCCTCCATCCTGCTTGCTGCGGGAGAGACGGCTTTGTCCTGGTGCTTTTGACCGGGCGGCATGCCTGTTTCTGCTACGGGATGTTGAATTGCGCCGGCTGCTGGTTGTGTTTATCCCTGAGACATTCTTTTCCCGAACAAGAGACTGACCAATGAGAAGCCTTCGGATCGCCCTCTGGATTGCAGTCTTTGCTCTTGCGGGCGTTCTCGTATGGTTGACGCTTGAGGTAACCCGGCAGAAGCAGGATCTTGCCGAAGGGCCATTTGGAGTGCCGTTCCGTCTGGTCTCTCAGGATGGCCAGCCGATTACCGAGCAGGCCTTCCGGGAAAAACCGACTGCCTTGTTCTTCGGTTTCACCCATTGCCCGGAAGTCTGCCCGACGACCTTGTTCGAGCTGAATGGCTGGATGAACAAGGTCGATCCGGACGGCAACAAGCTGAACGGCTATTTCATCAGCGTTGACCCCGAGCGCGATACGCCGGAACTGCTCGGCCTCTACATCTCCAACGTCACCGATCGCATCAAGGGCATTTCGGGACCGCCGGCCGACGTTCTTGCCATGATCAAGGGCTACAAGGTCTATGCCAAAAAGGTGCCGGTGGACGAGGCCGATCCCAACGGTGACTATACCATGGATCATACGGCGTCGGTTTTTCTGCTGGATCAGAGTGGCCGGTTTGCGGGCACGATCGCTTACGGCGAAAACGCGGAATCCGCCGAGAAGAAGCTTGCAAATCTCATCAAGGACTAATTGGCGGTTCCCCGTTGAATGGCGCAGTGCTTCTGTGGCAATGGTCTGCGCAACAATCAGCTGAGAGAGAAGACCGTGAGCGAGATCCGCCTCTACGTGACAGTCAATGAAGTAACGGCAGGCGAAGTTCTCGACCTCCTATCGGATGTGTTCGGCGAAGAGGATTTCGCAATTGCCACGACCGAAGTGGACGAGAAGCGCGATATCTGGGAAGCCTCCGTTTACATGATGGCCGACGAGGAGGAGGTGGTTCGCCAGCGGATTGCCGAAGCGCTTGCCGGACCTTTTCCTGATCTGGCCATTGCCCGCGAAATAATCCCGGATGTGGACTGGATCGCCAAGTCGCTTGAAGGCCTTAAGCCGGTTCGCGCCGGCCGCTTCATCGTGCATGGCTCGCATGACCGGGACAAGGTTCGCGAGAATGATGTCGCGATCGAGATCGATGCAGGGCAGGCGTTCGGTACCGGTCATCACGGAACGACAGCCGGTTGCCTGGAAGTGATCGACAAGGTGCTGCGCGCCAGGACGATCAGGAATGCTCTTGATCTGGGGACTGGTAGCGGCGTTCTGGCGATCGCAGTGCGCAAGGTCAGAAAGATCCCGGTTCTTGCCACGGATATCGATCCTGTCGCGGTGCGGGTGGCGCGGGAAAATGTGAAGCGCAACGGCATTGCATCCGGAATAAGGGTGGAGGCCGCACCTGGATTTCACTCTCCGGCCTTCCGCGAGGATGGACCGTTCGATCTTATCATCGCCAACATTCTGGCTCGTCCGCTGATGAAAATGGCGCCGGAGCTTGGCCACCATCTGGCGCCGGGCGGTTCGGTCATCCTGTCGGGGATCCTGGCGGCGCAGCGCTGGAAGGTTATCGCTGCCTATAACGGTGCCGGCATGCGGCATCTTTCCACGATCTGGAAAAACGGCTGGGTGACGATGCATTTCACCAATCGGTGATATTGCGACGTTGAAATGCGCTGAGTGCATGGCAGCGGTCAGCGAAATCCTGGAAAATCAAAAGGCGACGCTTTCGCGCCGCCTTTGCAGGCTTTTCAGCCTGGATGCCCGCGAGCATAGGGAGGATTGCTCAAGCAGGCTTTATTCTTGTCGGAGCAAATCGCTGCCGCTGATCTGCAGATCAGAAGAAGCAAGGGGTCGCGCCCTTGCGGCGAAGCTCTTCACGGCTGGTGCCGAGGCTCTTCAACGTCTCGTTGTCGAGGCTCATCAGGGCGCCGTTGACGTAGCGAGAAACCTGCTTTTCGCGGGCCTGGACCATACGGTTCATCGCGTTGCGGAACATGGAATTGGCCATCGAATTCATCCTTCGTTTTGATGTGTCACTCGGTATGGCTGGAATATATGCTTCCTCGAGTTGCACAGTGAGTAGGCTTCGATCATTGGTGATATGCGTTGGATGCATGGTTATTTGATTGGCTGCCTGGATGTTTGGCACGTATCCCGCGCATAAACCTGCCTTGCCGGACTGGCGGCGCCTTGGTCAGATCGCCTAACATCGGTGGCAAGCGGAATCACACCAGCGGAATGGCAGTCATGTTTCAGTCCTTCGACAATCAATCCTCCCCTCAATATGGCCGTGAGCGCGTTGCGGCGCTTCGCTCGCGCTTTGCCGATCTCAGTATTGACGGTTTTCTCGTGCCGCGCGCTGATGAATATCAAAGTGAGTATGTGCCCGAATGTGCGGAGCGCTTGTCCTGGTTGACCGGATTTACCGGCTCGGCCGGCATGACGCTTGTCACTCAGAGCGAAGCCGTCGTTTTCGTCGATGGCCGTTACGTGACGCAGGTTGCCGAGCAGGTCGATAAAAATGTGTTCACCCCTGGTGATCTGGTCAATGAACCGCCGCATCTCTGGCTTCGCTCGCATGTTAAAAAGGGCTTTCGTCTCGGTATCGATCCGTGGCTGCATGGCGGCCTCGAGGTGAAGAAGCTTGAAAAGGCTCTGGAAGAAATCGGCGGATCGCTTGTTCTTCTCTCCGAAAACCCGCTGGATACGGCCTGGACTGACCGGCCGGCCGAGCCGCTCGGTGCCGTTGCCGTGCAGCAGGAAATTCATGCCGGGGAGCCGGCCGCGCAAAAGATCGCGGAGATAGCGGCCGGCCTTAAGGCGAAGAATATTGCCGCTGCCCTGATCGCGGATCCGTCTTCTGTCGCCTGGATTTTCAATATCCGCGGTGCGGATGTGGCCCATACCCCGCATCCGCTTTCGCGCGCGCTCATCAGCGCCGACGGCAAGGCGGAATTGTTCATCGACGAACGCAAGCTTGGTGGGGAGGCTCTCGCTCACTGCCAGGCGCTCGCGACCATCAGGCAGCCTTCGTCTCTGATCGAGCGGATCGGTGCTTATGCAGCCGATGGCGGCCGTATCCTCGTCGATCCGGAATTGACGGCACTCGCGTTGATCGCTGCCATCGAGAAGGCAGGCGGCGTGGTGGTGGAGGGCACCGATCCCGCGCGGCTGCCGCGCGCCATCAAGAATGCGGTAGAGCTGAAGGGCTCGGCCGACGCGCATGTGCAGGATGGCGTTGCCATGGTTGAGTTCCTTTGCTGGCTGGATCAAGCCAAGCCGGGATCGCTCACCGAAATCCAGGCGGTCGAGGCGCTCGAAGCGGCGCGTTCACGCGTCGGCCAGAACCTGCAGAATCCGCTGCGCGATGTCTCGTTCGATAGCATTGCCGGTGCGGGCGAACATGCCGCCATCATGCACTATCGCGTCACGCGCCAGAGCGACCGCAAGATAGAGGCCGGCGAACTGTTCCTGATCGATTCAGGCGCCCAGTACATCAACGGCACAACCGACATTACCCGTACCGTGGCGATCGGAGAGGTGCCGGAAGACCGCAAGCGTTTCTTTACGCTGGTGCTGAAGGGGATGATTGCGATCAGCACGGCGCGTTTTCCCAAGGGTACGCGTGGTTGCGATCTCGATCCTCTGGCGCGCATCGCATTGTGGAAGGCCGGTGGTGATTTTGCGCACGGCACCGGCCACGGCGTCGGCTCCTATCTCTCCGTGCATGAAGGTCCGCAGCGCATATCGCGGCTTGCCACGCAGGAGTTGCTGCCCGGCATGATCCTGTCGAATGAACCAGGCTATTATCGTCCGGGCTACTATGGCATTCGTATCGAGAACCTGATCTTCGTTCGCGAGGCCGGGGAAATCGTCGGCGGTGACATGCCGATGCGTTCTTTCGAGACTTTGACCTGGTGCCCGATCGATCGTCGCCTTGTCATTGCTTCGCTGCTCGACGCAGAAGAGCTGGAATGGCTGAACGCCTATCATCTCAATGTGCGTGAAAAGCTGATGCCGCTGATTGCGGACAAGGCGGTGCAGGCATGGCTTGAAGCCGCGACTGCGCCGATTTCGCTCTGATCAGATCCCGAGACCAAATCCGTAGCGGACGGCCATCACGGCCGCCCAGCCCACGGCAAGAAGCGTGAGGCCTGGAAAGCGCAGGCCGACGACAAGCGCCACTGCCATGGCGATCTTGATATCCCATCCGCCATAGACGAAGGGTTGAGCCACCAGCGTGGTCAGAACGGCTGCCGGCACGGCGTTGAGTGCGGATTCCAGTCGTGGCGGAATGCGCTTCATGCTGCTCATCAGCACATAACCGCCGATACGGGTGAAATATGTCGCAATGGCTGCGACGAGGATCAGAAGCGCGGTATTCGGATCGATGGAGAAGGCTGTCAGCTGGTTTTCCATCTCACATGGCCTCCTTTTCCATGTCCGAAACATCCGGTTCGACATGCGCCTTCGGCGGCGGCAGGATGACGGCAACAAGGATGCCGAGGACTGCGCCGACGCTGATGTGCCAGGGCGAGCCGACGAAATGGAAGGCGATGACCGAGCTGACGCCGCCTGCCAACATCACAGGAAAGAAGTTGTGGCGGCTGCGGAACCCCATGGTCAGACCCAGAAAATAGACCGGCATCAATACATCGATGCCATAGGCCTTGGCATCGCCGATCATGCGGCCGAAATAGGCGCCTATTATGGTTGTCATCACCCAGGAGACCCAGACGACGGCGCCCATGGCAAAGTACCATCGGAAGGTCGCAGGCTTGCCTGCCTCTTCTCGTCTTACCGTCTCCGCGAATTGCGGATCGACCAACAGGAAAAAGGCCAACCAGCGCTCGGCATGGGGAAATCGCCCGATTACGGAGGCAAGGGCGGCCGAATAAAGGACGTGGCGGAAGTTTACCGCCAGAATGGAGAGGACGATAATCCATGCGGCGACATGGTGACCAAACAGTTCGATGCCGACCAACTGACTGGCGCCGCCGTAGACAAGCCCGCTCATCAGTGCGGCTTCGGCAATGCTGAATCCGTTGTCGACAGCGATGGCGCCGAAAAGAATACCGAAAGGAGCCGATGAAAGGGCCACCACCGCGCCCTTTTTCAGGCCGTTCGTCAGCTGCTCGTGTTTATCCATGCGATGTTCCCGTAGCGCGGCGGCTCAGGGCCGACCTGATCAGGCAGGCTCCCGCATCGGCCGCGTCTTCTTCTGTAGGATTTGCGTGTAGAAGCAGCCGCAGTCGCTGGCAATCGAATTGCGTTTATTCAACTCATCGATTTTGCTGATCGATGCCGATTTCGCGCACAATCAAAGCTGTGGCGGAAACGTGAAAGCCTGCGTCTCAATCCGCAAGGATGACGCCGCTGGTGACGATATCGATGCCGCGCTCACGCATTTCCGTAATCGCATCCTTGACGCCTTGCGGATCGATGCCGCGGCTTGCGTCGGATATGAAGCGGACATTGACCTCAGGCAGCATCTCGCGTGCGTCGAGTGCCGAGAACTTGACGCAGAAGTCCGTGGCCAGCCCGCAAATGTCGAGTTCCGTTATCAACTGGGCCTTGAGGTAGCCGGCGAGGCCGGTCAGTGCGGCATGATCGTTGTCGCGAAAGGCGGAATAACTGTCGACGGCAGGGTTTTCGCCCTTCTGCTGGATGTAGTCGATTTCACCTGTCTCAAGATCTGGATGGAAGTCTGCATCGGCGGTGCCTTGCACGCAATGATCCGGCCACATGACCTGCGGCTGACCTGAGAGCTCGCCCATGTCGAAGGGCTTCTTGCCGGGATGTTGCGAGGCGAAGCTGCCGTGGTTGGCGGGGTGCCAATCCTGAGAGGCGACGATCACGTCATAACCGCCGTCTCGAATCAGGCGGTTGGCGACCGGAATGATCTGGTCTCCCTCCGGTACGGCCAGGTTTCCGCCGGGGCAGAAACCGTTCTGCATGTCGACCAACAGCAGTGCTTTCATGGCGCTCTCCCGCATTTATCACAACAGAATGCCAAGCCGGCCTTCGACGATCAAGAAAATTGTTCAAGCAAATCATGGCCATCACGAAAAGGCAATGTCGACTTATCTAAATTAGAAATAGCTTATTAAGCATGTTGCGAAATGATTGATCATCCGAACTGGAGGGGTCACCATGAAACGCCTTATTCTTCCCGTAATCGCCTTGCCTGTCACGCTTGTCTCCAGCTTTTACAGTACCACCGCGCATGCGCAGTCGGCTCCGCTCGTCAATGTCTGCTCGGGCCTGAGCGTCGATCTGCCTGTGCTACAGCCTGTTGCGTCAGGGATTCTGGATCCGCTGCTCAGTCCCTTGACGTCTCTTATCAATCTCAACCTTACCGATGCTCTCAGCGGCAAGAATATCGGCCTCAACGTGGTCGATACGAATGGTCAGGCAGTGAATAGCGCGGATTGTGGTCTGGCTGCAGATTCGGTGGATATCGACGATGCGCGGGGCATCTCTATGGGCGGCGGCAGCCTTACCGGGCTCGGCGGGGCAGGGAATGCGGCATCCGTCGCGGGTGAGGTGAATTCGGTTGCCATCGGTAACGGGGCGACGACCAGCGCGGCAGCCACGAATGCGATTGCTCTCGGTCTGCGCGGCACGGTAACGGCTGCAAACGGCGTTGCTCTCGGCGCCGATACGAGTGTGAGCGCTGCCGGCGGCGTGGCACTCGGCTCCGGTTCGGTCGCGTCGCGTGGCGGTATGAACGGTGCGACCGAGCTCTTTTCGGGTACGGCAGTCGCCTCCACTGCCGGAGCGGTCTCCATTGGTGCGGCAGGCAGCGAACGTCAGATCACCAATGTCGCAGGCGGTACGGCAGATACGGATGCCGTCAACGTGCGTCAGCTGCGTGCGGTCAACAATGCCGTGACAACCGGGCTTGGAGATGTGGCCATCGCGCTTGGTGGCGGGGCAACCTATAACAGCAGCACCAATGTCTTCACCGGGCCGAGTTATACGCTGCGCGGCAATACCTACACCGATGTCAATTCGGCGCTTCAGGCGATCAATTCCTTCATCGGCGGTGCCGGGACAAATGGCGCTCTGGCGGCCAACAACACCAGCGGACTGCCGGACGCCGTTGCGACCGGAGCAGATGCGACCGCGGTCGGCTACGGTTCAAGTGCTGCTCACGCAAACAGCACCGCAATCGGCCGAGGAGCAACCACGACCAGAGCCGGACAGGTGATGATCGGTACCTCGACGAATACCTACACGATGCCGGGAGTAACGTCTGCTGCAAGCCGGGCAGCACAGAGCGGGCCGACGCAGGTTCTGACGACCGATGCGGCAGGCAACATCGCGTCGGCCAATATAGACGTCAATCGGATCAGTTCCGACATCTCCAGTCTTCGCGGCGATGTGTCCAGCCTGCGCAGGGAAACACGCAAGGGTATCGCCGCCGCAATGTCGATGACGGCTGCGCCGAAACCTTCCGCGCCGGGCAAAACATCCTGGTCGACAAATGTCGCCGGATATCACGGCGAAGTGGCGACAAGCTTTGCGATGGCCCACATGTTCGACAGCAATTACCCGGTCGTCTTCGATGCCTCGGTCGGTTATTCGCCCGGCGGAACACCCGGCGTGCGTGTCGGTCTTTCCGGCGAATTCTGACTGCAGCGCTCAAATCCTCTGCCGAACTGGTACTCCCCCCGCCATTCGGCTCGTTTCACCCCGCGATCCCCCCTCGCGGGGTGAAATGTTTTTTGAGTGTCGTTATTGCTTTCATATTGCCTGTCGGAGGGAAAATATTCTCTCGTTCGTGCTCGTGGTAAAAATGCGTACCTCGCCGTGCTCCGTTCATACCGCTACCTAGAGCGCAAATTCAGGAGCTTAATTGCATGACGGTTTCGCCTTCTCTCGGATCCGGATCGCCAGCCGCGCCATCGCTCGGAACGCCCGGTCTTGTTTCCCTTATCGTTCTCGTTGCGGGCACGCTGGCGCTTGGCGCCGCTTATGGTCCTGCACAGGGCGCACTTTTTCTTATCGGTGGAGCGTTGGGCATTTCGCTTTACCATGCAGCCTTCGGCTTCACCTCCGCATGGCGGGTGTTCATCGCCGAGGGAAGGGGACGTGGTCTTCGCGTGCAGATGATCCTGCTTGCTCTTGCCGTTATCCTGTTCTTCCCGTTCCTCGCCAGCGGCACGCTGTTCGGCAATGAGGTGCGCGGCAATATTTCTCCGGCCGGCATCGGCGTCATCGCCGGGGCCTTCATGTTCGGCGTCGGCATGCAGCTCGGCGGCGGATGCGCTTCCGGCACGCTGTTTACCGCCGGTGGCGGCAATGCCCGCATGCTGGTGACGCTGTTCTTCTTCATCGTCGGTTCGTTTATCGCGACCCTACACACCGCCTGGTGGGCAGCACTTCCGTCGCTGCCGCCGACCGCGCTGTTTCAGACTTTCGGTGCCGCCGGCGGCATCGCCGTGTCGCTGCTCATCTTCGGCGCAATCGCTGCCATTACCGTAGTTGTCGAAAAGAAACGGAATGGCGCGCTGGAGCAGTCGCCGCCATCTGCGCGCCAGGGCTTTGCCCGCTATCTGCGCGGACCGTGGCCGCTGGTCTTCGGTGCGATCGCGCTGGTCATTCTCAATTTCGCGACGCTTGCCGTCGCCGGCCGTCCCTGGGGCGTCACCTCTGCCTTCGCTCTCTGGGGTGCCAAGGGCGCACAGTTGATCGGCATCGATCCATTCTCCTGGGCCTATTGGCAGCAGCCCGGCAATGCCAAGGCGCTGGCATCGAGCGTGTTTGCCGATGTGACCTCGGTCATGGATTTCGGCATCATCGCCGGTGCCATGCTGGCTGCGGCACTTGCCGGCAAGTTTGCGCCCAACCTCGATATTCCGCTGCGCTCGGTTCTGGCTGCAGTGGTCGGCGGACTGTTGTTGGGTTACGGCGCGAGAATTGCCTATGGCTGCAATATCGGCGCCTATTTCTCCGGGATCGCCTCGGGAAGCCTGCATGGCTATCTCTGGGCCATTGCAGCTTTCGCCGGCAATGTCGTCGGCGTGAAGTTCAGGCCGTGGTTCTTTAACGAAGGTCGTGCGATCCGTCGGATCGACGGCTGAAACCGTCGCCAAATTCGATATCGGACGGCCACGGATTGCGTGGCCGTTTTTCATCGCCGACGTTTTTTCTTATCTGTCGCACAGCGTCGCATCTCCCGGCGATTTACTCCCGTTGCCTTGTATAACCGGGCTTTTGTCGCTAAACAGCAACAGTCGTCCGCTTGACCTGCCTTAATTCCCGAGGTCGGAAACACAGCCTCGCCGCATTTCGGCTAAACTTCCGACGGCATGCGCTTTTATCAGCGCCATCGAAACTGATCGGGGCGGCGTAAAGACATTGGTTACCATAATCGTTCATTCTCTCACCCATTCGCAGGGTGGTTCTGCGCGGAATCAGTCCGCTTCGCAAAGCCACTCCAGTCTGGTAGGCGAGGCGCGTTTTGCGACCTTTGCGGTGATGAGTAACGGTTCGGGTAACGAGTGATGGTGCGTAGGGTCGAAGCCTCCACAAAGCGGAAACAGGTCTCGAAGCGGCCGGCAAAGCGCAAGCATGGCCGATCGATTTTCATGAACATTGCGATTGGCATCGGGTTGACTGCTTCGGCGCTTATCGGCGCCTCGGCTATTACCGTTGCAACGGCCGTGAAGCCCGCCAAGGACATGCATTTCCAGACTGCGCTTCTTTCTCCCGCTGTCGCGAGTGAACATTTCAGTCGTGATCTGGGCGAAAAAAACCTCGACGTTTCGAAATTCTCCAGACTGCCCGGCCGGGCGGTTGCCGAGCCGAAGGGAGTTCGCCTTGCCGGTGCCGAAACGGCGGCCCTGGCTGCACTGCGTCCCGAAAATTCGACCGTTCGTCAGGCGCTTCACCATGCGATGGCGAAGGCCGAACGCAATGTGCAGGCCGAACAGCAATTTGCCGCCCTGACAACCAAGCGTCCAGGCGATGCCGCAATTCGCTCAGCACTCGGACAGGCACTGGAGGGAACTGTTCTGGTTGCGCCGCGGGGCGAAAACGTAATGCCCGACCTGATCCAGGATGCGGAAAATGTCGCCAATGTCGCGGCGCTGAAGGACATGAAGCCGGTGGAAATGGCTTCGCTCGAAGCGCCGGACAGCAATGCAGCCTCGGCAAATCAGCCATCGGTCGAAATCACGCAGGATGTGGTTGCGCTCGCTGTTCCGCCTGTTGCCGACGCCTACGCGCTTCCGAAGGCCGGGCCTGTTCCGGTCATCCGGCCTGCTGCTGCAATGCGCGGCGACGACGCCAAGCCTGCCGGTCGTGAAAATGCCCTGGCCGCGATCGCATCGGTCGCGCCGCAGAAGCCGGGCAAACCCGATTCGGACGACAAGCCGACCGTGCTCGCCTTCGCCAAGCCGGATAATCCGATGCGTCAGGAGCCGGCAAGCCCGTCGGCGCCTGCGCCGAAGTGGCCGGGGATTGGCAGCAAGGTCGCAATCTACGACATCACCAATGGTGTCGTGCATATGCCGAACGGTACCAAGCTCGAAGCGCATTCCGGCATTGGCGGCATGCGCGACAATCCGAAATTTACCCATGTCAAGATGCGCGGGCCGACACCTCCCGGCACCTACAAGCTTTCCATGCGCGAATCCCTTTTCCATGGTGTTGCCGCCATTCGCCTGACGCCGACCGACGGCAAGCCGCCGCAGGGCCGCACGGGCCTGCTCGCACATAGCTATCTGTTGCGGGTTCGCGGAGATTCGCATGGCTGCGTCGCTTTTGCCGAATATGATCGGTTCCTCAAGGCGTTCCAGCGCGGCGAGATCACCCATATGATCATCGTCAACAAGTGGGATGGAAAGCGGCCCGGCTCGGGTTCGGGTGGTGGCTTCCTCGCCAAGCTGCTCAACAACAACGATGCATAAAAACGGAGCCGAAAGGCTCCGTTTTCGTATTGACCGTTTCAACGCAATTGCGGACGCAAAACCGGTTCCCAGTCTCGCCGGATTTGCTCTAGCCAAGCGTATTGCGGATTGCGCGCAGGAAAATCCTTGCGCCGATCGGGATCAGGTCATCGGGAAAATCATAGTTCGGATTGTGCGGGGCAGGGTGGTTTTCGCCGGCGCCGAGAAACAGCATGGCCGATTTCGAAACGGCGCCGAAACGACCGAAATCCTCCGAGGCGCGAAAACCTTCGCCCGGTTCATGGGATACGTTTTCCGCATCCATCGCAGCCCGGAGGATGTCGGCCGCCTCCTTGTCGTTGACGCAATGGCCGAAGACTTCCTGGTATTCGATTTCAAGCTCCAGTCCGCCCGCTTCGGAAGCTTCGCGGGCCATGGTTTCGGCCTTGTCGACAAGCGCTGCCATCTGGTCGTCGGTCGAGGTGCGCAGTGTCACCCAGATTTCGCCATGGCCGGGGGCGATACCGACAGTCGGTTCGCCGATCGCTGCATGGGTGACGGTGGCGCGGACGAGATTGCCTTCCGATACCGTGCCAATCGACAGGGCATTCAATGCGGGCATCAGGGTTGCGACCGCAGTAACCGGCGATGTGCCGGTTTCGGGATAGGCGGCGTGCGCTGTCTTGCCCGTCAGGGTGATCTTCATGCCGCGCGAGGCGCAGTTGGCGGGGCCGTCCTTCAGCCAGACATGGCCGAAGGGAACGCCCGGCATATTGTGTTGTGACAGGCTGAAATCCGGCGTCAGCCTATCGAAATTCCTGTCGGCGATCACGGCTGCGGCGCCGGCGCCGTTTTCTTCCGCCGGCTGGAACAGCAGGATGGCACGGCCGCTTTTCGGGCGTTCGCGACCAAGGACGCGACCGATTGCAGCCAGCGTCGCCATATGGCCGTCGTGGCCGCACATGTGGCTCTTGCCTGAGATTTGCGATTTGTAGTCCGGATCCCCAAGTTCCTCGATCGGCAGAGCGTCGAGTTCTGCACGGATCATCACCGTCTTGCCGGGGAAACCGCTGTCATAGATCACCGCCACACCGGTGCCGCCGAGCCCCTCCACGATCGTATCCGGCCCGGTCTCGCGCATGAAGCGGACGACTTCTTTGGCCGTTTCCACTTCCTCACCGGACACTTCCGGCATGGTGTGAAGATGGCGGCGCCAGACGGTGGTTTCGACGATATCGTGGTTGGTGAGCGACATGGAGCTTCCATTTTAATGCGGGTGATTTGAAATATTCGGACGTGGAGAGACTTCTCCAGAAAGATCGAGGTGTCCACGGGCAGGTCGCAATATGCGTCGATAAGTTCAAAGCCTCGGCTGTGACCGGTAACCGTCCTCCGAGGTCAGCTGGATCACCACGCCTGCAGATGCGCGGTTGAAATCAATCCCCCAACCGTCGCTGGTCACGTTGATCTCACGCCTTCTCCACAAACCCATCCAGCACGCGCTTCTGGCCGGCGTGATCGAACTCGATCGTCAGCTTGTTGCCTTCGATTGCCGAGACATTGCCGTTGCCGAACTTGATGTGGAAGACCCGGTCGCCGATGGCGAATTTCGATGGTTTGTCGGCCACGGACTTGGCCACCAGTTCGCCATCGATCGTGCGCCCGCGCGGGCCGCTTTCGCCGTAACCGATGCGTTCCACCGAATGGCCGGAGCGATTGCCCCAGTTATCTCTGGTGGCGTCCGTCTTGTTGGCCTGGGCGCGTTTCCAGCCCGGCGTCGAATAGTTGTTGGCGAAGGGTTCCGCCTTGTCGAAACGCGACTGGCCGTAACCTCCGCGTCCGCCGTAACCGCCGTAGTTCGATGAATCGGAGGCCGCGACATCGACATGGTTCTGCGGCAGTTCTTCAAGGAAACGGGACGGCATGGTCGATTGCCAGAGGCCGTGGATACGGCGGTTGGAAACGAACCAGATATGGCAGCGCCGCTTGGCGCGGGTGATGCCGACATAGGCGAGGCGGCGCTCTTCCTCGAGGCCGGAGCGGCCGCCTTCGTCGAGCGCGCGCTGATGCGGGAACAGGCCTTCCTCCCAGCCGGGAAGGAAGACGGTATCGAATTCCAGGCCCTTGGCCGAATGGAGCGTCATGATCGAGACCGCGTCGAGGTTCTCGTTCTGCTCGGCATCCATGACGAGGGAAACGTGCTCGAGGAAGCCGCGCATGCTGTCGAACTGCTCCATCGAGCGGATCAGTTCCTTCAGGTTGTCAAGACGGCCCGGTGCTTCCGCCGACTTGTCGTTCTTCCACATGTCGGTATAGCCCGACTCTTCGAGGATCTGCTCGGCGAGTTCGGTATGTTCCGTCCTTTCAAGCCGTTCCTGCCAGTTCCTGAAGTTCTGCACGACATCGAAAAGTGCCTTGCGGGCCTTTGGCTTGAGTTCGTCGGTCTCGACCATTTCGGCTGCTGCCTGCAGCATCGGGATGTCGCGGGCACGGGCGGAATCGTGCAGGTAACGGAATGTCGTGTCGCCGAGCCCCCGTTTCGGCGTATTGATGATACGCTCGAAGGCGAGATCGTCCGCCGGCTGGCAGACGAGGCGGAAATAGGCCATGGCGTCGCGGATTTCGAGCCGTTCGTAAAAGCGTGGACCGCCGACGACGCGATAGTTCAGGCCGAGCGTGACGAAGCGATCTTCGAATTCGCGCATCTGGAAGGAGGCGCGCACAAGGATCGCCATGTCGTTGAGGGCATGTTTCTTGCCGTCACCATCACCGCGCTGCAGCCGCTCGATTTCCTCGCCGACGGCACGGGCTTCCTCTTCACTGTCCCAGGCGGCGTGAACGATGACCTTTTCGTCGTCTGGATCGACGCGATCGGTGAAGAGGGTCTTGCCCAGCCTGCCTTCGTTATGGGCGATCAGGTGGCCTGCAGCGCCCAGAATATGTTCAGTGGAACGGTAGTTGCGTTCCAGCTTGATGACCTTGGCACCCAGGAAATCCTTCTCAAAACGAAGGATATTGTCCACTTCCGCACCACGCCAGCCATAGATCGACTGGTCGTCGTCGNNTCGTCGCCGACGCAGCAGACATTCTGCGGCACACCCTTGGGGCGCTGGGCCAACAGGCGCAGCCACATATACTGGGCGGTGTTGGTATCCTGATACTCGTCGACCAGGATATAGCGGAACCGCTCGTGATATTCCTTGAGGAGGTCCGGCGTCTTGCGGAAGATCGTGATCGGATGCAGCAGCAGGTCGCCGAAGTCGCAGGCGTTGAGGGTTCTGAGTCGTGCCTGATAGGCGGCGTAGAGTTCGCGGCCCTTGCCGTTGGCAAATGCACGGGCGTCACCCTCCGGGATGTCGTGCGGCAGCAGCCCCTTGTTCTTCCAGCCGTCGATCATGCCGGCGAACTGTTTTGCCGGCCAGCGTTTGTCGTCCAGCCCTTCGGCCTGGATAAGCTGCTTTATCAGGCGGACCACGTCATCGGTGTCGAGAATGGTGAAGTCCGAGCGCAGGCCGACCAGTTCGGCGTGGCGACGCAGGATCTTCACCCCGATCGAGTGGAATGTGCCAAGCCAGGGCATGCCCTCGACGGCACCGCCGACCAGGACGCCAATACGTTCCTTCATCTCGCGCGCGGCCTTGTTGGTGAAGGTCACGGCAAGAATCTGCGACGGAAATGCGCGACCCGAGGCCAGGATATGGGCAATGCGGGTGGTCAATACGCGTGTCTTGCCGGTGCCGGCGCCTGCCAGGACAAGAACCGGGCCGTCGATCGTTTCCACGGCTTCGCGCTGTTCGAGGTTGAGGCCGGAGAGATAATCCGCGGCGGGTCGTGCACCGTCCCTTGCGGCCAAGGCGCGTGCAGCGATGCCCAAGCTACCCTGAGGCGTTTTCCCCGCCTGGTGGCGATCGGATGGGACCTGCGGCTTGCGCGGCGCTGCCTCCGGCTCTTCGTCGAAGAACGGGATATCGTCAAAACTGTTACTCATCAGGCCAATGTAGTGATTCGAGGCGGAAAGGCCAGTCGATGTTCTCTTTTCATTCCCATGTTTGCAGGGAAAGTGAGCGTCACGGGAACAATTGAGCGATAACAGGTGGTTTGGCAGCGTAAGCGGATGCCGCCGTTTTTTTAACCTCCGGCATGATTTCATTCTGACATATGCGTGAAATCCCGTGATGTTACAAATCGGTAAGGCTGTGGCGCAGCCATTGCCTGTTGGCGGGGAAACGAGGATACTCCTCACGCCCAATCATATTTTATGAGGATTTGTATGCGGATCTGGAACCAGCTTCTTTTGTCAGCTGCGGCTTTGCTCGGAGGCCTTTGTTTCTGGGTGTATCTGTCGGCTGATGCTGGCCGTTCGCTGGTCTCCATGGGAGTGCCGCAGACAATCATCTCCGCCATAAATCCGAAAGCGGGCGAACCGGTGTCCGCGACAGTCGCCGGCAGCGAGCAAGGTTCGCAAGGTACCGGAGGCAATCGGCAGAATTCCGCGGGCGCCCAGGCAGTGCTCGTCGCGACGCGGCCGGTGGGTACCGGGATCGTAAACGACAGCCTGTCTGCCATCGGCGATGGCGAGGCGATCCAGTCGGTCATCGTGATGCCACAGGCCACGGGCACGATCAACGAAATCCTCGTGAAATCAGGTGATCGCGTGACCAAGGGGCAGGTTCTGGCGCAACTCGACGACGACGAGCAGATTATCCTGCGTGATCAGGCGCAGGTGCTTTTGCGCAGCGCAAAGGAAAAGTCGGAGAGCTACAAGAATCTCAAGAGCTTCTCCCGTCTTGAAGTGCTTGACGCGCAGATTGCGGAAGAGACGGCGCAGCTTGCGCTGACCAATGCCCAACTTGCCTTGAAGCGGCGTTCCGTCGTGGCCCCGATCAATGGGATCGTCGGCATTGTCGCCGTCAATATCGGCGACAATGTCACGACGTCGAGCAATGTGGTCACGATCGACAACCGATCCGAGTTGCTCGTCGATTTCTGGGCGCCCGAACGGTTTGCCGTGCAGGTCAAAACGGGAATGCCGGTCGAGGCCACGTCCATCTCTCGGCCGGGAAGAACATTCAACGGATCTGTGGAGGCCGTCGATAACCGGGTCGATTCCGCCAGCCGCACCATTCGTATTCGCGCCAAAATCCCGAATGGTGACGATGAACTTCGCGCCGGCATGTCCTTCGGCGTCACCATGCGTTTCCCGGGCGAGACCTATCCCACGGTCGATCCACTGGCGATCCAATGGGACACCCAAGGTTCCTTCGTCTGGCGTATCGAGGACCACAAGTCGGTAAAGGCGCGGGTCAGAATCATCCAGCGTAATCCGGATGCCATTCTCGTTGCCGCCGAGATCAATGAAGGCGATGCAATCGCAACTGAAGGGCTACAGCGTGTTCGTGAAGGCGGTGCAGTTCGCATTGCCGGTGAAAAAGCGCCGGAGGTTGCCAGCCGATGAGCGAGGATAACCGGGGACAATCCAACGAGGCGCAACAGGCCGGATCACACGGCCAAACGGGTAAACAGGGGTTCGCAGCAATTTTCGTGCGTCGCCCTATCCTTGCTGCGGTCATCAATACGTTGCTTGTGGTTGCCGGTCTTGCAGCGCTCGCCGGTGTCGAAGTGCGCGAACTGCCGGATGTCGATCAGCCGGTTATCAGCGTTCGCACCACTTATGACGGTGCCTCTGCACAAACGATGGACCAGGAGGTGACCGACGTCATTGAAGGTGCGGTTGCGCGTGTCAGCGGCCTCAAGTCGATCTCGTCGATTTCCGATTTCGGCCAGAGCCGGGTTACGCTCGAATTCAACGATACTGCCGATCTGGCCGTCGCGGCAAACGACGTGCGCGATGCGCTCGGGCGCGTTACAAACCAGTTGCCAGAAGACGCCGACGAACCACGCATCATCAAGGCGGATAGCGACAGCCAGCCGATCATGCGTCTTGCCGTCACGTCGTCGACCATGTCGATGGAGGAGCTGACGCTTCTAGTCGATAACGAGGTTTCCGACAGACTGGCCGCCGTCGAGGGCGTGGCCGATGTCGAACTTTACGGTGACCAGGAGAAAATCTTTCGCGTCGACGTGAACCAGACGGCACTCGCAAGCCGCGGGCTGACGATCGCGGACCTTTCCAATGCGTTGTCCACGGCTGCGATGGATGTGCCGGCGGGGTCGCTGGAATCCTCGACGCAGGATATCGTTGTCCGCGCTACTGCGAACCTCACCAAGCCCGAAGATTTCGAAAATATTCTGATCAACGACAATGTCCGGCTTCGCGATGTCGCGACCGTGATGCTCGGACCGGATGACGGGACGACCGCGCTTCGGTCCAACGGGGTTCAGGGCGTCGGTCTCGGCGTGCTTCGCCAGGCGCAATCCAATACGCTGAGCATTTCCGAAGGTGTGCGCGCCGCCGTTGCCGAACTGTCGAAAAGCCTGCCTGAAGGTACGCGGATCGCGATTACCAGCGACGATGCCGTATTCATTCAGGGCGCGCTGCATGAGGTGGAAATCGCTCTGGCTCTGTCCGGCACGATTGTGGTGCTGGTCATCTTCCTGTTCCTGCGCGACTGGAAGGCAACGCTCATTCCCGCACTGACCATGCCGGTCGCGCTGATCGGTACGCTGGTTGCGATCTATATGGTCGGGTTCTCCATCAATATCCTGACGCTGCTGGCCATCGTTCTGGCGACGGGCCTCGTGGTCGATGACGCGATCGTCGTCCTGGAGAATGTCGTCCGGCGAAGAGCCGAAGGCATGGGACCGCGCGCCGCTGCGGTGATCGGTACACAGGAAGTGTTCTTCGCGGTTCTTGCGACGACAGCCACTCTCGCTGCCGTGTTTATCCCGCTTTCTTTCCTTCCCGGCCAGATGGGCGGTCTCTTCCGCGAATTCGGTTTCGTTCTCGCCTTTGCAGTGGCGCTTTCGTCGATCACGGCGCTGACGCTCTGCCCGATGCTTGCCTCACGGATGCTGACGAAGCCGATCAAGGAAAAGCATGGCGGCCTGCTTGGGCGTTTCGGTACGCTGTTTGCAAATGTCTATCGCACGACGCTGCATGCCTGTCTCAATGCGCCGGCTGCTGTCGTCGTCGTTGCCATTCTCTTCGGCGGTGCCGGCTACATGGCCTTCAAGACGGTCAAGAGCGAGCTTACGCCGGCGGAAGACCGGGCCATGGTTTTCCTTCGCGCTACAGCGCCCGAGGGCGTGAGCCTCAAATATATGCGCGACAAGCTTCAGCAGGTCGAGGAAAAGCTTCAGCCCCTGGTCGATGCCGGCGAGATCAAGAATGTCTATTCGATCTCGGGACAGGGCGGAGCGAAGAACAATGGCTTCATGGTGCTGACGCTCGCTCCCTGGTCGGAGCGTGATCGCAGCCAGGCGGATATCGTCAAGGATATCAATGCTGCAACCGCGACCGTGCCGGCGCTGCGCGCTTTTGCCCAGCAACAGAACAGTCTTCGCATTCGCGGTGCCGGTAACGGCCTGCAAATGGCGCTGGTCGGTACCAGCCACGAACAGTTGACGGCGGCAGCGGTGAAGCTGGTGGATTCACTGCGCGAGACCGACATGTTCGACACGCCGCGTCTGAACGATGAGCCGAACCAGGCGCAGATTTTCGTGACCGTCAATCGCGAGCGGGCTTCGGATCTCGGGATCGACATCACGAGCCTCGGAACAGCGGTGCAATCGCTGCTCGAAGGACGGTCCGTCGTCGACGTTTTCGTCGATGGCGAGGCGATCCCGGTCAAGCTGAAATCGACCACGAGGCCGATTGACGATCCGACTGATCTGGAAAGCATCTTCCTGAAAACCAAGGATGGGAAGATGGTGCCGATGTCGACAGTTGCGACATTGGAGGAGCGGGCGGTTTCGCCGACTCTCCGGCGCGAGCAGCAGCTTGCCTCCGTATCCTTTTCTGCAGGGCTGAAAGATGGCGTATCGCTGGGCCAGGCGGTTCAGGTCGCGACCGAACTGGCTGCACCACTGCTGCCACAAGGCTCGCGTCTGATCCCGCTGGCGGAGGCCGCCACGCTGAAGGAAAATTCCAGCGGCATGGCGCTGACCTTCGGTTTCGCCATTGCCATCATCTTCCTTGTTCTGGCTGCCCAGTTCGAAAGCGTTCTGTCGTCGATCATCATCATGTCGACGGTTCCATTGGGACTTGCCTGTGCCGCCTTTGCATTGGTGCTCACAGGATCTAGCCTCAATGTCTACTCTCAGATCGGCCTCGTTCTGCTTGTCGGTGTGATGGCGAAGAACGGTATTCTCATCGTGGAATTCGCCAATCATCTACGCAACGAAGGCGCCAACTGCCGTGAAGCGATCGAACGCGCCTGCAGCCTGCGCCTGCGCCCTGTGATGATGACGATGATCGCGACCGTGATCGGCGGCCTGCCTTTGGTTCTTGCCCAGGGAGCGGGTGCCGAGGCGCGTATCGCGCTCGGCTGGGTGATCGTCGGCGGGCTCGGGTTCGCGACGCTGGTGACGCTCTACATCACGCCGGTCGCTTATCTGTTGCTTGCCCGCTTTGCCAAGCCGCATGCGCAGGAGGAAGCTCGCTTCCATGACGAGTTGGAAAATGCGAAAAAGGGCCGGGCGAACGACAGCAAGCAGCCACCGCTCATGGCTGCTGAATAAGGACTGGATGACGAGAGGCGCATTGCGTACCGCGTCAACCTGCTTTCGGCTGGACAAACAAGGCCCTGTCTCCTAACCAATTTCCTGCTCAGCATGCAGGAGAATTCGACATGGCAATTCGGGACGTTCAGTCTGGCGCGCGCAACGAGGACGGCATCAGGACGGTTCTCGGGATTTTGAAGCAGGCGTTCGGCGATCGCTTCCAGACCGGTCAGTCGTTTCGCGAGCAGCATGCCCATACGACCACCTATCTGCCGGCGCAGCTGCCTGATGGCGTGGTCTTTGTAGAGACGGGCGAGGATGTGAAATCCGTTGTCGGGATCTGTGCGGCGCATCGCGTTCCCGTTATCCCGTTCGGCGTAGGTTCCTCGCTCGAGGGGCAAGTGAATGCGCCATCCGGGGGTATTTCCGTTGATTTTTCCCGGATGAACAAGGTTCTGCGTATCAGCCCGGAAGACCTTGATGTCACGGTCGAACCTGGCATTACCCGCGAGGAGCTTAATCGCGAGCTGCGCGATACCGGTCTTTTCTTCCCGATCGATCCGGGTGCCAATGCCACGATCGGCGGTATGGCTTCGACACGCGCATCGGGTACCAATGCGGTGCGTTACGGCACGATGAAGGATAATGTGCTTGCGCTTACCGTGGTGACTGCAAATGGCGAGGAAATTCGCACCGCGCGTCGGGCCAAGAAATCTTCGGCGGGATATGACCTGACGCGGCTTTTCGTCGGTGCAGAAGGTACGCTCGGGGTTATCACCTCGGTGACGCTGAAACTGCAGGGCATTCCCGAAAAAATCGGTGGTGGCGTCTGTGCGTTTGCGAGTGTGGAAGCTGCCTGCAATGCGGTCATCATGACGATCCAGATGGGGATCCCGGTGGCTCGCATCGAGCTTCTGGATGAGGTGCAGATCAGGGCCTGCAATGCCTATTCCAATCTCTCCTATCCGGAAAAGCCGACGCTGTTCCTCGAATTTCACGGAAGCGAGGATACAGTGCGCATCCAGTCGGAGCAGTTTGCCGAGATCGCCGCCGAATGCGGCGGCGACGAATTCCAGTGGACGGCCAATGCCGAGGAGCGAACCAAGCTGTGGAACGCACGGCACAATGCCTATTGGGCGGGCCGAGCGCTCGATCCGGCGCTGAACGGCCTTTCGACGGATGTCTGCGTGCCGATTTCCAGGCTCGCCGAATGTGTTGCCGAAACTCAGGCCGATATCGAGCGTTCCGGCCTTCTGGCACCGATCGTCGGCCATGCGGGTGACGGCAATTTCCACGTTCTGGTGCTGTTCGACGACAAGGATCCGGCATCGGTTGCCAATGTCGAGGCCTTTACGGAGCGGCTAAGCCGCCGTGCGCTCGCCATGGACGGAACCTGCACGGGCGAACATGGTGTGGGGCAGGGCAAGATGTCCTATCTGGACGAAGAGCTCGGCGGCGCACTCGATGCGATGCGATCGATCAAGGCAGGGCTGGATCCCGAAAACATCTTCAATCCGGGCAAGATCTTCCGTATGGCGCAGGCGTGACTTGAACACGACGCTCGATCGGCTAGTGTGAACGAAAAAGGAGAACTGCGACGGTGTTTGGACGCTTGATGGTGGCAATCGGCGGCTTGGTCGTCGTGGCGCTTTTCGCCGCGCTGCTTGCGCCTTTCTTCCTCAACTGGTCCAGCTTTCGCGTCGAGTTTGAAGAACAGGCAAGTCGCATGCTCGGCAAGAAAGTGTCGGTGCATGGCGATGTCGATGCCCGCATTCTGCCTTTCCCGTCGATCACGTTGCACGATGTCCGTGTCGGCCAGGATGTCGACGGACAGCCTCTTGCGCAGATCGCCCGTTTCTCGATGGATATGGAACTGGCGCCGTTCCTTTCCGGCGAGGCGCGGATTTTCGATATGCGTATCGAGGATCCGACAGTGCGCGCCCGCATTCTGCAGGATGGAACGGTCGACTGGATGCGCGGAAGCCGGCCGGCCATCCCCACCCGCGTGGTTGTGATCGAGGACGTGCATATCAGCAATGCCGCGGTTACGCTCATCGACGAGCAATCCGGGAGATCCCGAAACATCACCGGGTTGACCGCAGAAATGTCGGCTGCGTCGCTTGCCGGTCCGTGGCGTGGTGACGGCAATGCTTTCCTGGACGGCGAGGAAGCCCGGTTCAGCCTAGTTACCGGCGCTGCGGACGTCCAGGCGAAACGACTCCCGCTCAGATTGCGGCTCTGGCCGGAGGACGAGCCGCTCGAGGTCAATCTCGACGGCGAACTGGCTCTGGCTGATAATGTGCCCACCTATAGCGGTAGTTTTACTGCAAGCGTGGTGCAGGAGGAAGATGAAACGGAGCCGGTCACGGCCCCGCCGCCCGGACCGCGGGTAAAGGGCGGTTTCGAAATAACCAATGACCGGATCCGCGTTGCCGAATATCGGCTTGAGGTCGGTGCTCTCAATGATCCCTATGTGGTGAGCGGGGAAGCGACACTCGATACCGGCAGCAAGCCGGAATTCCTGCTGACAGCCGAAGGACAGCAGATCGATGTCAACAAGTTCGGCCAGCAGGGAATGCGTGGCAAGACAGGCCGCGACGCGGCCGCTTCGGCGCAGCGCCGGTTGCAGGCGTTCGTGGATATGGCCGCTTCCATACCCATTCCGCAGGTCCCTGGCCGCGCCAGTCTCAAGCTTCCGGCCGTCATTCTGAATGATACGACGATCCGTGATATCCAGCTCGACGTGCGTCCGGCGGATGGGGGGTGGACGGTCGACAAGGCTATCGCCACACTTCCCGGGCGTACCCGGATGGAAGCAAACGGGGCACTGGTTCTGGAAGGTAGCCCTTCATTCAAGGGCGACATGCTTTTTGCTTCCACCCAGCCATCCGGACTGGCAGACTGGCTTTCCGGTCATGTCGATCCTGCGATCCGGCAACTTCGTACCGCCGGTTTTTCGGCAAAGGTTGATCTCGCAACCGATATCCAGCGTTTCGACGACCTGGAACTCGCGATCGGGCCAGCTACGCTCAAAGGAAGCATGGAGCGTCAGTCCAAGGGTAGCCTTTCGCCCGGACTGTCCATCAACCTTTCGGGCGACGAGATCGATCTCGATGCCATGAGGGCGCTCGCCTCGCTGGTCACCGGCGAGGATGCCGGCCGCAGCGTGCTGGATCATCGGTTGGAAGCGAAGCTCAAGGCGGAGAAATTCTCCGTGTCGGGTGTGGTTGCGGAAAATGTCGATACCGCCTTCACCATGGCGGGTGGTGTCCTATCGCTTGGCCATCTTACTGCCGGCGACATTGCCGGCGCGCGTGTCTCGGCCCAGGGAGAAGTGCGCGGCTCCCTGCTCGATTATCGCGGAACTGCAAAGATCCAATTCCAATCGGCAGATCCGACGGCATTCATGGCGATGCTGAAGCAGCAACTACCTGCTCATCCGGTTCTCGATCGCCTCAGTGCGAATGCTTCCTTCTATCAGGACGCGGATCTTACCGCTGACCTCACCATCGGCCAGGAAACGGGTGGCGCCTCGGTGAAAGTTGCTGGCTCCATCAACGGCAGTTCGGTCAAGGCCGATATTGAACTGCCGACCTTGCTCAACCTGACAGGCGGAGATGCGATGACCATCGCGGCGTCGCTGGACAATCCGAAGTCGGAAATCCTGCTCGGTCAGGCTGGCCTCAATATTCTGCCCTTTGGCGGTGACGGGGCGGGCAGCCTGACGTTCAACGCCCAGAAGGCTTCTGACGGACCGGCCCGCACGACACTGGTCTTCAAGACGGAGAAGGCCAATCTTGCGATCCGTGGCGATATTTCTCTGATGGCGGATGATTTCGCCGAGGGTCGGGGTCAAGTCGAGCTCAAGAGCCAGGATCTCGAACCCTATCTTCTTCTCACAGGTATCGGAATTCCGCAGTTCGGAGGCGGATTTCCGGTCGATATGCAGGCCGATTTTGCTCTGTCGGACAAATCGATCGACATGACAGCGTTGCGTGGCAATCTGGACGGCAATGCGGTCGAGGGAAAGGTTTCCATCGATCGTAGCGCCACCAACCTGAAAGCCGATGGTGCGCTCAGCGTCGATACTCTGGACCTTGCCTGGCTCGGCGATGCTGTCTTCGGCGCTGTGACGAACCCCGAAAACGGACAGCCTTCGTCCGAACCGTTCTCTCTGCCGGTCTTTGGCGATAGCGAAGTTTCGCTGGATTTCAAGGCGAAGGCGTTCCATGCGGGAGAGGTGGGGCGCATTGCGAATTTCTCCACAAGACTTATGTATCGCGGTGCAGGCATTTCTTTCGAAGACGCCACCGGCGAGTGGCAGGGCGGGAAAATCTCAGGGAAGATGCTGATTTCCAACGGGAGCGGAACGGGTATCCTGCAGGCAAAACTGCATGTCGAGAATGCCGATCTCTCATCTGTCGTCTGGCGGAATGACAACCGCCCCGTTGCAAGCGGGCGCGTGAGTTTCGACGCTTCGGTGGAAGCAAGTGGTAGCAGCATGCGCCACCTTGCCGCTGCTCTCAGCGGATCAGGCGAGGTTCAGGTTTCAGGCCTGACGCTTCATGGCATCAATCCCGAGCTGCTCACGCGCATGATGGCTTCGGCCGATGCCGAAAAGGGAGAGGTGAAGGAAGCCAATGTCGGTGGGCAGGTTGCCGCTCTCGTGCATCAGGGCGATTTGTCTCTTGGACAGGTGAATGTTCCCTTTTCGATCAGCGGTGGCGAATTGCGGATTCAGGAGGTTCGGCTTCCTTCCGGTAGCCTAACTTTGGCTGCGGAAGGAAATGCCGGCATTTTCCAACACGGCATGGATGCCTCGATCTCACTTACCTATGATGCCGGCGACGACGCCGTTGCCGGAGGCGATCCCACGGTCCGCCTGCTTTATTCGGGTGATCGCGGGGAGCCTCGCGAGCGCGTCGATGTCGCTGCATTGACGAACTTCCTGTCGATGCGCGCCTATGAACAGGAGCGTCGTCGAGTCGAGATGCTTCAATCGAGCGTATTGGAAAAGCAGCGTTTACGCCGTGAGGTTTCGCTCTACAACTTCAATGCGGCGGAGCGACAGGCAGAAAAGGCTCGCTTGGAGGCGGAGGAACGGCAGCGGCAGGCGATGGTCGAGGCGGCGAGGGCTGCCGAAGAAGAACGGCAGCGCAAGGCGAACGAACTTCAGTTTACCGTACCGCCGACCAACGAAAACCTGCAGCCCGGCAATCAGGTCATCAGACCTTTCGGCGATGGAAATCTTCCGAGCATCAGCCAGTAGAACTCTCAGGCGCGTGCCTTTTCTGCACGCTCCGCATCCTCCGGCATGTCGTTGCCGGTTAGAGCAGCTGTTCGCTTCAGATAACGGAGAACATAGAGGCGCAATGAGGAGGAAAGGTTGCCGAGCCCGCCACGCTGGTCATCGATTTCGGTGATAAGGCCTGCGAGGCTCATGCCTCGCTCCCTGGCGATCGTCTTCAACTCGCGCCAGAATTCATCCTCCAAGGAAAAACTCGTTCGGTGCCCGTGAAGGGTCGCAGAATGCTTGTGAATCAAAAGTGGCTCCGTGATCGTCATGACCAGAGGCCCCTATAAATTTGGCGGAACCGTGCGCGTCAAGCGACCCAAATAGGCACAGATAACAGGCTGTTAATGTCCACTTACTCTGTGTCTTTTCGGGGCTTTTCCAGTTTTCCCTGATTTAGGGACTTCTCAGCTTTCTCGTTCAGCACGCCCGTTAGCGACTTCTCTGCCTTGGTGCGGCCATGGCTGATGCGGTTCTGCTCGGCCTGTCTCTCTTTGTCAGAGCGGGCCTTGGTCTTCTTGAACTGCCGGAGATTGACGACGTCACCCATGGAACGGCCTTTCGCCGATCTGGCGCCTACTGTTTCTTTCTGAAGGAATCGAGCGAGACGACCGAACCTTCCTTCTTCTCTTCCCCTGCTTCCTTGGCAGGTTCGGACGACTTGGCTACCGCCTCGACCGGGATGGCGGTGATCTCTGCGGAGGCTTCCTCTTCTTCTGTCAGCGGAACTTCGAACTCGAGTTCGAAATTCACGGAAGGATCATAGAATCCGCGAATGGCGTTGAAGGGGATGACCAGCCGTTCAGGCGTATCGGAGAAAGAGAGGCCGATCTCGAACTGGGTGTCGGTGATCTTCAGGTCCCAGAACTGGTGCTGGACAACAATGGTCATCTGTTCATTGTACTTCGCCTTGAGGTGCTGCGAGATGCGCACGCCCGGGGCGCCGGTCAGGAAGGTGATGAAGAAATGATGGTCGCCAGGCAGGCGGCCTGTCGCCGCGACTTCGGTGAGGACCTTCCGAATAACGCCTCTGAGCGCATCCTGTGCCAGAATATCGTAACGGATATGATCCTGAGCCATGCGGTCCTGTCTTTCCCTTTTTACGTCTTTTAGTAAGACGCGTTATGCCATGCCATTTCAACGGGCGGAAGTCCCGAACCGTCGAGTCAGTTGATGATTGTATTCCAGAGCCGAGGGAAGGTGAAGGCTTCTGTTGCCAGGTGCCTTCGGACCCCGCCTTACGGGGCTAACCGTAAGGACTTAGAGCGGAATTCCCGCACCGCCATTAGGCAGCGAGAGCGTATTCCTTAGCGTTGTTGTCGTTTGCAACTACACTTGTGACCCGATAACGGCGGTATCATGCCGAGCAAAAGTTCGATCTTTACACCCTTGTCGATCCTATTTCGCCCCCATCATAAAGTGGCCATTCGAGGCCACCTTGTGGTGGAGGCGCCGGGTACCGCCCCCGGGTCCAATAGGTTTATTACACCGACCGTTTATCGCCATATCCGGACCGAAGTCCGGCACGGCTGATATAGGTGTTTGTTCGCCCGTTGAAAAGAGGTCTTGTCATATTGGTGTGACGATCGTGAAAAGCCGGGGAAAGCGGATTTCGTCACCGGGAGGTGATTGGTGCGGGGGCTACATGCTATTATGTAAGTCCGAAATTCAGGAATCGGCGGCCAGCACCCATGAAACAGTACCTCGACCTTCTTCAGCATGTGATGGAAACCGGCAGCGACCGTGGAGACCGCACCGGCACAGGCACGCGTTCGGTCTTCGGATACCAGATGCGTTTCGATCTGTCGGAGGGCTTTCCGGTGCTCACGACGAAAAAGCTCCACCTGAAATCGATCATTCACGAGCTTTTGTGGTTCCTGCAGGGCGACACGAATATCGCCTACCTCAAGGATAACGGTGTCCGCATCTGGGACGAGTGGGCCGACGAGAACGGCGATCTCGGTCCGGTCTATGGTTATCAGTGGCGTTCCTGGCCGAAGCCCGATGGCGGGCATGTCGACCAGATCGTTCAGCTGATCGAGGGGCTGAAGACCAATCCGAACTCACGTCGTCATATCGTCTCGGCCTGGAACCCGGCGCAGGTGGACGATATGGCGCTGCCGCCGTGCCACTGCCTGTTCCAGTTCTATGTCGCGGACGGAAAGCTCTCCTGCCAGCTTTATCAGCGCTCCGCCGATATCTTTTTGGGCGTCCCCTTCAATATCGCGTCCTATGCGCTGCTGACGATGATGGTGGCGCAGATCGTCGGGCTGAAGCTCGGCGAGTTCGTCCACACATTTGGTGATGCGCATATCTATGCCAACCATATGGAGCAGGCGCGGCTGCAGATGACACGCGATCCCAAGCCGCTACCGACAATGAAGATCAATCCGGATGTGAAGGATATCTTCGGGTTCAAGTTCGAAGATTTCGAGCTGGAGAACTATGTTGCCGACGCGCATATCAAGGCTGTGGTGGCTGTGTGATGGCACGGGTTCCGCTTGCCATCGTTGTTGCCGTTTCCCGCAACGGTGTGATCGGTCGCGACGGCGACATGCCGTGGAAGCTTTCGACTGACCTGAAACGGTTCAAGGCGATGACATTGGGCAAGCCGATGATCGTCGGCCGCAAGACACTCGATTCTTTTGGTGGCAAGCCTTTGCCCGGTAGGCCGCATATTGTGGTGACACGTGACCTATCCCGCCTCGTTGAAGGTGCTCAGCTTGCCGGCTCAGTCGACGAGGCGGTGAGCGCGGCTCAGGCGATTGCTGCCGAGACGGGCGCCGACGAGATCGGCATTATCGGTGGCGGTGAGATCTACCGGCAGGTGATCGATCAGGTCGATCGGCTTTACGTCACACATGTTGAAGCCGATATTCCCGATGGCGACACCGTATTTCCGGAGATCGATTCTGAGGTCTTCGAGAAAATGTCCGAGGAATCGGTTCCGGCCGGTGAAAAGGACAATTACGCGACGCGTTTTGTCGTCTACCGTCGAAAAATTGCGGCAAACTGAAACATTTCGTTACCGTTGACTTGGAAGTTATTGAAGTCGCGTTGAAAGCGGCGCTTCGGATACCTATAACGGGCGGGAACCCTTGCTGCTCTTCGTTGAGTTGCGGCGCGAGGGAAGGGAGACACTTACAAAGAGGTTTTGATGCCCTGGAGCAATCAGAATGGCGGCGGCGGCCCATGGGGCGGCGGCGGCGGTGGCGGCAACAATCAAGGTCCATGGGGACAGGGACCAAACCGTCCGCGCGGTAACGGCGGCGGTGGCAATGGCGGCCCGCCCGATATCGAGGACATCATCCGTCGTAGTCAGGATCGGCTGAAGGGTATCGTACCCGGCGGCTTCAACGCTGGTGCGATGATTATCTTGCTGCTCGTTGTTGCAGCATTCCTGGTTTTTCAGTCGGTCTATACGGTACAGCCGGATGAACGCGGCGTCGAACTGCGATTCGGCAAGCCCAAGGAAGAAATTTCTATGCCGGGCCTGCACTTCCATCTGTGGCCGCTGGAAACCGTCGAGATCGTCAAGGTTACCGAGCAGCAGCAGAATATCGGCGCGCCGAGGGGATCGAACTCCAATGTCGGCTGGATGCTGACCGGCGACCAGAACATCGTCAACGTACAGTTCTCTGTTCTGTTCACCGTTACCGATCCGAAGTCCTATCTTTTCAACCTGGAAACACCGGCAGCAACGCTGCAGCAGGTTGCCGAAAGCGCCATGCGTGAGGTCGTCGGACGTCGTCCCGCACAGGACATCTTCCGCGATAACCGCGAAGGGATTTCGACGGAGGTCCGCAACATCATCCAGGGCACTATGGATACCTATGGTTCAGGTATCGCCATCAATGCCGTGCCGATCGAGGATGCAGCGCCGCCGCGTGAAGTGGCCGATGCCTTCGAAGAAGTGCAGCGCGCCGAGCAGGATGAAGACCGTTTCGTGGAAGAAGCCAACCAGTATGCCAACCAGAAGCTTGGTCAGGCTCGTGGTCAGGCTGCGCAGATCCGCGAAGAGGCTTCGGCCTACAAGGATCGCGTCGTCAACGAAGCGCAGGGTGAAGCTCAGCGCTTCGTCTCGATCTACAACGAATATGCCAACGCGCCGGAAGTGACCCGTCGCCGCATCTTCCTTGAAACGATGGAAACCGTTCTGAAGTCTTCGAACAAGATCATCATGGATGGTCAGCAACAGGGCGCGGTTCCGTATCTTCCGCTCAATGAGATGCTCCGCAATCCGGCCACGCAGCAGGGAGGCAGCCGATGAATTCCAACCGACTGCCAGCCATTCTCGTCGGCCTCGCCGTCGTTCTGTTCCTCGTCTACTCGTCGGTATTCGTGGTGAACGAGCGCGAACAGGCTATCGTCGTCCGCTTCGGTGAAATCCAGGACGTGAAGCAGGAGCCCGGCCTCTACTTCAAGTTGCCGTTCGCCTTCATGGACGCTGATCGCGTCCAATATGTCGAAGACCGCTCCTTGCGATTCGATCTGGACAATATTCGTGTCCAGGTTCGCGGCGGTGCATTCTATGAAGTGGATGCTTTCGTGGTCTATGCGATCACGGATCCGCGTCGCTTCCGCGAAACCGTCTCGGGTGACCGGGAATCTGCCGAATCCCGTCTCAGCACCCGTCTCGATGCGGCCTTGCGCCGGGTTTACGGTCTGCGCAATTTCAGCGCCGCTCTTTCTGACGAACGCGTTTCGATGATGCAGGAAGTCCGCACTGACCTTAACAGTGCTGCCGAAAGCCTGGGTCTGACAATCCGTGACGTTCGTATTCGACGTACCGACCTGACGCAGGAAGTCTCGCAGCAGACCTTCCAGCGCATGCGCGCAGAGCGTCTGGCCGAAGCCGAACTGATCCGCGCCCGCGGTAACGAAGCCGGGCAGCGCCGCCGGGCTATCGCCGACCGTCAGGTTGTCGAGTTCGTTTCGGAAGCGCAGAGGGATTCGGAAATCCTGCGCGGTGAAGGCGATGCGGAGCGTAACCGCATCTTTGCAGAAGCCTTCCAGCGTGATCCGAGCTTCTTCGAGTTCTACCGTTCGATGCGGGCTTATGTCTCCGCTCTCGGAGAAAGCAATACGACGATGGTGCTTTCGCCGGACTCGGATTTCTTCAAGTTCTTCGAGACGCCGAATGGGACAACTGTTCCAAGGGCAGGAGCAGCGGCTCCTGCTCAGCCGGCACCGGCAAACTGAACCGATAGGAGAGGGCGGCTTTGGCCGCCCTTTTCATGTTTTATGTGCAGAGGATGGGTCTCCTCACGAAAAGGTAATTTCCTGCCGACCCATTCCACCCTATTCTCTGCCGAAACTCTGCCCGATTCAGTCGCTCCAATGAGCAGATTGGCAAAGCCCTGCTTCAAAGGGCCAAGCAGACAGTCCATGATGTGAGGAGGCCAGATGGCTCAGCAGGTTCGATCGCCCTGGAAGCGTGTTGCCGCGGGAGGTATTGCTCTGGCCGTTGCCGCCGCGCCGATGTCCAGTTGGGCTCAGACGCAGTCCGATGCCCCGGCACAAGCTCAGGCACCTTCGACACCGTCACAGGCGCAGCCGAGCGCACCGGGAGCGGGAGCAATGCTGCCGGCGCCCGCACCGCCATCGACATCCTTCAATCCGCCGCCTTCTCCGCCGGCAGATATGGCACCTGCGGGACCGGCTTCGATTGCCGATCTTTCCGAAGGCCTGCTCGATGCCGTGGTCAACATTTCGACCTCACAGAGTGTGAAGAGCACCGGCAACGGTCCGCAGCCGCCGCAGATCCAGGAAGGATCGCCTTTCCAGGAATTCTTCGACGACTTCTTCGATGGTGAAGGCGGTCAGCAAGATAACCGGAAGGTATCCTCGCTCGGTTCCGGTTTTGTCATCGATCCAGCCGGATATGTGGTGACCAACAATCATGTCATCGAGGGGGCCGACGATATCGAAGTGGTCTTCCCCAACGGCTCCAAGCTGAAGGCGACCCTGATCGGGACGGACACCAAGACCGACCTTTCCGTGCTCAAGGTCGAACCCAAGTCGCCCTTGAAGGCGGTGCCCTTCGGAAATTCGCACCGCATGCGCATTGGCGACTGGGTGATGGCAATCGGTAATCCGTTCGGACTTGGCGGGTCGGTGACGCTCGGCATCATCTCTGCGCGGGGCCGTAATATCAATGCGGGGCCCTATGACAACTTCATCCAGACGGATGCGGCAATCAACAAGGGCAATTCCGGCGGACCGCTGTTCAACATGCGCGGCGAGGTCATCGGGATCAACACGGCCATCATTTCGCCGTCGGGCGGTTCGATCGGCATCGGTTTCGCCGTACCAACGGAGATCGCCGAAAACGTCGTGCGCCAGTTGATCGAGTTCGGGGAAACCAGGCGCGGATGGCTCGGCGTTCGCATTCAGCCGGTCACCGACGAAGTGTCCGAAAGCCTCGGTCTCGATCGAGCGAAGGGCGCGCTTGTTTCGGGCATTATCAATGACGGGCCGATCAAGAACGGCGAGATCAAGGCCGGCGACGTAATCATCAGCTTTGATGGCGAACCAATCAATGAGATGCGCGATCTGCCGCGTATCGTTGCCGAAAGCCCGGTCGGCAAGGAAGTCGATGTCGTCATTCTGCGTGACGGCAAGGAACAGACCGTCAAAGTGACGCCGGGCCGGCTGGAGGATAGCGTTCAGTCGGCGGATGCCGGGAGCGATGATCCACAGGCGGAAGATGCGCCGGATACGGACGACGGCAGTGATCAGACTGCTGTGCAAAGCAAGGAGCCGGTCAAGGCCTATGGCATGACGATTGCCGCGCTCGACGAAGAGCGCCGCAAAAGCTTCGATATTGCCGAAAGCGTCGAAGGCGTAGTGGTGACGGAAGTTGCGCCCGGATCGCTCGCGGCTGAAAAGGGTGTGAAGCCCGGTGAGGTCATCGTCGAGGTTGCGCAGGATTTCGTCGAGCAGCCGAGCGATGTCACCAGCCGCATGGATGCTTTGAAGACGGAAGGGCGTCGCAACGCCCATATCATGATTGCCGACAAGGCAGGAAACCTGCGTTTCGTTGCAATCCCTCTCGACTGATCAGGTCAGGAGGGCGCTGCGGCCTGCCAATCTTCTCGTGAAACGGCATAAACGACATGCCGTTTCAGATGTGGATGGGTGTCGGGAACGCGTGGATGGCTGAAATCGAGATCCTGACGCCGTTTCATGCCGATACGTCTCATGACGCCGGTCGAGCGCGTATTGGTCTCGACTGCAAATGAGACGATGTTATCGCGTTCGTCCTGTTCGAAGGCCCGTTTTAGGAGCGCGCTTGCCGCTTCGGTGACGTAGCCGTTACCCCAGAACCGCGTCGCCAGACGCCAGCCGATTTCGACGGTTTCCTCGTCGAACACACCCGGAAAGTTCGGATGCGACAGGCCGCAAAAGCCGATCGGTTCATTGCTGTCCTTCAGAGCCAGCGCGTAGAATCCAAGGCCGTCGGCGGTCATCATGCCGTTGAGTTTGCCGAGAAAGGCGTCTGCCTCCTCGTGGCTGCGCCGAAACGGGAAAAATTCCATCACCTTCGGGTCGGCGTTGATTTCGCGAAAGAGGTCTCGATCCGTCTGCAGCCACATGCCCAGGATCAGGCGTGGTGTTTCGAGGATGGCGACCCGCTTGCTCATTGGCTGACGAAGTCGCTTTTTCGATAACCCTGGATATAGAGCAGCGCGGTCAGGTCGCCGTGATCGATACGCATCTTGGCTTGTGCCGCCACCGTCGGCTTGGCATGGAGGGCGACGCCGGAGCCGGCGATCCCCAGCATGCCCAGATCATTGGCGCCATCACCAACCGCGATCACGTCATCCGGCGTGATGCCGAGCCTGGCGGAAATTTCTTCCAGCGCATCGATCTTTGCCTGCTTGCCGAGGATCGGTTCGGCAACCTCACCGGTCAGGATGCCGTCCTTCTCGATCAGGATATTGGCCCGGTTTTCGTCGAAGCCGAGCATGTCGGCTATCCGGCTGGTGAATACAGTGAAGCCGCCGGAGACAAGGGCGGCGTAATGTCCCTTGGATTTCATCGTGGCGATCAGTTGGCGACCGCCTGAGGTCAATGTGATGCGCTTGGCGATCACATCGTCGACGACCGTGATCGGCAGGCCCTTGAGCAGAGCGACGCGTTCGCGAAGTGCGGGCTCGAAATCGATCTCGCCGTTCATCGCACGGGCGGTGATCGCCGCCACCTTGTCCTTCAGGCCGACGACGTCTGCAAGCTCGTCGATACATTCCTGGCCGATCATGGTGGAATCCATGTCGGCGATGAGAAATTGCTTTCTGCGTGTTTCGGCCTGCTGGACGACGACATCGATCGGCGCATCTGCTACCAGCGTGCGCAATTGGGTCTCTACGGTCGTGATGTCTTCGTCGTCATGCAGGGCGATGTCACAGGCTATCCCGTCGGCAAGCCAATAAAGGCCCGATGTCTTGACGGTTCCTTCTGCCTGCTCTGCGAGCGTGGCGTTGAGAACCGGATTTGACGGATGGGCAATGAGCGTGGCAACGAAAGCCATATGGAAAACCTTGTGCAAGACATCGACGCGATCCTGATAACCGGGCCGACGGCCAGCGGCAAGTCGGCACTGGCCGTGCGACTGGCCCAAGCGCAAAATGGTGTGGTCATCAATACCGACAGCATGCAGGTCTATGATACTTTGCGCATGCTGACTGCGCGACCTTCTGACGAGGAGATGGAAAATATCCCTCATCATCTTTACGGTCATGTGGCGGCAACGGCAGCCTATTCGACCGGCGAGTGGCTACGCGACGTCACCTCCCTGCTGCAGCAGATCCGCGCTCGTGGTCAGATGCCTGTCTTCGTCGGTGGCACCGGTCTCTATTTCAAGGCGCTGACCGGCGGGCTTTCCGACATGCCGGAAATTCCCCAGGAGATTCGCTGCGAAGTTCGGTTGAGACTGAAGCAGGAGGGACCCGAAGCACTCCATGCCGAACTCTACGACAAAGATGCTCCGGTGGCCGATACGCTGGAGGCTCGCGACGGACAGAGGATCGTTCGTGCACTTGAGGTCTTGCGGGCAACAGGGCGGTCGATCGCGGAATTTCAAGGCAGGCAGGGACCAATGATCATCAATCCGGCACGCGCCCAAAAGTTGGTAGTGCTGCCGGATCGCCCTGTACTTCACGACCGTATCAATCGCCGTTTCGAGAAAATGCTGCAGCAGGGGGCGGTCGAGGAGGTTCAGGCACTGCTCGGTCAGAACCCTTCCGCTGATCTGCCGGTCATGAAGGCGATCGGGGTACGTGAGATTGCCGATATGCTGGCTGGCGGGATGTCGAGAGACGAGGTGATAGAACGCAGTTCTGCCCTGACCCGGCAATATGCAAAACGGCAGATGACGTGGTTTCGCAACCAGATGGATGAGAGCTGGAGCCGTGTCGACGGTTCGCCTGCTTCCGTTCAGTCCTTGTCGTAAAGGCTGGTCAGAGGTTTTTTCAGCAGGCTTTCGCGGAACGAACCTTCCCGCTTCAGGAATGGATTGGGTCTGGCAACCGGTTCGGGAGAGGGCGTGGACTGGGGTTGCGGACGGTCACGCCAGATAGTCCGGTTGTCCGAAAGTTGCGCCGGCTCAGCTCTGGTCTGCCGGGGTAACATGTCCGGACGATAGGGTTCCGCAGACGGAACCGGCTTCGTGTCCGCCGCGCCCGTTGGCCCGATTTCCCGTTTCCAGCGATCAAGTTCGGCGTCGCTTGCAGGCGCAAAATCGCCGTTCGTGCCCGGGATGAAGGACGCCGCCGGCATTGTTCCGGCCGCCTCAGCCGCCAGATAACTTTGCTGGAAGGTTCCAAGATCCGGGCCGCTTATCGAGCGCATGCGTGAGACGATCGTACGCAGGTCGACGGTATCCGGCGTCTCCTCGTGATTCTTGTCGACGATACCGTGGGCTTTCGGCAGGTGACGGGCATCCACATGGCTGAATTGCATGCGCATGGGCACCGCAATCGCCTCGCCGAACGCAATCGCTTCGCCATTGCCGATCGAAGACAGGAAGCTGGTGGTGGAGATTGACGAATTCGGGATTGCCGAACGGATGATCTCCTGGTCACGATCGTTCGCGAGGCGCATGGCGAACAATGTCGAGCACTGTGACAGAATGGTCTGGTCAAGCTCTCCTGGCCGTTGGGTGATGACGCCAAGCGAGACGCCATATTTACGGCCCTCCTTGGCAATGCGTGCGATCGCCTGACGGGTCGGAATGAAGCCGAGCGTGGGATCTGCCGGCACATAACGGTGCGCCTCTTCGCAAACCACCAGCATATGGATTGCGCCATTGCTCCAGAGCGCGATTTCGAATGCCATCCGGCACAAGATGGAGGCAACGGAATTGACAACTTCCGAGGGTATGCCGGCGAGCTGGAAAGTGGAGATCGGGCGGTCGTCTCCGGGAATGCGGAAAATATGCGCGATCGTCTCCATGATCGTGTCATGGATCGTATTGTTGGAGAACATGAAGTGATAGCGCGGATCGTTGATAGCGGAGACAATGCGCATCTTCAGCGACCGGAGGAATGGTTTTTCAGCGCGGCCTTCCAAGCGACCGATGCGGTCGTCGATGAGCGCGAGCAGATCGGCCATTCGATAGGGAACCGGCGTGTCGGCCGTGACCGAGCTTTTTTCGGCGGATTTTCTGGTGAGGCTGGAATCGCTGCCGCGGAAGGCCCTCTTTGCCTCCGGGATCAGATCGCGAAGCATATCCAATTCTTCTGGGACTGCAGGGCGTCCGCGAAAGACCACTTCTGCAAACTCTTCGAGCCGCATGAGCCAGAAGGGCAGGTCCAGAGTATCGGTATCGATCGTTACCGCGTGTTCGGGAAAGGCTGCGGCAAACTCGTTATGGGGATCGAGGATCAAGACCCTGAGCTTCGGATCGGCTTCGATGGCCTTGTGCAGAAGCAGCGAAACGGCGGTGGACTTGCCAACGCCGGTGGAGCCAACGACGGCGAAATGTTTGGACAGCATGGTCGGCACATGGATCGATGCATCGATGCTCTCGTCCTGCGTCAGCTTGCCGATGACGCATGTTTCACTTTTGCCGGGGTCGTAGATCTTCACAAGATCCGATGCACGTATCCGGTGAGCGACCGCGCCGAGATAGGGGTATTTCGATATGCCTTTCGAAAACTGCTCGCGTCCATCCGGGCCGATACGGACTTCACCCAGCAGTTCGACTTCGATCTGGAACTTGGTGTCCTCGTTTTCGGACCAGTCACGGATACCGGTCTGCATCGAATAGGCCAATGCCACGACCCGGTTCTTTCCGACGGTAATCGAAATCAGCCGGCCCACGGACCATAATTCGGTAAGCTCGGTTTCGCCGCGCTCGGCAACTGCGGCGATGGTCGCGTGAGCGCCATTGCACGAGACAACCCTGCCCAAAAAGCGGTTTCCCGGCTTCATGGGGTCCCGACGATCGTGCTCTCCGGTTGAGGGAGGGCTGTGAGGGTCGTCATTCAGCAAAAGTCGCCCCTGTCATTGGGGTGGGATTCTGTCGGCGTACTGAAAATGCAAATTATGGCTCGCCGCTTAACAAGTGGTGTAGGTATGGCCAATCAAACGGCAGGTTCAGCCTGAAAATGAGGCGATGGGGAGACTTTTGCCTCATGGCCGCGTTGACGAATAGCTATTATGCGGCTAACACTCGCGACCATGAAAATTTCGATCGCTCTTATTGTGGTGGGAACGCGCATGGGCAGGATGGTGTAACCATCCGGCGATAGCCACCCATGCGCGGAAAGACAGGCTCCTAAAGGGGCCTTTTTTTATGCCTTGTTTCCGATCGATCATCTCAACACCAAGGACCGGAAACAAAACTCCAGCAGCAATCCCGGCCATAGAAGATATAAAAGGCCAGACACCAGGAGGACAGGACATGACGGATACGGCGGATAACGGCAACCGGATGACAGGCGCCGAAATCGTGCTTCGCGCTTTGAAGGACAACGGCGTCGAGCATCTCTTCGGTTACCCGGGCGGCGCCGTGCTTCCGATCTATGACGAGATCTTTCAACAGGATGAAATCCAGCACATTCTCGTCCGTCATGAACAGGGCGCCGGCCATGCGGCCGAAGGTTATGCCCGCTCCACCGGCAAGGTGGGCGTCATGCTGGTCACCTCAGGTCCCGGTGCCACCAACGCGGTCACGCCGTTGCAGGACGCATTGATGGATTCGATCCCGTTGGTCTGCCTGACCGGCCAGGTTCCGACTACGCTGATCGGTTCGGACGCGTTTCAGGAGGCCGATACGGTTGGTATCACGCGTCCCTGCACCAAGCACAACTGGCTGGTGAAGGATGTCAATGAACTGGCCGGCATCATCCATGAAGCATTCCGTATCGCCCAGACCGGCCGTCCCGGTCCGGTCGTCGTCGATATCCCGAAGGACGTGCAGTTCGCCACCGGTACCTATGTGTCGCCGTCGGAAGCGATCGCCAGCAAGAGCTACAAGCCGAAGGTCGAAGGTGACCTGAAGGCGATCCAGGCTGCCGTCGAACTGATGGCGAGCGCGCGTCGGCCCATCCTCTATACCGGCGGCGGCGTCATCAATGCCGGCCCGGAAGCTTCCAAGCTGCTGCGCGAACTGGTCGACCTGACGGACTTCCCGATCACCTCGACGCTGATGGGTCTGGGTGCCTATCCGGCTTCGGGCAAGAACTGGCTCGGCATGCTGGGCATGCACGGTTCCTACGAGGCCAACATGGCCATGCACGATTGCGACGTCATGGTCTGCATCGGTGCGCGTTTCGACGACCGTATTACCGGCCGCCTCAACGCATTCTCGCCGAATTCGCGCAAGGTCCATATCGACATCGACCCATCGTCGATCAACAAGAATGTCCGCGTCGATATCCCGATCATCGGTGATGTCGGCCATGTTCTGGAAGACATGGTCCGTCTGTGGCGGGCGCTGCCGAAAAAGCCGGAAAAGGCGCAGGCCGCCGAATGGCGTTCGTCGATCGAGACCTGGCGTGCGCGCAAGTCGTTTTCCTACAAGAACTCGAATGACGTCATCATGCCGCAATATGCGCTGGAGCGTCTTGCCGAGGCAACGAAGGGCCGCGACACCTACATCACCACCGAGGTTGGTCAGCACCAGATGTGGGCTGCGCAGTTCTTCGGTTTCGAAGAGCCTAACCACTGGATGACCTCGGGCGGTCTCGGCACGATGGGTTACGGCCTGCCGGCGGCTCTCGGCGTGCAGGTGGCACATCCGGATGCTCTCGTCATCGACATTGCCGGTGACGCATCGATCCAGATGTGCATTCAGGAAATGTCCTGCGCCATCCAGCATAACCTGCCGGTCAAGATCTTCATCCTGAACAACCAGTATATGGGCATGGTCCGCCAGTGGCAGCAGCTGCTGCACGGCAACCGTTTGTCGAATTCCTATACGGAAGCGATGCCCGATTTCGTCAAGCTGGCGGAAGCCTATGGCGCTGTCGGCATGTATTGCGACGACCCGAAGGAACTGGACGAGAAGATCGCCGAGATGATCGCCGTGAAGGCTCCGGTCATCTTCGATTGCCGTGTCGCCAATCTCGCCAACTGCTTCCCGATGATCCCGTCGGGCAAGGCGCATAACGAGATGCTGCTGCCGGATGAAGCTTCCGACGAAGCTGTTGCAACCGCCATCGATGCGAAGGGCCGCCAGCTCGTTTGATACGGGCTGGTATTCCAGAACAAGCTCCAAGGAAACGGACCCAAGATCATGAACGCACATCAGCAACCGACCGGCTCGGCCTATTTCATCAGCCCGGAGACCGCCAAGGTCGAGAGCCACACGCTATCGGTTCTCGTCACCAATGAACCGGGCGTGCTTGCCCGCGTCATCGGCCTTTTCTCCGGCCGCGGCTACAACATCGAGAGCCTCACCGTTTCGGAAACGGAACACGAATCTCACCTATCGCGCATCACCATCGTCACCAACGGCACGCCGACGGTGCTTGAACAGATTAAGGCACAGCTTGAGCGCATCGTGCCGGTACATCGCGTCGTCGACCTGACTGTTCGGGCCGGACAGCTCGGTCAGGAGCGGCCGATCGAGCGCGAGGTCGCTTTGATCAAGGTCGCCGGGACTGGCGAAAGTCGTGCGGAGGTTCTGCGCCTCGCCGACGCCTTCCAGGCGAAGGTGGTGGATGCGACGGTCGGTCATTTCATCTTCGAGATCACCGGCAAGTCTTCGAAGATCGACCAATTCGTCGCGGTGGTAAAGCCGCTTGGGCTGATCGAGGTCTGCCGCACCGGCATCGCGGCGATGAATCGTGGCCCGCAGGGCATGTAACGGGGATTGGACAAAACCGACCGTCCGGAGTAGGCGATAACAATTCGCTTCAAACGTGGACGGTCGCTGCCTTGAAATATGATGATCCCGGCAAGATCGGGGGAAAGCCGTGGCTTCCCCCGGTCGGAACGCCGCTCGGAGCCATGCGCTGGCTTCGCAAGGACATGCCGTGGGTGACGGATTATCTCGGACTGTCCGATATCCAGACCTGCCTGACGCCTGAGATTGACGGGACCATCGCCTGGGGCGGTCGCATCGTGGCGAAGATGACCCAGGCGATCGCGGCAGTACGCCACCTGCCGCATTGGCGGCTTGAGGACGGATTTCTTCGCTCGGTCGAACTCGGGAAATCCGGTGTCCTGCCGTTCTCCATCGTGGCAGACGACCTTGCTCTTTCAACGGATGCATCGAGGGCGTCGCGACTGGAGCGGCTCATCGCCAAAGCTTCTGAGAATGAAGAGGCAGGCGACGTGCGCGAAGCAATGGTGCTGCACGGGCTGTCGAAATATAACCATCTTCCCCATCGGGAGCCGAAATTCGAGCAAGGCGGCAAACGGAGAATCCTGCTTGTCGACCAGGTGAAGGGCGACGTTTCGGTACCTCTTTCGCTGGGTTCGTCAGCCTCCTTCGCAACCATGCTCAATGATGCGCTGGCAAGCGGGGCTCACTGCATCGTGCGTACCCATCCCGATGTGATTGCCGGTTATCGCAAGGGCTATCTTACCGACATGGCGAAGGGCAGGAGAGGGGTGACGCTTTCTGCCGAACCGGTTTCCGCCGCCTCCATCCTGAAGGTCGTGGACGAGGTCTGGACGGTTGCGAGCCAGTTCGGTTTCGACGCGCTTTTGCGCGGCGTGCCGGTGCGTTGTTATGCGGCGCCATTTTATGCCGGCTGGGGTCTGACGGAAGACCATATGAGCGAGCGTGCCCGAGCCATCGTCTCGAAGCGTCGTGGCGTGAAGCGCAACATCGACCAGCTCACCGCCGCCGCCTTCATCCATTATCCCATTTATCGCAACCCTCAGACCTGGCAGGCGACGGATGTGTTCCAGACGATCGATGCGATCGTTGCCGGGCGAGCTCGTCTCTAGGTCAAAGCATCTCGAGCGATTTTTTGCGATATGGCGCTGGGAAGGCTGCATCGAGTGCCGCCCAGTCCTCCCGGCTTATCTCCAGCCCGATTGCTCCGGCATTTTCCTCGACACGGTGCGGATCGCTGGATTTCGGGATGGCCACCATATTGCGGGATTTGAGAACGAAGGCGAGGGCGAGTTGGGCGGGTGTCGCCTGATAGGCCTTGGCGATGCGGATCAGTTCCGTGTTGCGCAGGATACGGCCCTGTTCGATCGGCGAATAGGCCATGATCGGGATGCCGCGCTCCTGACACCAGGGCAGAAGATCGTATTCGATGCCCCGGCGTGCCAGATTGTAGAGCACCTGGTTGGCAGCGCAGTTCGGTCCACCCTGCACCTCCATCAGCTCTTCCATGTCTTCGACATCAAAATTCGATACGCCCCACTCGCGAATCTTGCCCGACTTGCGCAATTCCTCGAACCCCGCCACGGTTTCCCCAAGGTCGTATTCGCCGCGCCAGTGAAGCAGATAGAGATCCAGCCGGTCGGTCTTCAGCCTTTTCAAGCTACGCTCGCAGGCATCGATCACGCCTTGGTAACTGGCATTGTAAGGGTAGACCTTGCTGACGAGAAACACGTCGTCGCGGCGTCCCTCTATCGCCTTTCCGGTAATGATTTCGGCGCCACCCTCTCCATACATTTCCGCCGTATCTATCAGTGTCATGCCGAGGTCGAGGCCATGTTTCAGGCTCTCGATCTCCTGCCCGGCCATGCGGGCATTCTCACCCATTTTCCAGGTTCCAAGTCCTAGCGTCGGTGTCGAGGTTCCGGAGGGGAGGACTGCGAAGGGAATGTCGGACATGGCTTGAAACCTCGGCTGTGCTTTCGAAAGGCTAACCTAAGGCTTTCTGATCGGATTCCAAGAACCGTTCAGGAGGGAAACTGGCGATAACATTCCTCGGCAACCTTCTGCAGCGTGGCTCGGGAAATTTCGCCTGTCACCGCATAAGCGAGATCTCCATCGATCCAGTAGAAGGTTTCCACGTCCCCCGCTGAGGCGAAGCGGAAGCTTGTCGACTGGTTTTGCGGATTGCGCCCGACGATGACTGTCAGCCGCTGGCCGCTCGCATCCTCATACATGAACATTGCGCCCGCAGCGCCGACCACGGGGAGCAATCTTCCGCCGACAAGGCGAAAGCCGAGGGATTGCAGATTGGGTACCTTGAGATCGGGGATCGACAGGCGTTTGCCGAGCCATGCGGCCAGATGCGCTTCCTGATCGGCGAAGACTTCTACCGGATGGCGTACCTCGCTCGCATAAACGAGGAAGGCGTTGTGAGCCTCCTGCGGAAGGGCATCGGCATAGGCCTGTAGAGGTTCGGGCTTCTCAAACAGAGCCGGGCCGTAATGGCCGCCCAGTACGCCAAGGGCGAATATCGCAATGGAAGCAGCGACGAGCGAGAGGTGACCGGCACGGGACCTGCTCGCCTTGCGACCCTTGGGAGCAATCATTTGAAGATCGGCGGATGTCGATTTCTCGTAACCGGCAAAAGCTGCGCGCAGGCCATCGTTTTGCGACTGCCAGTCCGCGACCATTTCCGCGGCTTCCGGGTTCTCGCCGAGAAACGTTTCCACGTGCTGCCGGTCCACTTCGTCGAGCAGATTGTCGACATAGGCGTGAAGTTGTTCTTCGGAGACGGGTGAACGATCAGTCATCTGGGTCTCCGCAATGGAATGACGTTTTCATCCCGCATTTTCTCCCGCAGGGCGTGGCGTGCGCGCGACAGCCGCGACATCACTGTGCCGACAGGTATGTCCAGCATATCCGCAACCTCCTGATAGGCGTATCCTTCGACGACCACCAGCATCAGCACGGCACGAAACTCCGCCGGAAGGGCGGCGAGAGATTGCATGAGTTTTCGATTTTCGAGCGGATCGCCTGCCGTCATGGCGACGTCTTCTATCTCGTCTCCATCAAGCGTCACCGATGGGTGACGCGTGCGGGAACGGTGTGTATTGAGATGGAGATTGGTCATGATCCGGTAGGCCCAGGCCTTGAAGTTCGTACCGCGCCATTGGCCGCGGCTTACGAGCGCTTTCTCGACACAGTCCTGCAACAGGTCCTCGCTTTCCGTATCCGATCGCGTCAGGCTGCGTGAATAACGCCTGAGCTGGGGCAGGAGAGCGAGAATCCTTGCTTCAAAGGCGAGCGGCGCGAGATTTTCGGTCTCGCGCCCGGCTGCCTTGTCTGAATTGGGAAGGTCAGGGCTTGGCGACATCCCAAACACCGTTCACGCCGTCACCGGTGGTGTCGCCTTCCTTGGTATCCTTCACCCAGTAATAGAGCGGCATGCCGTCCTTGGCCCATTGTTTCGTCCCGTCCTTGCGGGTGACGAGCGAGTATGCACCATCCGCCGTGGCATCGGAAGCGGCCATGACCGGCGGCCAGTTCTGGGCGCATTTATCGTAGCAGTTCGACATGCCGGCCTTGTCGTTCTTGAAAGTGTAGAGCGTCATGCCTTTTTCACCGGCAAGAACGCCACCCTTGTCCGTCTTGACGGTCTTGAACGGTGTGGCGGCGAAGGCTGCCGTCGACAGGGCCGCGAAGGCGGCGGTTACCAGAATGAGCTTCTTCATGGATCGTCTCCTGATTTGAGGTGGCTCTCTCCCGGCCACCGATGTCATGACACCGGCGTGTTCCGATTTATTCCATCGGACTGGAAATTTTTCGCGTCTGTCTGAGGCAATGCTTGCCGGCGGGCGGAACACTTGCGCTTATCCCTGGCTTTGATTCATCTTTCGTTCTTTTCTGTTGCGCTTTCACCGAGAATCCTGCCAAGTCGCCGACATGCAATTTGCACCGCAACAGGACGAGGCCCTCAAGGCCGTTTCACGCTGGCTGAAAGACGGGCGAAGCCAGGTTTTTCGCCTGTTCGGTTATGCCGGCACGGGCAAAACGACGCTTGCCAAGCATTTTGCCGAGCATGTGGACGGCGAGGTTCTGTTTGCCGCCTTTACCGGCAAGGCAGCGCAGGTGCTGCGTTCCAGAGGTGCCCGCAATGCCAAGACAATTCACTCGCTGATCTATCGTCCACGCGGCGAAGAGGCGGTTGAGGACGAGGAGACCGGCAAGACCTCGATCTCGCCGATGTTTGCCATCAATCGCCAGAGCCCGGTCGCCAAGGCGGCTCTCATCGTCATCGACGAATGTTCGATGGTCGACGAAGCGCTCGGCAAGGACCTGATGAGTTTCGGCACACCGATCCTGGTTCTCGGCGATCCCGGCCAGCTTCCACCCGTTTCCGGCGGCGGTTTCTTCACCGAACAGGAGCCGGATTACCTGCTGACCGAAATCCACCGCCAGGCGCAGGACAACCCGATCATCCAGCTCGCCATGAATGTGCGCGAAGGCAAGGAGATAATGTATGGCGATTACGGCAAGGCGCAGGTCATTTCGCGCGACGAGGTGACCCAGGAACTGGTGCTGGAGGCCGATCAGGTGCTTGTCGGCACCAACCGCACCCGCAAGCGCTATAATCAGCGCCTTCGCGAATTGAAGGGGTTTACCGCCGACTATCCGCAATCGGGCGACAAGCTCGTCTGCCTGCGCAACGATCAGGTCAAGGGGCTTCTCAACGGCTCGCTTTGGCAGGTGATGAGTGCTTCGCGCGAAACCGTGAAACCCGGAATCAACCTGATGATCCGTCCGGAAGACGACGACATGGATCGCGGGGCGGCAAAGATCAAGCTGCTCAAGGCAGCCTTCGAAAGCGAGGAAGAAATCCCGTGGTCGATGCGCAAGCGTTATGACGAGTTCGATTACGGTTATGCGCTGACGGTGCACAAGGCCCAGGGTTCGCAGTGGAACAATGTCGTTTTGTTCGATGAGAGCTTCGCGTTTCGCGACACGCGCGAGCGCTGGCTTTATACGGCGATCACCCGCGCGGCCGAGACGCTGACGATTGTAAGGTAAAGGCGGGGATCCGGCGTTTGTCTCCTCTTCTTTCGTAGTCACGGTGGTCGTTGACAATGAACCGGGGACACGGCAAAAGCTTTTTTACCGCAAAGCCGCAAACCGGGTTGAAAAAGTCTGTGGCGTCTCAGGCGAAATTTGACGCCTGAATTGCGGATTGATTTATGGGGTTGGAACTCATGGCTGCTAAGATCTATCGTCCTGCGAAAACTGCAATGCAGTCCGGCAAGGCTAAGACCCGTCTCTGGGTCCTTGAATTCGATCAGGAAACGCCGCGCAGTATCGACCCGATCCTCGGCTATACGTCATCCGGCGATATGAAGCAGCAGCTCAGGCTGACATTCGAGACGCAGGAACTGGCTGAAGCCTATGCGCAGCGCGAGGGCATCGAATATCGGGTCATCCACCCGAAGGATGCGAACCGGCAGGCCGTGTCCTACACGGATAACTTCCGTTTCAATCGCCAGCAGCCTTGGACGCATTGATTTTCCGCGGCAGATAATGCCGCCTAGAGGCCCCTTAGCTCAACTGGATAGAGCAACTGCCTTCTAAGCAGTAGGTCGCAGGTTCGAGTCCTGCAGGGGTCGCCACCTTTCTGATTGTCCATACCGGAGACATAGGTACCATCTTGTACCTAAGACATGGGTGACAACCTCGTGCCGAACGGGTTTGTCCATACCGGACACATCACCCACGTTCCCGGCCTTCCACTTTCCATGGCCGACACCATATGTCCATGCGACTTGGCAGCGGACAGGGGGCTATTACTCCAGATTTTCGAACGCAATATTCTTCCGTCAAGGGATAGCTTCACGGAGGTTCGTGCCTATATTGCGGCTCTTCGGAGAACATCATCCCCGAATTCTCTCTCAATGCAAATGCGGTTCTCATGGCTCCCATCATCTCCGTCCAGCAACTGACCAAGACCTATGGAAACGGGTTCGAGGCCCTCAAGGGGATCGATCTCGATATCGAGCGCGGCGAGATCCTGGCGCTGCTCGGGCCGAATGGCGCAGGCAAGACGACGCTGATCTCGATCGTCTGCGGCATCGTCAATCCGAGCGGCGGCAAGGTGTTTGTCGGCGGGCATGACGTGGTGAAGGATTTTCGCCAGACACGGTCGCTGATCGGTCTCGTGCCGCAGGAACTGACCACGGACCAGTTCGAGACGGTCTGGAATACCGTGACTTTTTCCCGTGGTGTCTATGGCAAGAAGCCGAACCCGGCGCTGATCGAGAAGATCCTGCGCGAACTGTCGCTTTGGAAGAAGAAGGACAACATGCTGCGCGAGCTTTCCGGCGGCATGAAAAGGCGCGTGCTGATCGCCAAGGCGCTAAGCCACGAGCCGGAAGTTCTGTTCCTTGATGAGCCGACAGCGGGTGTCGATGTCAGCCTGCGCCGTGACATGTGGGAAGTGGTCAAGCGTTTGCGCACGGACGGCGTGACCATCATTTTGACCACGCATTATATCGAGGAGGCGGAGGAGATCGCCGACCGGGTGGGGGTCATCAATGGCGGTCAGCTTCTTCTGCTGCAGGAAAAGACCGGACTGATGAAACAGTTCGGCCGCAAGCAGCTGAGACTGGAACTGACCGAGAAACTGGCTGCGATACCGCCGAGCCTTGCAGCCTTCGAGCTGCAGCTTGGCGAAGACGGCATGTCGCTCACGCATGAATACGGCCACGAGGAAGGCCAGGACAGCATCGCCACGCTTCTTTCGGCGCTGACGGATGCGGGCATTCATTTCCGGGATATATCAACCCGACAGAGCTCGCTGGAGGACATTTTCGTTTCTCTGGTGGAGGAAAAGGCATGAATTTCGAAGCGATCAAATCCATCTACTTCTTCGAGATGGCGCGCATGCGCCGCACGCTTCTGCAGAGCGTCATCTCGCCGGTCATCACGACGTCGCTCTATTTCGTCGTTTTCGGTACGGCGATCGGTTCGCGCATCCAGTCGATCGAAGGCGTGTCCTACGGATCGTTTATCACGCCCGGCCTGATCATGCTGACGCTTCTGACGCAATGCGTGGCGAACGGCTCGATCGGCATCTATTTCCCGAAATTCACCGGCACGATCTATGAGATCCTCTCTGCGCCGGTGGCGATGACCGAGATCCTGATCGGTTATGTCGGAGCTGCTGCGAGCAAGGGCCTGATCATCGGCCTGATCATTCTCGCGACCGCCTCCTTCTTCGTCGATATCCGCATCGCCCATCCTTTCATGATGGTGCTGTTCCTTGTTCTGACCGCGATCACCTTCAGCCTTTTCGGCTTCATCATCGGTGTCTGGGCGAAGAATTTCGAACAGTTGAACATCGTGCCGATGCTCGTCGTGCCGCCTTTGACATTCCTGGGTGGAAGTTTCTATTCGATCGACATGCTGCCGCCTTTCTGGCAGGCGGTTAGCCATCTCAACCCGGTTCTCTATCTGGTCAGCGGTTTTCGCTGGAGCTTTTACGAGATAGCCGACGTTAATCCGGTGATCAGCTTGGTGATGATCGGCGTATTCCTGGCCCTTTGCCTGTCGGTGCTCGGCTGGATGTTCAAGACGGGTTACAGGCTTCGGAGCTGACGAGAACGGCCTGATCGGCGGCGGGTGCCGCCGATCGCTTTTATGGGACTTGGAAACTACCCGAGCGACAGCTGGCGACGTTCGCCGCGTGCGGCCATGACGGATGCGGCGAGCAGGCTGGCTGCTGCAAGGAACATGACGACGGCGACCGGGCCTTCGGTTTCGATCAGCAGGCCGCCAAGCACCGCACCGCTCGAGATCGCGATCTGGAATGTGGTGACGACGAGCGAGCCGGCGCTTTCGGCTTCATCCGGCGCATTGCGCGCGACAAAACTCTGGACGCTGACCGGGAACGCACCGAAGGCGAGGCCCCAGAGTGCAATCGCGGTGGCAGCAACGGCAAGTGAAGTGCCGCCGATCGCCAGAATGACCGCCGATGCGGCAACGAGCGAGGTGAACAGGATGATCGAAAGGCGCGGGCTGCGCTCCGATACCGCGCCGCCGAGCATGTTGCCGACAAACCCGGCCAAGCCATAGGCAAGCAGGATCAGCGAGATGGTTTCGACATCAAGCTGCGGGACCCGCTCGAGGAACGGCCTGATATAGGTGAAGCCGGCGAAATGGCCTGCGACGAAAAGCAGGATGGTGAGAAGCCCGGTGCGGATCGCCGGGCGGCGCATCACCGCCGCAAGCGTGCCAAGTCCGGCATGACCGGTCGGGGGCAGCGAGGGCAGGGTGAAGGCCTGGACGGCAAAGGCGACGAAGCCGACACCGGCCGAAAG
>DLSX01000071.1 GCA_002500765.1 Neorhizobium sp. UBA7851
TCGGCTGGGACAGTTCGCGTCTGGCGATGATCCTTGCGGTGCTCGAAGCCCATTGCGGCGTCAGGCTCGGCCAGCATGACGTCTATCTCAATGTCGCCGGCGGCTACCGCATCTCCGAGCCCGCCGCCGACATGGCGATTGCATCTGCTCTCGTCTCGTCGCTGGCCGGCACCGCCCTGCCGCCCGATTGTGTCTTCTTCGGAGAAATCAGCCTGTCGGGCGCCGTGCGACCGGTTTCGCAAACGGCCCAGCGCCTGAAGGAAGCGGAGAAGCTGGGTTTCGCCGGCGCCATGCTGCCGGCCACTTCGGCGGAGCTGCCGAAAAACAGCAGCGCGCGATGGACGATGATCGAGGACCTGCCCGATCTCGTCGCCCGTATTGCCGGATCCGCCAAGAAACTGGGGAAAGGCCATGAAAATGCCGGTGAAGATGATTGATCTTCCGTTAATGACGCGGCTGATGTAAGACACTGCGCCCAATGCTGGAATGCCGGGCGGAAATGCCGGTTTCAGCCGGCAGGTGTGGAACGGCAGGTTCTGGAGTAGAGTTTACATGCCCATTACGATCTTCGACGGTGTTGTCATCGGCGTCACCCTGTTTTCTGCGGTGCTCGCCATGGTCCGCGGCTTTTCCCGCGAAGTGCTGTCGATCGCCAGCTGGGCCGGCTCGGTCGCCGCGGCCTATTACCTTTATCCGCTGGCCGTGCCCTATGCGGAAAAATACACGTCCGACCATCGCATCGCGATCGCCGCTTCAGCGGGTGTGATCTTCCTGATCGCGCTGATCGTGATCTCGTTCATCACCTCGCGAATTGCCGATTTCATCATCGACAGCCGCATCGGTGCACTCGACCGCACGCTCGGTTTTCTCTTCGGCGCTGCCCGCGGCATCCTGCTTCTCGTCATCGCCACCGCCTTCTGGAACTGGCTGGTGCCGATCAAGGCGCAACCGACCTGGGTCACCGACGCGAAGTCGAAGCCTTTCCTCGATACGCTTGTCGGTCGGCTCGAAGCCGTATTGCCGGAAGATATCGAACCGCAGATCCGTGCGCGTATCACCGGCAAGGAAGAAGCGCCCGCAGAGATCCAGCCGGGCCAGGAACTGCCGCCGGTGGGTGACGCACCTGCTACAAATAATTGACGCTGTGTTGCGCTTGATGCAGCGCAATTCATCACCATTTGTGGTATGACTTGAATTCAGGTAGAGAGCGGGCTGGCTCCGGGGATTGCAAAATTCCCGGCCGGCCTTTCCATTTTAGATCAAGGGCACAGGCTCACGATGGACCAGTCGGCTTCACAATCCTTCGACATCAACCATTCCAACGAGTGGGAAGACGACACGCTGCATGAAGAATGCGGCGTGTTCGGCATCCTCGGCCATCCGGATGCGGCAACGCTGACGGCGCTCGGTCTGCATGCCCTTCAGCATCGCGGCCAGGAAGCGGCCGGCATCGTCTCCTTCGATGGCCTGCGCTTCCATTCGGAACGCCGCATGGGCCTCGTCGGCGATCACTATACGGATCCGGCAACGCTGGCGAAGCTGCCCGGCAACATCTCAATCGGTCACGTCCGTTATTCGACAACCGGCGAAGTGGCGCTCCGCAACGTGCAGCCGCTGTTTGCCGAACTCGAAGTCGGCGGCATCGCCATTGCCCATAACGGCAACTTCACCAACGGGCTTACGCTTCGCCGCCAGTTGATTGCCGGTGGCGCCATCTGTCAGTCGACGTCGGATACCGAAGTCGTCCTTCACCTCATCGCCCGCTCGCGCTACTCTTCCACGGCCGACCGCTTCATCGATGCGATCCGCCAGATGGAAGGCGGTTATTCGATGGTGGCGGTCACACGCACCAAGCTGATCGCCGCACGTGATCCCACCGGCATCCGCCCGCTGGTCATGGGCGAGCTCGACGGCAAGCCGATCTTCGCGTCGGAAAGCTGCGCACTCGACATTATCGGCGCAAAATTCGTCCGTGACGTAGAAAACGGCGAAGTCGTCATCTGCGAGATCCAGCCGGATGGCTCGATCTCGATCGACGCCCGCAAGGCCGGCAACGGCCAGCCGGAGCGCCTCTGCCTGTTCGAATATGTCTATTTCGCCCGTCCGGACTCGGTCGTCGGTGGTCGCTCGGTTTACGTCGCGCGCAAGAACATGGGCATCAACCTCGCCAAGGAAGCGCCGGTCGATGCCGATGTCGTCGTTCCGGTTCCCGACGGCGGCACGCCGGCAGCGCTCGGCTATGCCCAGCAGAGCGGCATTCCGTTCGAATACGGCATCATCCGCAACCACTATGTCGGCCGCACCTTCATCGAGCCGACCCAGCAGATCCGCGCCTTCGGCGTGAAGCTGAAGCATTCGGCCAACCGGGCGATGATCGAAGGCAAGCGCGTGGTTCTCGTCGACGACTCGGTCGTTCGCGGCACGACATCGCTGAAAATCGTGCAGATGATCCGCGATGCCGGCGCCAGGGAAGTGCATCTGCGCGTTGCCAGCCCGATGATCTATTACCCGGACTTCTACGGCATCGACACGCCGGACCGGGAAAAGCTGCTCGCCAACCAGTATGAAAGCCTGGAAGCGATGTGCAAATATATCGGCTGCGACAGCCTCGAATTCCTGTCGATCAACGGTCTCTACCAGGCCGTCGGCGGCGAGGATCGCAATGATGCGCGCCCGCAGTTCACCGACCACTACTTTACAGGCGACTACCCGACCCGCCTTCTCGACAAGGATGGCGAAGCTGTCGGCCGCAAGGTTTCGCTGCTCGCCAGCAACGGCTGAACCGGCTGCCCCTCACCCAGAGCGCGCTTTGCGCGCTCCACCTCTCCCCGCAAGCGGGGCGAGGGAACGTGGCTCAATTTTGGCACGGAAGACGCGGCTTGCGTCCTTCTCCCCGTCAAACGGGGAGAAGGTGCCGGCAGGCGGNNGGCGGATGAGGGGCTTTTCTCCCGCCCGCCCTTTCGGCATCAAGTCACCTGCCCCATTATCAATTTTCAAGCACTCACTGCATCTCATCTTCAGCGCGGGGATATTCATGACCATCGATCTCAAAGGCAGGATTGCGCTTGTAACCGGCGCATCGCGCGGCATCGGCTATTTCACGGCAATCGAACTGGCAAAAGCCGGCGCGCATGTGATCGCCTGCGCCCGCACGGTCGGCGGGCTGGAAGAGCTGGACGATGCGATCAAGGCGGTCGGCGGTTCGGCGACACTCGTTCCCTTCGATCTGTCCGACATGGAAGCGATCGACAGGCTGGGGGCGTCGATCTTTGAGCGCTGGGGCAAGCTCGACATTCTCGTCGCCAATGCCGGCATTCTCGGCGTCATCGCACCCGTCGCCCATGTCGAGGCCAAGGTCTTCGAACGGGTAATGACGACCAATGTCACGGCCATGTGGCGGCTCGTCCGTTCACTGGAGCCGTTGCTCGTCAAGTCCGACGCCGGCCGTGCAATCCTGCTTTCCTCCGGCGTCGCCACAAACCCGCGCGCCTTCTGGGGCGCCTATGCGATGTCGAAGGCGGCTGTCGAGACGATGGGCAGGATCTGGGCCGAGGAAATGGCGCATACGTCCCTCAGGATCAATCTGGTCAATCCCGGCGCCACCCGCACCGCCATGCGTGCCCAGGCCATGCCCGGCGAAGACCCGGAAACCCTGCCGCATCCTTCCGAGGTCGCGGCAAAAATTCTGCCGCTTGCCTCGCCGGAAATGACCGACAGCGGTCGCCTTTTCGTCGTGCGGGAAAACCGGTTCGTGGATTATCGTCTGCCGGAATAAACGCGGACAAGACAGCAATAACATCCGGCATGACTTTGGCTGCGGCTCCGCTAATTGATGGCGCAGGCTCAAAAAACCCTGCCATGCCGGAGGCCCGTCCTTGTCGCTCGAACATCTGATTTCCCAATATGGCGTGCTGGCGGTTTTCCTGGGCGCTGCATTCGAGGGTGAGACGGCCGTCTTCCTGGGCGGGGTGTTCGCGCACCGGCATTTCCTGACGTGGTGGGAAGCTGCGACGGCCGCCGCCCTCGGTTCTTTCGCCGCCGATCAGGCCTGGTTTTTCGCCGGGCGTTATGCAAACCGGCTGGCCATCGTGCAAAGGCTCCTGAAGACCGATGCGGCGCAGAGGGTCAATCATCTTCTGGAAGCCCATCCGACCGGCTTCATTCTGGCCTTTCGCTTCATCTACGGCATGCGCACAGTAAGTCCCATAGCGATCGGCCTCACATCCGTACCGGCACACCGCTTCGTCTTTCTCAACTTCATCGCCGCGGTCGTCTGGGCCACGGTCATCACCACGATCGGATATCTGTTCGGCAATGCGGTCGAGGCGCTGTTCGGACGCTTGAGATTGCATCTGCATCTCATCATCGCGCTCATCGTCATCGCCCTCACCGTGGCAGCCTTGTTTTGGGCCTCCAGGAAATATCTGGCGACCGATCTTCCGCGCGATCAGACAGACCCGAAAGAATAAGGCGAAAACCGGCTAGCCCATGCCGCCGAAGCCGCCTCTCCCCTTGACCAAACCCCGCCCCCGCGCCATAACCGACGCCATGAAAACGACGATTTCCATTTGTGGGAAGATTATCCGCTAGCGTTCGCGCTGGTCCGGCCGTTTTCGTCTCTCGAAAAGCCTTGAAGACAAACGCCCCGGTCCGGTACCGGTCGCGGCATGCCTTGCTGACCTTGGGAGAATTTTTCGATGAGCGCCACGCTCAAGCTATACAATACCTTGATCCGCGAGAAATCGGCCTTCCAGCCGATCGATGCCGACAACGTGCGCATGTATGTCTGCGGCCCGACGGTCTATGATTTCGCCCATATCGGCAATGCCCGCCCGGTCATCGTCTTCGACGTATTGTTCCGGCTGTTGAAGCATGTCTATGGCGACAAGCATGTCACCTATGCCCGCAACATCACCGACGTCGACGACAAGATCAACGCGCGGGCGCTGCGCGATTTTCCGCATCTGGCCCTCAACGATGCGATCCATGCGGTGACGGAAAAGACGGCAAAGCAGTTCCATGCCGATGTGGCCGCTCTCGGCTGCCTTGAGCCGACGATCGAGCCGCGCGCCACCGACAATATTCCGCAGATGATCGAGATCATCGAAAAGCTGATTGCCCGCGGCCATGCCTATGTGGCGTCCGGCGAAGTGCTGTTCGACACCAAGTCGATGGGCGACTACGGCCAGCTGTCCAAACGCCCGCTGGACGAGCAGCAGGCCGGCGCCCGCGTGGCCGTCGATGCGCACAAGAAGAACCCCGGTGATTTCGTCTTGTGGAAGCTCTCGTCCCACAACGAACCCGGCTGGGAAAGCCCCTGGGGTCGCGGCCGTCCGGGCTGGCATATCGAATGCTCGGCGATGAGCGGCCGTTATCTCGGCGAAGTGTTCGACATCCATGGCGGCGGACTGGACCTGATCTTCCCGCATCATGAAAACGAGATCGCCCAGTCGCGCTGCGCCCATGGTACGCAGGTGATGGCGAATGTCTGGATGCATAACGGCTTCGTGCAGGTTGAAGGCCGCAAGATGTCGAAGTCGGAAGGCAATTTCATCACCATCAACCAGTTGCTGGAAACGGACACGTTCGGCGGCCGCCAGTGGCCAGGTGATGTGCTGCGGCTTGCGATGCTGATGACCCATTACCGCGAACCGATCGACTTTTCGGTCAAGCGGCTGGAGGAGGCCGAAAGGCTTCTGGCCAAGTGGCCGGCAGTCGATCCGTCCGAGATCCCTGAAGGCACCGCCCCCTGCCCGATCGTGCTCGATGCCTTGTCCGACGATCTCAACACCGTCGCCGCCGTGCAGCGAATCCATGCGCTGGCGCAGGAAGCCAATGCCGACAACACGCTGTTGCCGATGTTTGCAACAAGTGCGGCCCTTCTCGGCGTGCTTCCCAATAAGACGGAAGTCGACGAGGCGCTTGCCGATGCAGTCGATGCGCTGGTTGAGATGCGGCTTGAGATGCTGAAGGCGAAGAATTTCGCCGAAGCCGACAAGATCCGCGACGAGCTGTCGGCCAAGGGCATCCAGCTGAAGGACGGCAAGGACGCTACGACCGGCGAGCGGGTGACGACCTGGGAGGTCAAGCGGTAGGCTTGCAGCGCGCGGGCCTGCCGCCATATGCTGCAACTGAGGCGTGAAGGAGGACGACATGAGTGCAGAGCATCACGTAAAAATCTTCCGCAACGGCAGCGCTCAGGCCGTGGCAATCCCCGCCGAATTCGAGATCAGCGGCGACGAAGCCGTCATGCGCAAGGAGGGTGACCGGCTTGTGATCGAGCCGGTCAACGCACCAAAACAGAGTTTGATCGAGTGGCTGCGTTCTCAGCCACCGTGGGAAGGCGAGTTTCCTGAACTGGATATCGACGAGCCGCCATCGCGCGATGTCAATCTATGAGCAATTATCTTCACATGCTCGACACGAACATTCTTTCGGACGCTATCCGCAATCCGTTCGGCGCGGTTGCCGAACTTATCGACAAAGCGGACAAAGGCAGCCTTTGTGTCAGTGCCATCGTGGCATCCGAGCTACGGTTTGGTGCGCGGCGTCGAGGCTCGGAGCGTCTAACCTATCTCATTGAAAACTCCTTGGCCCGGATCGCAATCCTAGCCTATGAAGATCATGCCTCTCACCATTTTGCAGACATTCGCTGCACACTTGAGAAACGCGGTACGCCGATCGGCACGACCGATCTCTTCATCGCCGCCCATGCCCGGTCACTCGGTCTCACGCTCGTCACCAACAGCACTCGTGAATTTTCCCGTGTCGACGGGTTGAAGGTTGAAAACTGGCTGGAGGAGGCAGCGCCATGACCCAGATCCATACCGGAGGCTGCCAGTGCGGCGCGATCCGTTATCGCGCGACAGGCGAGATCGGTTTTCCACATGTCTGCCATTGCCGGATGTGCCAGAAGGCGGCGGGGAATTATTTCATGCCCTTCGGCGGCGTGATGCACGAGAACTTCAAGCTCACCCGCGGCGACCCCGCATGGTTCCAGTCATCCGACACCGTGCGGCGCGGCTTCTGTCGCGATTGCGGCACGCCACTGTTTTATGACGGCGGGCATGATCACATCAGCATAACGCTCGGCTCGCTCGACGATCCAGAAAGCGTCAAACCGGCGCTGCAGACCAACCTTGCCCGCAAGATGCCGTGGTTCGGCGAATTGGATGGCCTTCATCATGAAGCCGGCATGGACACGACGCCGGAACAGGAAACGGGGATCGCCAAAAGCAGCCGGCAGCATCCCGACCACGATACCGGAGATTGGCCGAAAACGAGATCGGAGCTGTGGATTTGACCCATCACGTTCATAGCGGCGGTTGCCAATGCGGTGCAGTGCGTTTCGTCATCGAGGGCAAGCCCGGCCAGTCGTCGATCTGCCACTGTCGCATGTGCCAGAAGGCTTTCGGCGCCTATTACGCTCCGCTGATTTCCACGCGCGGCGCAAGCTTTCGCTGGACCCGCGGGACGCCAAAACACTTCCAATCGTCGAACCATGTGCAGCGTGGTTTCTGCGGCAATTGCGGCACACCGCTGACCTACGAGGCCTCGGATGGAACTGCCGTTTCAGCCGGCGCTCTTGACGATCCCTCGGCGCTGCCGCCATCGATCCAGTATGGCGTCGAGGCAAAAGTACCGTTTGTCGATCACCTCGGAGCGCTTCCGGCACATCACACAATGGACGATATCGCGGAAGCGCCCTTCCTTGCCGATATCGTCTCCAACCAGCATCCCGACCACGACACGGAAACCTGGCAGCCGGTTCAAGCCATCGGCGAAACCATCAAGGAGGATGACGCATGAGCGAGACGACGAGATCAGATGCTCCGAGAACCGGCGGCTGCCAATGCGGGGCCGTGCGCTTCAGGATCCATGGCGAACTCGGCCGCGCCTCGATCTGCCATTGCCGCATGTGCCAGAAGGCTTTTGGCGGCTTTTTCGGTCCGCTGGTCGGCGCGCCCCAGGATGGCCTCGAATGGACACGCGGCGAACCGACCTATTTCCAGTCGTCGGTCAATATCGATCGGGGCTTCTGTAAGCGTTGCGGCACACCGCTTACCTACCGCCATCCGCAGGGGATCGAGATCGCCATCGGCGCCTTCGACGAACGCGATGATCTGGCGCCGCAGGTCCAGGTCAACCACAACTTTCGGCTCCCCTGGGTCGAAAAGATCTTCGATGCGCCGGTGCACAAGGATGTCGATTATTACGACCGGCAGGAACAGATCATCTCGTTCCAGCATCCCGACCACGATACCGAGAACTGGCCCGAGAAAGGCTTGCACCTGTGACCGAAGTCCTGCGCATATTTTACCCCGAGATCGAACCCTATGAGAGCGGCCATCTCGATGTTGGTGACGGCCATCTGATCTATTGGGAACGGGTCGGCACCAAGGGTGCCAAGCCGGTCGTTTTCCTGCATGGCGGGCCTGGCGGCGGCTGCACGCCAGCGCAGCGCCGCCTGTTCGATCCGGCACTTTACGACATCCTCCTGTTCGACCAGCGCGGCTGCGGCCGCTCGACACCGCATGCGAGCCTCGACGCCAACACGACATGGCATCTGGTTGCCGATATCGAGCACCTGCGCGAGATGGTCGGTGTCGACAAGTGGCAGGTATTCGGCGGCTCATGGGGTTCGACGCTGGCGCTTGCCTATGCCGAGACCCATCCCGACCGGGTGAGCGAACTGCTTCTACGCGGCGTCTATACGCTGACAAAGGCGGAGCTAGACTGGTACTATCAGTTCGGCGTCTCGGAAATGTTTCCGGATAAGTGGGAGGCTTTTATTGCCCCCATCCCCGAAAACGAGCGCCACGAGATGATGGCCGCCTATCACCGTCGCCTCACCGGCACCGACCGGGCCGAACAGATCGCCTGCGCCAAGGCGTGGAGCGTGTGGGAAGGATCGACGATCACGCTTCTTCCCGATCCGCAGCTTTCGTCGAAACATGACGAGGACTTGTTTGCACTGGCCTTCGCGCGGATCGAAAACCACTTTTTCATCAATGCCGGATGGTTCGAAGAAGGTCGGCTGCTGCGCGATGCCACGAAGCTGAAAGGCATCCCAGGCGTCATCGTGCATGGCCGCTACGACATGCCCTGCCCGCTGAAATATGCCTGGCAGTTGTCCAAGGTCTGGCGCGACGCGGAGTTCCACATCATCGAAGGTGCGGGCCATGCCGTTTCCGAACCAGGGATTACCGATCAGCTGATCCGCGCAACGGATAGGTTTGCGGGGAAGATCGCTTAGATCAATCTACACTCCTTGGGCCTGTGGCCCGAGAAAACTCAAATATGGCGAAGCGCCAGCTCCATGGGAGGAGCATCCATGACCCGAGACCGCATATACCTCTTCGACACGACCCTTCGCGACGGGCAGCAGACGCCCGGTGTAGATTTTTCCGTCGAGGACAAGATTGCGATTTCGGCCATGCTGGACGAATTCGGCTTCGATTACATCGAGGGCGGTTATCCCGGCGCCAATCCGACGGACACGGCCTTCTTCACCGAAAAGCGCACGGTGAAGGCAAAATTCGTTGCCTTCGGCATGACCAAACGGGCAGGCATTTCCACCTCCAACGATCCGGGTCTGGCGACGCTTTTGCAGGCGAAAAGCGATGCCGTGTGCTTCGTTGCCAAAAGCTGGGACTATCACGTCAAGGTCGCACTCGGCTGCACGAACGAGGAGAACCTAGCCTCCATCCGCGAAAGCGTCGAGGCTGCAAAGGCCGCGGGCAAGGAGCCGCTGGTCGATTGCGAGCATTTCTTCGACGGCTACAAGGCCAATCCGGACTACGCGCTTGCCTGCGCGCGCACCGCCCATGATGCAGGCGCCCGCTGGATCGTCCTGTGCGACACCAATGGAGGAACCCAGCCGAATGAGGTGCGCGCGATCGTTGCTGCTGTCATCGCGGCCGGAATCCCGGGCGCGTCGCTCGGCATCCATGCGCATGACGATACCGGCCAGGCGGTCGCCAATTCGCTGGCTGCCATCGAAGCCGGCTGTCGGCAGGTCCAGGGCACTCTGAACGGCATCGGCGAACGTTGCGGCAATGCCAATCTGATCACGCTGATCGGCACGCTCTGTCTCAAAGAGGCCTATGCCTCCCGCTACGAGACCGCGATCGACCCGGAGCGTCTGTCGGGGCTGACACGCCTCTCCCACGCCTTCGACGAGTTGCTCAACCGCTCGCCGAACCACCAGAGCCCTTACGTCGGGGCATCTGCCTTCGCCACCAAGGCAGGCATCCATGCCTCCGCACTGCTCAAAGACCCGCGCACCTACGAACACGTAACGCCCGACAGCGTCGGCAACCTGCGCAAGGTCATGGTGTCGGACCAGGGCGGCAAGTCCAACTTCATCAACGCGCTGAAACGCCGGGGCATCGAGGTTGCCAAGGACGACCCAAAGCTCGACCATCTGATTTCCATCGTCAAGGAACGCGAGGCCTCCGGTTATGCCTATGAGGGCGCCGACGCGAGTTTCGAACTTCTGGCCCGTCGCACGCTCGGCACGATCCCGGAATTCTTTTCGATCGACGGTTTTCGCGTCATGGTCGAGCGCCGCTTCGATAGTCTCGGGCGTATCAAGATCGTCTCCGAGGCGGTGGTGAAACTCGTCATCGACGGCGCGTCGCATATGTCGGTGGCGGAAGGGGACGGTCCCGTCAACGCACTGGACCTTGCGCTGCGCAAGGACTTTGGAAAATACCAGCACGAGATCGACGACCTTGTTCTGGCGGACTTCAAGGTGCGTATCCTCAACGGCGGCACCGAGGCCATCACCCGCGTCCTGATCGAATCCACCGATGGCAGCGGCGTGCGCTGGTGGACGGTCGGCGTGTCCGAAAACATCATAGACGCCTCATTCCAGGCACTGATGGACTCGGTCATCTACAAGCTGATGAAGAACCGAGAACTGGCGGGCAGGATTGCGGCGGAGTGAGTGGGAAAAGAGGAACATTCCGCTTGCGCCTCCGTTGTCAGATATGACAACATCTCCCGATGAGGGAGATCGCGTGGATCAAGGCGGCGCTGAAGGACTTCGGGACATTTCCCGAAGCCGTTCAGGACCGCATGAAAGATGCGCTTGCAATCGCCAGCTTCGGGCAGAAGGCCGATATAGCCAAGCCGATGAAGGGCATGGGCTCCGGCGTGTTCGAGATTGCGCTCCCCTACCGCTCAGATGCTTATCGGGCGATCTATGCGGTGCAATTGGGTGATGCGATTTGGGTCATTCACGCGTTCCAGAAGAAATCGACCAAGGGCATTGCGACGCCGCAGAAAGAAATCGACCTGATCAATGCCCGGCTCAAGCGACTGAAGGAGATGCTCGGATGACCGACGACGATATCGAAATTGTCAAAGGTAACGGCAATATCTACACGGACCTTGCTGATCCCGATGCAGATACCAAGCTGATGAAAGCCCAGCTTGCCGCTGAAATCATCGCCGCATTGGATCGCCGCAAACTTACGGTACGTGAAGGGGAAAAGCTGATAGGCGTTACTGCGGCAGACCTGTCCCGCATCAGAAACGCAGATCTTAGCCGCTTCACCATCGATCGGCTCGTCAGGGTTCTGAACGCGCTCGACCGGCGTGTCACAGTAAAGGTCAGCCGGGTCTCATCGTCAAACCGGACAGCCGCAGCATAAACCCGACAGCTGTAGAAGATACGCTGGAGACAGCAGCGCGATTTTACCAGTCTGTAGTGGTTTGCGGGCGACGCGTTTCACGCCGCCCGCAAACAAAGGCATCCTACTTGAGCAAGTTCCGGTCGAGAAAATCGTTCATCAGCGGTGCGATCTCATCGAGCTTGTCTTCCAGGGCGAAATGGCCGGTGTCGAGGAGATGCAGTTCGGCATCGGGAATATCCCGCAAATAAGGATGCGCGCCTTCCGCCGGGAAGATAAAGTCGTTCTTGCCCCAGACGATCAGCGCCGGCGGCTGGCGGTCGCGGAAAAACTGCTGGAACTGCGGGTAGAGCGGCACATTGGTGCGGTAATCATAGAACAGGTCGAGCTGGATATCGTTGTTGCCGGGACGGTCAAGCAGCGCCTGATCCTGCAGCCAGTTGTCGGGGCTGATGCGGGAAATATCCTTCACGCCGTCGGTGTACTGGAATTTCGTCGCGTCCAGGGTCAGCAATGTCGCCTGGACCTGGCGATCCTTGTCGGAGCCGCTTGCCCAATAGGCCTTGATCGGATCCCAGAATGTCTTCAGGCCCTCCTCATAGGCATTGCCGTTCTGCACGATCAGTCCAGTCACGCGTTCGGGATGCTTCAGCGCCAGCCGGTAACCGACGGGTGCGCCGTAATCCATCACATACATGGCGTAGCTCCTGGCGCCGAGCTGGCCGAGGAGGTCATCGACCATGTCGGCATAATGGGCGAAGCTGTAGGTGAACGTCTTGTGGTCCGGGGCGTCGCTGTAACCGAAACCCGGATAGTCGGGCGCAATCACGCGGTAGCGGTCGGCAAGCAGCGGGATCAGGTTGCGGAACATATGCGAGGAGGTCGGAAACCCGTGCAGGAGGAGCACGACGGGAGCATCCCTGGGGCCGGCTTCGCGATAAAACATGTTGACGCCATCGACGGTGGCGGTGCGGTAATGCACGGTGACAGGTGCAGAGGCAGTCTTCTTGAGTTGATTCATTTCAGTTCTCCAAGTTATTGACATTACAATCGAAACTTTCGACGTTGACGCAGGTCGTTCGACCGGCGGCATGAGTGTCCGGCAAGGCTGGAAAACGGGGAGACGATGGACCGCATAGAAGCCATGTCGATGCTGATCGAGGTTGCCGACACGGGCAGCTTTTCGGCCGCCGCCAGGTCGCTCAACGTCCCGGTCACCACGCTTTCCCGCAAAATCTCGGATCTCGAAGCGGCGCTGGGGGCAAAGCTCCTGGTGCGCAGCACCCGCAGGATCAACCTCACCGATGCCGGCAACAGTTACCTTGCCGCCGCCCGGCGCATCATCGAGCAGGTCGAGGAGGCCGAACGAGAGGCTGCGGGCGAGTTCACCGTGCCGAAAGGCCGGCTCACCATCACCGCGCCCATTCAGTTCGGCCAGTTGCATGTGCTTCCGGTCGTCACCGACTTCCTTGCCCGCTTTCCGCAGATCGACGTCAGCCTTCTCTTGCAGGATCGGAACCTGCAGCTGGTCGAAGACCATATCGACATGGCCGTGCGCATCGGCCGCTTGCCGGACAGTTCGATGATCGCGACGGCGATCGGATCTGTCCGCATGGTCGTCTGCGCCAGTCCACGGCTGATCGAGACGCTCGGCATGCCGCAAACCCCGCAGGATCTCGCCCGCCTTCCCTCGGTCACGATCGAGACCCCGCTGTCGCAACCCGGCTGGCAGTTTCGCGATCCGGACGACCGGTCGCCGTTCTCGGTCTCCCCCACCCCTCGCCTGTCGGTCACCACGGTCGAGGCCGCATTGCGGGCGGCAACCAGCGATGCCGGCGTCATCCGCCTGTTCCACTATCAGGTCGCCGATGCGGTGAAGGCCGGGGATCTCAAGATCATTCTGGAGGATTACGAGGTCGATCCCGTACCGGTGCAGCTCATCCATGCGTCGCGCGGACAGATGCCGCTCAAGATGCGCAGTTTTCTCGACTTTGCGGTTCCAAGATTGCGTGCCGTTTTCCCGATCGGTGGTTAGGCCTCCGTTTCACCCATCCCCGCCCTCGCTTTCAGATCGGCATTTTCCTTTTCAAGCTCGGCGAGGCGCTGCTGCATCGGGCGCATCGCGGCAGCGATCTCCTGCTCGGTAAAGCGCGGCGTGATATGCTGCGGGCAGTTCCAGTCGAAGGCTTCCAGCCGCACCTTGAAGATGCGCTCGGCCCTGCCACGGTAACCGGCGTCGGTAACAAGAGCCGTGATGGCCGGGTCCTCGTCCAGCGCCAGCTTTTCGACATGTGCGTAGATTTTCAGCCGGGCGCGGCGCGGGTAATCCATCAGGAAAAGGCAGGCCTTGTCGCTGGCGGCCAGATTGCCGGTCGAGATATACTGGCGATTGCCGCGGTAATCCGCAAAGGCGAGCGTCCGGTCGTCGACGAATTTGAGAAAGCCCGCAGGGCCGCCGCGATGCTGGATATAGGGCCAGCCTGTCTCTGAGACCGAGGCCATGTAAAAGCTGTCGCGTTCGGCGATGAAGCCCCGTTCGCTTTCGGTAAAGCGATCCATCTTGCGGTCACCGCCGAAATCCGACCAGAACTGATCGACGCCCATTTCGGCTTGGGCGGCCCGCACGCTCGGTGTCGAGGCGATATCCAGAAATCCGTAGGACATGGCGTTCTCCCTTGAAACTGAACCGGGGATCACTGGCGATCCTGTCCGGCTTGTCGGGAGGACTATGCCTCTTTTCACTGATCGCCATAATCAGGTGATTTTGGCGATCATCTCTCCAAAAAACGGAGAGATGGATTTCGCGTCGTCATGGTGGCCTGGGCGAGCGGGAGAATGCAGCCGTTCACGGCTCGTCGAAGGAAAGCCCCCAGTCTTCCTCGCCGTACCATTCCTCGCCTGCCGGCCGCGTCTTCCAGCGCAGGCTTCTCACCTTGCGCAGGCCGCGTGCCCAAAAGGCGGCCTCCAGCCCGGCATGCCGC
>DLSX01000196.1 GCA_002500765.1 Neorhizobium sp. UBA7851
GCGCCGCCGCCCTCGTCAGTGAGCCGGGTTATAAATCCATGCCCCCGGAAACGTCAACACCCCAATTTCATAAATCTGCAAAAAACTGGCAAACCACTGGTTTTAAAAGGATTATTCCGATTTAGGTGATTTTGGCTGCCGTTTCTGCTCGACCGCCTCTCTGTATAAGGCTGAAAATGCCGGGATAGCCGCCAGCTGCCCCGAAACCGCCCTGACAAATTCACAATCCCATGGAATGGAGCAATATGAGGCCGGACCGGTATCCGGCTGCCTTCCTCCTTATGCCTGCATGCTGCCCGCTGGATTTGACTCATTTAGAGGAAAAGGGCACATGTTTGGCCCAAGGTCCTGAAGGCAGCATCGAGCGCCTACGGCAATAACGAGTATATAGGGACTGGCTGACTCGGCATGAACACGGCCCGCAATACGATCCGATCGCTCGGCAACGAACCGCCCATCCTTGCTGATGGCCGTCGGGCGCCCGACAAGCGGGAGATTTCGGTCCGCTGGCTCTCCGGTACCTTTCTGACCGGCGTCACCTCTTCCGTATTGATGGGCGTCGCGCTTTTTGCAGCGCTTGATGGCCGCCAGCAGTTGGCGATCCCCGCCGAGGCATCCGCCTCGATCCCCACCAACCACGACAACGACGACGACGACGACACGGTCCAGCGCGGCAAACGCCTGCTGGGCGGCAAGATCGTTGCCATGCCGACCGATCGCAAGATCATGGAAGTGTCGACCGTGGTCAATGAAGGCAATCGCGAGCTTGTGCGCCGGCGCCCCTTCGCGCATGTGAAGATGAACCTCGCAGCCGATCATGTCGCACCGGAATCCTATCCGAAATTCGATCCTCTCGCGATCTTCGCCTCCGCGGAAACGCCGTCCCAGCCGGGAAACCGCACCGGCCTGATCTATGGGTCGAATGTGGAATCCGAGGTAAGCCTGCAGACCATGGCCTTTCCCGCCAAGGGATCGACCTATGCCTATGCGGCGCCGATGACGCTTGAGGAAGTCGAGGAGAATGTCCGCTCCAACGGCTCGGTCCTGACATCCGGCGATGCACAGTTGTCCGCACTCTATTACGTCGACCCGCAACGCTTCTCGACAGCTGACGATGTCGACCTGACATCGGGCCTCACCGCCCGTGTCGTCGAGGAAAACATGTCGGTTGCCGCACCCGAGCCGATCACCCCGCATACCCGCGAATATGCCGACGACATCATTCCGGTTCGCCGCGCCATGTCGATCGCCGAAGCTATGACCGAGGTCGGTTATCCGGAACCCAAGGCAAAGGAGATGGCCGGCTATCTCAAGACGCGACTGGGTGACGACAAGGTCGCCCCCGGCGATGTCATCCGCATCGGCGTGATCCAGCAAGGCCAGATGGTCATGGTCGTGAGGGCGAGCCTCTATCAGCATGGCCAGCACCGCGTCACGGTCGGGCTCGATGACCACAGCCGTTTTGTGGATGCCGAAGAACCGGCAATGCTCGACGCCGTTGCCTCCGCATTCAGCGACCAGCCACCCCAGATCATGACGGGCCGGGATCTGCCGAGAGCCTATGACGGCATTTATCGCGCAGCCCTGTCATACGGCATGAGCACCGATATGACCGCTCTCCTCGTCAAGCTGCTCGCCAGCAATGTCGACCTCCAGGCGCAACTGCGCTCGACCGACAAGATCGAGGCCTTCTTCTCGGTTGCCGACAGCAAGGGCCAGGCGGCCAAGGATTCCGAACTTCTCTATGTCAACGCCCATTTCGGCGATACCGACACGCGTTTCTATCGATTCCAGAATGCAGACGAAGAGAATTCCGTCGATTATTACGATCAGGATGGCCGCAGCATCAGGCAGTTCCTGCTGCGCAGCCCGGTGCCGAACGCTCGCCTAACATCCGGTTTCGGCATGCGCAGCCACCCGATCCTCGGACGGGCGCTCATGCATACGGGCACCGACTGGGCCGCCCCCCGCGGCACGCCGATCATCGCCTCCGGCAACGGCGTTGTCGAAAAGGCAGGCTGGGACAGCGGCGGTTACGGCAATCAGACGATCATCCGCCATGGCAACGGTTACGTCTCCTCCTATAACCACCAGAGCGCCATCGCCAAGAACGTTGTCGCCGGTGCCAAGGTCACCCAGGGTCAGGTCATCGGTTATGTCGGCTCCACCGGCCAGTCGACCGGTTCCCATCTTCATTACGAACTGATGGTCAACGGTACCAAGGTCGATGCGATGAAGGTCCGTCTGCCGGGCGGAAAATCTCTGGAAGGCACGGCGCTCGCCCGCTTCGAAAACGAACGCAAGCGCATCGATACGCTGCTGAACACGCAAGCCTCCAACGAGGTGGCGAGCAAATAACGTGTTTCGTGATAACGCAGGTTCGCTTTAATAGCTGACCGCCAGCGTGCCGGCATCCGCATCCAGTATCGCCCTGCTTCCGATTGGCGTTGTCAGCGCGCCCGATCCATGCCCGAAGGGAAGTCCTCCGAGTACTGGTATGCCGAGGCCAGAAACATGATCGCCGACAATATCGATGATCGCCTCGGCTTTTTCTCTCTTTCGCAGTGTAAACTGGCCGACCGCAATCCCGGCAATGCCATTGATGCAACCAGACTTGATCAGCAGCGTCAGCACACGGTCGGTCAAACCTGGCATGCAGTCCACCGCCTCGATCAGCAGGATCGCTCCGTTGAGATCAGGCAGTCCCCAGCCGATCATCGTGGACAGCGTCTCGAGATTGCCGCCTACCAGCACCCCTCTGGCAATGCCCGATGTGGTCAACCTCGAACTCACCTCATCTTGGCGGGCTTTGAACGACAGCTCTCCCGTCTTCATCAGAATGTTCAGAAGAATATCGAGATTTTCGCGCTCAAGCGCACCGTTGCTCTCACCATAGAGCGCGCCATGTAAGCCCACCAAGGCGCATCGTTGCATCAGCACCATGTGTAATGCGCTGATATCGCTAAATCCCAAAAGAAATTTGGGATCTCGCAAGACCGCAGAAAAATCGACCCTATCTGCGATCCGGTAGGAGCCTCGACCGCCGCGGGTCGCAAAGATGGCTCTCACATCCGGGTCGCCGAGCGCGTCATTGAGATCAGCCAACCGTTCATCGTGGGTCCCGGCATAAAAGCCGCTCTCACAGAAGGCATGCATGCCGAAATCGACTTCAAATCCCAGACTACGCAGATCATCCGCTCGCTTCAGAATGACGGATTTTTCCGGCGTGCTTGCCGGTGAGACAAACCTGATCCTATCGCCCGGTTTGAGTTTTGCAGGAAAAAGCGGCTCCATCTCATCCCATATCGTTCACTTGCAGGTCGGCAACATCAAATGAAAAGGGCCGCCCGAAAGGGCGACCCAGAGATTGGATGTGTGTTCAAGCCGCTTCGCTCATGCTGCCCTTGATGCGGAACAGCAGCCGGTCCGAACCGGAGGTCACCTTGACGGTCGAGCCGTCCGGCACCTTGCCGCCGAGAATATCCTCGGCGAGCGGATCCTGGACGAACTTCTGGATCACCCGCTTCAACGGACGGGCGCCATAGACGGGATCGTAGCCCTTGTTCGCCAGCCATTCGCGGGCATCCTCGTCGAGTTCCAGCGCGATCTTGCGATCGGCGAGAAGTTTCAGGAGACGCTGCAGCTGGATATCGACGATCGCGCCCATCTCGTTCCGCTTCAGGCGGTGGAAGAGAATGATCTCGTCGACGCGGTTGAGGAATTCCGGCCGGAACGACGCCTTCACCACGCTCATAACCTGCTCGCGAACGCTGTCCGTATCCTCGTTTTCACCAAGATTGGTCAGGTATTCGGCCCCGAGGTTGGAGGTCATGATGATGATCGTGTTCTTGAAGTCGACCGTGCGCCCCTGCCCGTCCGTCAGACGCCCGTCGTCGAGCACCTGCAGAAGAACGTTGAACACGTCCGGATGCGCCTTCTCGATCTCGTCGAACAGCACGACCTGGTAGGGCTTGCGCCTTATCGCTTCGGTCAGCGCGCCGCCTTCGTCATAACCGACATAACCCGGAGGGGCGCCGATCAGCCGCGAAACGGAATGCTTCTCCATATATTCCGACATGTCGAGGCGAACCATCGCGGTCTCGTCATCGAACAGGAAGCGCGCCAGCGACTTGGTCAGCTCGGTTTTCCCCACACCGGTCGGGCCGAGAAAGATGAACGAGCCGATCGGCCGGTTCGGATCCTGCAGGCCTGCCCGCGAACGGCGCACCGCACGCGACACGGCCTGGACCGCATCACCCTGGCCGACCACCGACTTCGCCAGCTCGTCCTCCATCCGCAACAGCTTGTCGCGTTCGCCTTCCAACATCTTGTCGACCGGAATGCCGGTCCAGCGGGAGACCACATGCGCGATCGCATCCGGATTGACCACTTCCTGCACCATCGCATTGGTGGTCGTATCCTGGGCTTCGGCCTCGACCAGCCGCTTCTCCAGATCCGGGATCACGCCATAGGTCAGCTCACCGGCGCGCTGGAATTCACCCTTGCGCTGGGCGATCGCCAGCTCGTTGCGGGCATCATCGAGCTGCTTCTTCAGGTCGGCTGCAAGACCGAGCTTCTGCTTTTCCGCCTGCCAGCGGGCCGTCAGCGCATCCGCCTCTTCTTCAAGAGACGTGACCTCGGTTTCAAGCCGCAGCAACCGGTCGGCGGAAGCCGCATCGGTCTCCTTCTTCAGCGCTTCGCGCTCGATCTTCAGCTGCATGATGCGGCGATCGAGTTCGTCCAGCTCCTCGGGCTTCGAATCCACCTGCATGCGAAGCCGCGACGCGGCCTCGTCCATCAGGTCGATCGCCTTGTCCGGCAAAAAGCGGTCGGTAATGTAGCGGTTCGACAAGGTCGCGGCAGACACCAGCGCGGAATCCGAGATCCGCACCTTGTGATGCTGCTCGTATTTCTCCTTGAGGCCGCGCAGGATCGAGATCGTGTCCTCGACGGTCGGCTCATCGACCATCACAGGCTGGAAACGACGGGCAAGCGCCGGATCCTTTTCCACATGCTTGCGATATTCGTCGAGCGTGGTCGCGCCGACGCAGTGCAGCTCGCCGCGGGCAAGCGCAGGCTTCAGCAGATTGGACGCATCCATCGCGCCATCCGACTTGCCGGCGCCGACCAGCGTGTGCATCTCGTCGATGAACAGGATGATATTGCCGTTTTCGGCCTGCACCTCGTTGAGCACGCTCTTCAGCCGCTCCTCGAACTCGCCGCGATATTTCGCACCGGCAATCAGCGCGCCCATGTCGAGCGCCATCAACTGCTTGTCCTTCAGGCTTTCCGGCACGTCGCCATTGACGATGCGGAGCGCCAGACCTTCGGCGATCGCCGTCTTGCCGACGCCCGGTTCACCGATCAGAACCGGATTGTTCTTGGTGCGGCGCGAAAGTACCTGGATCGTGCGGCGAATTTCGTCGTCGCGGCCGATCACCGGGTCGAGCTTGCCGTCGCGCGCATCGGCGGTCAGGTCGCGCGCATACTTTTTCAGCGCGTCAAAGCCCTGTTCGGCATTGGCGCTGTCGGCCGTGCGGCCCTTGCGCAGATCGTTGATCACCTGGTTGAGGCCCTGAGCCGTCAGCCCCGCCTTCTTCAATGTGGCAGAAGTCGAAGCCGAGCTTTCGATCAGAAGCGCAAGCAGCAGCCGTTCGACAGTGACAAAGCTGTCGCCGGCCTTCTTGGCGGCATCCTCGGCGGTGGAAAACACCCGGGCAAGCGGCTGCGAAAGATAGATCTGCCCGTCACCGCCGGCAACTTTCGGCAGCTTGGCCAGTGCGGCATCATTGGCGATCCGCGCTTCCTTGGCACTGCCGCCGGCACGCTCGAGCAGCGACGAGGCCATGCCCTGATCGTCGTCGAGCAGAACCTTCAGCACATGCTCGGGCGCAAATTGCTGGTGGCCGTCGGAGAGAGCCTGGGTCTGGGCCGATTGCAGAAAACCGCGCACCCGCTCGGAGTATTTTTCGATATTCATCTGATACCTCCAGAAATCGCCCTGCCCTCATCGAGGCACAGGCCGATGATTGAGATTGAGCTCCCTCGTCGAGGCAAGCCCTGCCGGCTGGATACTGTCGCGCACCCTCCGGCTTCAGCCAAGATATGGGAGCGTTTTTTGCGGTTTTAAAGGAGCATGTTGAAGCTTTTGACGCTTGTCGAAACCGGCCGGATAGGCCCTGCCCCAAACGCCATCCATCACCCGGCCGTGATCCTTTGATCAGAAACTCGTGACTGGCCATTTTGTCGCAGGGGGCGCACACCTATCTCGTTAACCGAGGCTTTCGGGGGTGAGCTTCGCTGTACCATCAGAAGGTAAATCCCATGTCGGAAGACAAGAACGCCCAGCTTATCGGAATATTCAAGACCCTGATTATGGACCATGGAATGCCGCACGCGATTGCGGACATTACCGATCCCGATTTCCAGGCGCTTGCCGCAGCCCATGTCGACGAATTCGACGAAGCCCGCGACGAATGCGAAAGCGCCAGCACCCTGTTCTGAGACTGCCCCAGGCCGGCAACCGATGTCCGGCCTGGGTTTTGTGCCTTCGGGCAGAACCTGCTCCAGTATCGATTGCGATTGTCAGGCAAAGGCTCCCGTCGTCGATGAGCCTGGAACTCAAATCGACGTCTCTTCCCTGAAATCCCGCTCTTCTTCCTCAGTCATCGCCCGATAGATGGGCTTCCCGTCTATAAAGCGCATCATGAGGCACCCTGCCGCGTATTCGCCGCTGATGAGGCGACGCTTGCAGAAGAATACCGAAGCTGACCATTCGGTTGTTTTATTTGCCGTGGAGACGGACCAGGTGAAGAAATACGCGATTGCGTTCAGCATTTATTGGCTCTCTGGAATGTTCCGGAGAATAATCACCAAAAATACGATTCGAATAGTAGGAATCATCGCAGTTCGCCACAGAGAATACATGATCATGCCTCCCGTGGGCGGCAGCGCGGCGCGACAGCGATCACTCCACCGGTCAAATGAAAAAACCTGCCGAACGCATCGGCAGGTTTGGAATTTGTATCGCTGACGGGAAGACGTATCGGCGCGACTTACTCTGCCGCAGCTTCCAGCACGCGCGCCTCGTAGGCGGCGGAAATCTTGTCCACTTCGGTCTTCGAACCAAAAATCACCGGCACGCGCTGATGTAGCGAGGTCGGCTCGATGTCGAGGATGGTGCTGCGACCGATGATCGCCGCGCCACCGGCGGCCTCCACCAGAAGACCGATCGGGTTTGCTTCATAAAGCAGACGCAGGCGGCCGCCCGAGGAAGGTTTGTTGCGGTCAGCCGGATAAAGGAAGACGCCGCCGCGATTGAAGATGCGGTGCGTATCGGCAACCATCGAGCCGACCCAGCGCATGTTGTGGCCGGTATCGATCGCATCTTCGATATAGGAGGCAACCGCATCGTCCCAGGACGCCCGGCGCGCCGCATTGATCGCAAACTCCTTGGCTTCCGGCACGATCTTCGCATCCGCGCTGGTCATCAGGTAGACGCCATCGGCGTCCAGCGTGAAAATCTGCACACCCTTGCCGATCGTCAGCACCAGTGTCGTCTGCGGCCCATAGGCGGCATAACCGGCGATCAGCTGGCCACGGCCGTTCTTCAGAATATCGCCGGAAATCGAAGCCTTGATCACCGAAAAGATCGTGCCGACCGTGACATTGACATCGAGATTGGAGGAACCGTCAAGCGGATCGAAAATCACCGCATATTTGCCATCGCCATGAATGGCCACTTCGCTATCCAGTTCTTCCGACACGGCGAAGGAAACGGACGCGGACTTGCGGCAGGCCTCCAGCATGATCTCGTTGGACAGGATGTCGAGCGGCTTTTGCGCCTCGCCCTGCACGTTGGTGATTTCGGTGGCGCCGGTAAGGCCGTCCAGAGACGATGTTCTGAGCTTGTCCGAAATCTCCCGTGTCGCTTCGGCGATATTGCGAAGAACAACGACGAGATCGTCGTCCAGCACCGTGCCGTTGCGGCTTTCAAGGTAGGTTTCGAATGTCGTCATGAAATCGCTCCCTGCGGATTTTCTGTAAAAATCACGGCTCCAGGCCGCCTGAAAATCTATCTAGAGCGGAATTTTGCGACAACGCAACGAATTTCCGCAGTGCGGTAAGGCATTATAATCGTTTGAAAAATTGGAGCAGAAAGGAAGGATTTCGAGCCCGGATGCCGTTTCGGCGAAAAACGCGTCATTCAATCGTTTCGATGGCAACTTCCATCACGAAACCCGATTTTTTTACCTCAAACAAAAAATCCGGCCAAAGGGCCGGATTTTTCAGTTTCTTGCAGTCACTCGGCTTATTCGCCGGCGACATCCGCCATTTCAGGAGCTGAGCTATCGGCATCGCCTTCCGCTGCGTCCGCGCTCTTGCGCGGCTGGCGGCGGGGACGCGTGCTGGCGGCGCGGCGAC
>DLSX01000173.1:0-9236 GCA_002500765.1 Neorhizobium sp. UBA7851
TCGACAGCATGCGTCAGATCCGCGTCGGACCGCATAGCGCGGGTTCGGAGCCGGGTCCGGCCTGCTACGGCCGCGGCGGCGCAAACCCGACCGTCACCGATGCCGACCTGATCCTTGGCCGTCTGGATGCCAACGAATTTGCCGGCGGAGCGATGAAGCTCGATCGTACGGCGTCCGACAAGGCGATGGATACGGATCTCGCCTCGAAGCTTGAGACGGATATCGCGACCGCCGCATACGGCCTCAGCGAAGTGGTCGACGAGAACATGAGCAATGCGGCACGCATGCACGCAGTGGAAAACGGCAAGGAACTCTCCGAGGNNTTCACTATGATCGCCTTCGGTGGTGCGGCTCCCATCCACGCTGCGCGCCTTTGCGAAAAGCTCGGCATGGCCGAACTTCTGATCCCGCCGGGCGCCGGTGTCGGTTCGGCCATCGGCTTCCTGCGCGCGCCCTTCGGTTTCGAAAGCGTGCGCAGCGCCTATAGCCGCCTCAGCCGCTTCGATGCGACGGCAATCAACCAGACGGTCTCCGACCTGATCGCGGAAGCGACATCCTTCGTGCGCTCCGGCGCGCCGGATGCCGATCCGGATCTCGAATGCATCGCCTACATGCGTTATGTCGGGCAAGGCTGGGAAGTACCGGTCACGATCGAGGTCCGTGATTACGCGGATGCGGATGGCGATCTGTTCCGCAAGCTGTTCGACGAGCAATACGAACATTTCTTCGGCCGCGTCATCGATGGTCTGGATGTCGAAATCGTCAGCTGGTCGCTGCGCGCCACGTCCAAGGTCGCCCCGCCGGCGCGGATCGGCAAGACCGTAAAGGCCGGTGAGGCGAAGGTTCGCGGAACACGCGAGATCTTCGATGTGCAGGAAGGCAGCTTCCAGAATGCTTCGATCGTCGACCGCGCAGACATGAAACCAGGCGACTTCGTCTCCGGTCCCGCCGTCATCACCGAACGCGAAACCTCGACCATCATCACCACCAGCCGCGAAGTCATCATGCAGGCCGATGGCTGCCTGCTCGTACGCGTCAAGCAGAGCGCTTGAACGGAGGACACACCATGAAAACCAACGCACTTTCCGACGTTCACATGCAGATCATGTGGAACCGGCTGATCTCCGTCGTCGAAGAACAGGCCGTCACGCTCATCCGTACCGCATTTTCGACCAGCGTGCGTGAATCGGGCGACCTGTCCGCCGGTGTCTTCAACCGCGGTGGCCTGATGATTGCCCAGGCGGTCACCGGCACGCCGGGCCATGTCAACGCCATGGCGGAAGCCGTCGGCCACTTCATCCGCGATATCGGACCGGAGAACATTTTCGAAGGCGATGTCTATATCACCAACGATCCGTGGAAGGGCACCGGCCACCTGCACGATTTCACTGTCGTCTCGCCAAGCTTCCGCAACGGCGCGCTCGTCGGTTATTTCGCCTGCACGGCGCATGTGGTCGATGTCGGCGGTCGCGGTTTCGGGCCAGATGCGAACGAGGTCTATGAAGAGGGCATCTTCGTTCCGATCATGAAGTTCGCCGAGCGCGGCAAGGTCAACAAGGATCTCGTCAACATCCTGCACAACAATGTGCGCGAGAGCCATCAGGTGGTGGGCGATGTCTATTCGCTGGCGGCCTGCAACGAGATCGGTCATCGCCGCCTGATGGACATGATGGAAGAGTTCGAACTCGACGATCTGGAGACGCTCGGCGAATTCATCTTCAAGCGCAGTTATGACGCGACGATCGAACGGATCGCCGCCTTGCCGAAGGGCTCCTATTCCAACACGATGCGGGTCGATGGTTACGGTTCCCCGATCGATATCGCGGTACGTCTCGATGTCGAAGGCGATCATATTCTCGCCGATTTTGACGGTACTTCGCCGCCGAGCCCGAAGGGCATCAACTGCCCGATCATCTATTCGGCAGCTTATGCCTGCTATGGCATGAAGGTCGCGATCGCCCCCGATATTCCCAATAACCACTACTCACTCCTGCCGTTCCGCGTCGTGGCACCGAAGGATTGCATCCTGAATGCGCAGCATCCCGCGCCGGTTTCCGTTCGCCACGTGCTTGGCCATCTTGTGCCGGATGCCGTGCTCGGCGCGGTTCACAAGATGATGCCGGGAAAAATCCCGGCTGAAGGGGCGGGCGCTCTCTGGAACCTGCATGTCAGCGTGCGTCCGCTGCAAGGCGGAAAGGCTCCGGCGGATGGCGGCCAGCGAGCAGAAGTGCTGCTGTTCAACAGCGGCGGTTCCGGCGCACGCCCGACACTCGACGGCATGAGCGCTACGGCATTCCCGAGCGGCGTGCATTCGATGTCGATAGAAGCGACCGAGCATGTCGGTCCCGTCATCTTCTGGCGCAAGGAATTGCGCGACGGGTCGGGCGGCGCGGGCCAGTTCCGTGGCGGTCTTGGTCAGGTGGTGGAAATTTCGCCGACCGAAGGTCACGAGATGCATTTCAACGCGATGTTCGACCGTGTCGATCATCCGCCGCGCGGGCGTGAAGGCGGTGAGAATGGCGCCGCGGGTGCCGTGCTTCTGGATGACGGAACCCGTCTTGCCTCCAAGGGACGCCAGCATGTTCCGGCCGGACGCAGGTTGATCCTGGAGCTGCCGGGCGGAGGCGGTTACGGACCGGCTGATAAGCGGGATACCGCCGCGGCAGAGCGCGATATCGCCTTCGACTACGTTGCTTCGAAATAACTCTCCCAAGAGTGCCGGGCGAGGCAGATGCCCCGCCCGGTCCCGCTCAAACCAAATCCTTCAGGGAAGCCGAAAATGAGTTTCGAGAACCGCCGTGCTGCGGGTATCAAGTCTTCGCCGAGCATGGCGATTGCCATGGCGGCAAAGAAGCTGGCCACGGAAGGCCACGACATCATCGACCTGTCGCTCGGTGAGCCGGATTTCGAACCGCCGCCGCATGTGGCGGAAGCCGCCGTCGATGCGATCCGCAAAGGCGGTATCCGCTATGGCGCGCCGGCGGGAATGGAAAGCCTGCGTCAGGCGATCGTCAAGAAATTCAAGGCGGAAAACGGACTGGATTATTCCATCGATGAGGTAATGGTTGCCAATGGCGCCAAGCAGATCCTGTTCGACGTGTTCCTTGCAACGCTGGAAGCGGGTGATGAGGTTATCATCCCCACCCCTTGCTGGGTATCCTACGGCGACATTGTCTCGCTGCATGGAGGAGAGCCGGTCTATGTAAGCTGCGGCGCTGATGCAGGCTTCAAACTATCCGCCGAACGACTGGAAGCAGCGATTACGCCGAAAACCAGATGGCTGATGCTCAATTCTCCGTCCAATCCGACCGGGGCGATCTATTCTGCTGAAGAATATTACAAGCTTGTCGGCGTACTGGAACGCCATCCGCACGTGCTCGTCGTCTCCGACGAGATCTACGAACATGTCCTCTTGAACGACACGCCCTTCGTCTCCTTCGGCGAGGCCTGCCCGCAATTGCGGGACCGTACCTTGATCGTCAATGGCGTTTCCAAGGCTTACGCCATGACGGGTTGGCGGCTGGGTTATGCCGCCGGTCCGAAAGCGCTGATCTCGACGCTCAACAAGATGCAGTCGCAAAGCGTCTCAAGCGTCTCACCGGTAGCTCAGGCGGCAGCGATCGCGGCCCTGACGGGAGACCAGGCCGTTGTGGGCGAGGGTGCTCGAACATTTGCCAGACGGGCGAAGATCGTGGCCGGCCGGCTGGCTGAGATCGAGGGGATCGATTTCACAGCGCCCGATGGAGCATTCTACGCCTTCATCGGTGTGCAGCGGCTGATTAGCCGCAAAACCGCCGATGGAGAAATCCTGAGCGATGATACGGCTTTTGCAGCTCATCTTTTGCAGACATTCGGCCTCTCGAGCGTACCGGGGGCCGCTTTCGGCGCGCCCGGCTTCATCCGGCTGTCGATTGCCGCGTCGCAAGCCGAGCTCGAAAGCGCCTGCGAACGACTGGCAAATATGGTGCGTTCGCTGAAGCACTGAGACGCCAATCCCCGCAACCGAAGATCACAAAAGAGATGCCGGTTGAGCGCATCTCGCAGACCAGGAGGTTACATCATGAAGACCGAGGAATTGAAGCAGGTGTTGGGCGCCGGCCTTTTGTCTTTCCCCGTCACCCACTTTGATGGCGAGGGCAAGTTCAACGCCAAGAGTTATGCCGAACACGTCAACTGGCTGTCCGGTTACGAGGCTGCCACGCTGTTTGCCGCCGGCGGTACGGGCGAGTTTTTTTCGCTGACGCCGGAGGAAATCCCGCAGATCGTCCGTGTCGCCAAGGAGGCTGCCGGAAAGACGCCGATCGTGTCCGGCTGCGGTTTTGGCACCGAGATTGCCGTCGGGATTGCTCGGTCGGTCGAAAAAGCCGGAGCCGATGGCATCCTGCTTCTGCCGCACTACCTCATCGATGCTCCGCAGGAAGGTCTCTATCGCCACATCAAGGCGGTTTGCCAGTCAACCGGCATGGGGGTCATGGTCTATAATCGCGACAATTCGGTGCTGCAGGCTGATACGCTGGCACGGCTTTGCGACGAATGCCCGAACCTCGTCGGCTTCAAGGATGGGACCGGCGACATCGGCCTGGTGCGCCAGATTACCGCAAAGATGGGCGATCGGTTGACCTATCTCGGTGGCATGCCGACGGCGGAGCTTTTTGCCGAAGCCTATCTAGGCGCCGGCTTCACCACCTATTCTTCTGCCGTCTTCAACTTCGTGCCGGCTCTTGCTGTCGACTTCTACAAGGCCCTGCGCGCCGGCGAGCGTGCGAAGTGCGAGAAGATCCTGATCGATTTCTTCTATCCGTTCATGGCGATCCGCAACCGCGCCAAGGGCTATGCCGTTTCTGCCGTTAAGGCCGGTGTACGCCTGCAAGGCTTCGACGCCGGCCCGGTAAGGCCTCCGCTGCAGGATCTGACTGTAGAGGAAATGAATATGATGGAAAGGCTGATCGGCAACCACAAGCGCTGATCTTTAGCGATGACGAAGGTGCTGCCACACGGCGGCACCATTCAGCCGAGCTGGATGTCGATCGTGAGCCATTAGACCGGCTCAATCCGTATTTATCTTAAATCTGCCGAGCGAAAGGCTGTTGGAAGAATGAAGTTTACACCCTCCGATAGAACGCGAGGCGGCTTCGCGCCCGGTCAAAGACGGGAGGCCGCGCGGAGACATGGACTGCCTTCTATTCGCAGCGCTTCAGGGCAGGGTACATTTTCTTTACGCGCTGTCCCGTCGCTCCTCTGAAGGTCGCGTTCGAGAGTTCAATCCTTCATCAGGATGCGAGGTGGGACATTCCTTCAAAGCTCTTCGCGAGCATTGATAACCCCAAGAAGACGAGCAGAATACCTGCTCCTCGGTTTGCAAGTCTTAGCGATCCAATGTTCAACGACGTCGCAACAGCGATGTGCCGAGCGCAGAGCTTCGGTTGGTGGGATCATTCATGATGACGAAATCAATCGATCGAGAGGTAAAAAAAGGCGCCCTGAAGCGCCTCACGGCATAGGCATAGGCCGCCTCAATGGCATCCATGATTTCGGAATGAGCCTGCTTGTCGGGCTCCGGGATATCGTCGTTGAGCAAAGCCGAAATGGTTTCGGCGATCAAGGAAGTGCAGGTCTACCGTTCGTTTGCGAGAACGGCCTGAGTTCAGGCGAAGCAAGAATTCGCCCCTTCAATCTCTGATGGAAGCTCGTGATGGAGATCCAGACAATCTAGCCTTTCACAGGTGACAACTCTTCGCTTTGAGATTAGCTGTCGCTTTCGAATTTGATGAGGGCGATGTTTGATGTCTATTGGCATATCGGCGCGGCGGACGCTGCACGGCGAAGTCGTAGACGCTATCCGCAGGATGATCGTCGACGGTCATCTGGAGCCAGGTCAGAAGATCCCGGAAAAGGAGCTGTGCGAGAAATTCGATATCTCGCGCACGCCGCTCAGGGAGGCACTAAAGGCGCTTGCTGCGGAAGGCATGCTCGAGCTTCTGCCGCAGAGGGGCGCAAGAGTCGCCGTTCTTGAGGATAAAGAGGTGGCCGAGCTGTTTCCGATCATCGCTGCCATGGAAGCGTTGGCCGGTGAACTCGCCTGTGACAGAATCACGGATCCGCAGGTCGAGGAAATCCGGCGGATGCACGAGCGTATGTCGGCGGCCTTCGGACAGTCCGACCGGCTCGGATACGCAACGCTCAATCGCGCCATTCACATGGCGATATTCGATGCTGCGGGCAATGCAGCCCTTATCGCGCTGTATCGCAACATGGAGCTCAAGATCCGCAATATCCGCCACACGATGCGCCAATTGCCCGATGACTGGAAACAGGCACTCGACGACCACAACGAGATGCTCGATGCTCTTGCGGCTCGTGACAGAATACGTCTTTCGGCGATCATGAAGCAGCATGTGTTGAACACGGCAGAGGCTGTCCGCCATTCTATGGATGATCTTAATGAGCCTAAGGGCACTGCGGGAACTGACGACTAAAAGGGCATCTTCGGGCTAATCCTGAGGCAATCTCGTATTTTCTGCTGACGGCTTGAGCAGAAAAATAAATTCATAATTCATTATTTCGATTTGGGTTGACGAGCGAGGCCGCTTCCCCAAGCATGGGCCCAATAACAGACCTGCTCACTTGCCGTTTGGCTGGTGGATCAACAAACCGGGGAACCTTTATGAAGATGAAACTGCTCGCAGCTCCGCTGATGACGCTTATGCTTGGCGCTTTGCCTGCGTATGCTGCCGAAGACAGTGCCACTCTTGCCAAGATTGCCGAGCGTAGTGAAATAACTGTCGGCCATCGGGACGGGGCGATGCCATTTTCCTATTATGACGATCAGCAGAAGCCGATTGGTTATGCAATGGAAATCTGCGCGCGCGTCGTCGATGCGGTAAAGGCCAAGCTTGGCAAGCCGGACCTGAAGGTCAGCTATATGGCGGTCACCGGCACGACCCGCATTCCTCTCCTGGTCAACGGCACGATCGACATGGAATGCGGCACGACGACCAACAATGCCGAGCGCCAGAAGCAGGTGACCTTCTCGACCACCAATTTCGTCGCCGGCATTCGCATTCTCTCAAAGAAGGATGCGCCGGTAGCCTCCATGGCAGACGCCAAGGGCAAGACGGTGGTAACGCTTTCCGGAACCACGAGCGTGAAGCTGATCAACGCAGCAAACACCGCCGAAAACCTTGGTCTCACAATCCTATCGGCCAAAGATCTTGCCGAGGGGATGCTGACGCTTGAGACCGATCGCGCCGTGGCGCTGATCTTCGACGATGTGTCGATTGCCGGTGCTGCGGCCACCTCAAAGGCGCCGCAGGATTACCAGATGTCGTCCGATCCTCTGTCGGTAGAGCCCTATGGCATCATGCTTCGCCGTGATGACGACGGCTTCAAGTCTGTCGTCAACGGTACGATCGAGGGCCTCTACAAGAGCGGTGAGATTAACGGCATTTACGAGACGTGGTTCACCCAGCCCATCCCGCCGAAGGGCATCAACATGAATTTCCCGATGTCGGCACAACTGAAGAAGGTCATTGCCAACCCGACCGACGATCCGACCCCGGATCTATATCGCTGATATTTCTCATCCTCCCGGTAGCCACCATCGGCCTGGAGCCGGAACTACGGCCGGGAGGATCTGCTATTTGACGGGCATCCCATGAATTATCACTGGAACTGGTGGATTTTCTTCGAGCCTTCGCTCGATGGCACCAACACATATCTCACGACGCTTTTCTGGGGGCTCGGCTGGACGGCGGCGACCGCAATCGTCGGGTTCACCATAGCGCTCGTTCTCGGCTCTATTGTTGGCGTGGCACGTACTGCGCCAATCGGTTGGATGCAGACGGCCGGTATGGTGTTCGTCGAGATCTTCCGCAATATCCCGCTGCTGGTGCAGATGTTCCTCTGGTATTTCGTGCTGCCGGAAGTGCTGCCGCGGGATGCCGGCATGTGGCTGAAACAGCTTCCCAATGCCCAGTTCTACACGGCCGCGGTCTGCCTCGGTTTCTATCATGCGGCCCGCATGGCCGAAGTGGTGCGCGCCGGGTTGCTGAGCCTTTCTAGAGGGCAGAAGATGGCCGGGCAGGCACTCGGCCTGACCTTGCCGCAAACCTATCGTTACGTGCTTCTGCCGGTCGCCTATCGCATCGTCGTGCCGGCGATCACATCCGAATTTCTGAGTTGCACGAAAAACACCTCGGTCGGAATTGCGATCGGTCTGGTGGAGCTTACCGGTACCGCACGTGCAATGCAGGAGAATACTTTCCAGGTGTTCGAAGCCTTTGCCGCTGCAACGGTCCTCTATCTGGCGCTTAACATGGGCATCGTCTTTGCTATGCGTGCCGTAGAGAAGGTGGCCATCATACCGGGTTGCGGCAATCGTGCCGCGGGAAGGGGGCGCTGAGATGCTGTCCGGCTTCGACTTTCAGACCATCACCCACGCACTTTCCTACCTGTTCCTGACGGGTATGACATTCACGCTGACGCTGACCCTTTGCGCTGCGATCGGCGGCATGATTTTCGGTACTCTACTGGCGGTCATGCGACTTTCCGACAACCGTTTATTGTCGGGCGTCGCCGGCGGTTACGTGAACCTCTTACGGTCGCTGCCGCTCGTGCTTGTTATCTTCTGGTTCTATTTTCTCGTGCCGGTCCTGGCGCAGTGGCTGACTGGTTCTTCCAGCCCGGTCAGGATCGATCCGTTCTGGTCGTCGGTGATTACCTTCACCCTGTTTGAGGCCTGCTACTTCTGCGAGATCGTGCGCTCCGGCATCCAGTCTCTACCGCGTGGGCAGGCGCTTGCCGCCAGCGCGCTCGGCATGACCGACCGGCAGACACTCTTTTATGTCGTGCTACCGCAGGCGCTCAGAAACATGCTGCCGCTTATACTGACGCAGACCATCATCCTCTTCCAGGACACGTCGCTCGTCTACGTGCTGTCGATCACTGATTTCCTCGGCGCCGCTGCCAAGATCGCCCAGCGCGATGGCCGGTTGCTTGAGATGTACCTGTTCGCGGCAGTTGTCTATTTCGTCATCTCCCTCATCGCGTCGCAGGCAGTCAAACGATTGCAGAAGCGTGTCGCGATCATTCGCTAGGGGCTTTTCCATGAGCATGATTACACTTCGAGATATCAGCAAGACCTACGGAGATTTCCAGGTCCTTGCCCATTGCTCGACATCGGTCTCCAAGGGAGAGGTCGTGGTCGTATGCGGCCCGTCGGGCTCGGGCAAGTCGAC
>DLSX01000173.1:9271-9464 GCA_002500765.1 Neorhizobium sp. UBA7851
TCGGCATGGTGTTCCAGCATTTCGAGCTTTTCCCGCATCTCAATATCCGCGAAAACCTCGCGCTTGCGCAGGTGAAGGTTTTGAAGCGTCCGAAGGATGTGGCGATGCAGAAGGGCACGGCGCTGCTCGATCGCGTCGGTCTTTCCGCCCATGCGGAGAAATTCCCGGGGCAGCTTTCCGGCGGTCAGCAGCA
>DLSX01000173.1:9503-11174 GCA_002500765.1 Neorhizobium sp. UBA7851
TCTTCATGGATCGCGGCGAGATCGTCGAGGATGCCGACAAGGACGATTTCTTCGGCAAACCGCGCAGCGAGAGGGCACAGCAGTTCCTCTCCAAGATCCTCGTGCACTGACTGGCTTGAAAATGGATATCGACGTCTGGAATGAAAACGGGCTGCTGCAGGCCGCGGCAGAGCGAAGCGACGTGTTGGCGCGCGAGCGCATCGTCCTCTATGCCGGGGCGAACCTTCCAAGCGAAGCGGCGCAGAAAGCCTATGCTGTGGGCCTCAGCGCCTATCCCGCCATGGGGCCGAGTTTCGACAAGGAGCAGCCGGAGACGGATCTTGTTTCGCGATTGGAAGTGGCCGTGAGATCGGAGATTTGCGCGCTGTTTTCCGCCAAATGGGCGGAGCCGCGTCTGCCGAGTTGCACGATCGCCAACATGGCGGTCTTCCATGCATTCACCAAGCCGGGTGACCTTCTGCTTGCGCCCTCTGCCGATCACGGCGGACATTTGAGCCAGCGGCGCGGCGGTACGCCCGATCTTGCCGGGCTGGAAGTGCTGGACCTGCCCTTCGACATGGAGCGGTGCTGGCTGGATTCCGAGGCCGCGGCGGCACTGATCCGCAAGACATCGCCGGCCATGGTGATGCTCGGACGCTCGGTCATGATCAAGCCGGATGAACTGGGGCCGGTGGTCGATGCTGCAAGACATGTGGGCGCGAAGACGGTTTTCGATGCTTCACATGTTTCGGGCCTGATTGCGGGCGGAGCTTTTCCAAACCCGCTCACGCTCGGTGTCGATGTGATAACCAGCTCGACCTACAAGACGATCGCCGGGCGTCCGCACAGTATCATCGCCGGCAACACGGCAGAGGATGGAGCGAGGCTGGCAGATCTCATCGATCGTAAACTCCTCGCCAATTATGATGCCGGAAAGCTTCCTTCGTTTCTGGTCACACTCAAGGAAACACGCCTCGGCGCGAAAGCCTATGCGGCGAAGGTCTGCCATAATTCCGAGATACTTGCTCAGGCGCTATGGCAGCGGAATATCGAAGTCCTGGCTCCGTCCGAGGGAGAGCAGTTCACTCATCAGATACTTGTGCCGCTTGTAGCACATCTTAGCCCATCGCACGTGATGAACGAGCTTGAGAAGGTTGGGATCTTGGTTGGGACGTGCAGAAACCCGTTAAAGCGCGGGCATCATGCACTTCGGGTGGGTACGCAATTCATCACGGCTCAAGGCCGCGATGATGCTTATCTTGAGATGGTGGCTAAGAAGGTTGCATTGGTCCTTAATCACCTTCTGGTGAGATAGGGGCGCGGCAACAGCATAGTCATCGCGCCTGTTCGGTATCCTTGTTCTGCACGGCCATTAGGGAAGGAAGAAGATGTGCGTCGTCACGGACTCGTAATTGCAATGCAATAGTGCCGTTTGTCGGGGAGCCTCCTACAGATCAGATATTTTCATCGCATTGGCTCGGTGGATCGGGTGGACCAGTTGAACTGTAGATAAGCATGGCGGTTGCCATGAATTTATTGCCACCTTCAACAACTACTCGGTCGACGGTTCGATGCGGTTCAAGAGCACAGAAGTGTGTCAAAGCCGATGGTAATGTTCTCGCTAGCTTTCGGATTGTTTTGCCCCGGTAATTCTCCGCAATTCGCACCAAAAAATCATTTGGCGACCGGGCT
>DLSX01000175.1:0-11025 GCA_002500765.1 Neorhizobium sp. UBA7851
GCGCCACGCGGGCAAGACCGGCGCCGATCGCAGCAGTCTGGGACGGGCTTGCCTGTCTGGCCAGCGCGAGCAGCGGCGCAAGTGCATCGGAACTGGAACCGGCAAGCGAGCGAACCTGGCTGGACAGGGTCAGGCCGCCGGACGGAAACTGGGTCAGCAAGGCTTCCGGAGCATCAAGAAAGGCTTGGATGTCGGAATTGGGCATCTTGGCGGGTTCGACGAAACATCCCGCAGCTGGAGCAGTTGTTTGAGCATTAGCCCCTGCAACCGAAAGTATTGCTGAAATTATCGCACCTGCGGCGGCGATCCTAGTGATGTTTTGGATATAACAAGCACGCATTATACTTCTCCACCTGAGGCACTTCGACTGCAGCTTTTGCATGGATACATGAGGCAATCAAGTCAAAGGTTAAGCCAAAGTTAACGCTGACGAGCGCTTGATACTTACCTCAGCGTAGATCCCGAATGGCGTCACGCGTGGATACCGCATCAGACGTTACGCCCGAAGCCGTCGACGTTACAGAGTTCAGGATTTCCAGGAACTTCAGGACTTCTACGGAGTCGGAATTCGATACGTAGATGACATCCTTGTCCTGCATCGGGAACTTCTGCACCGCGAAGAAGGCGCCCGGATCACGCAGGTTGGCGCGGAAGATGACCGGGACAGTATCGCCTGTAAACTTTGCCGTATCGACGCCGAGCTTCGACAGGAAGCCCTTTTCAACCGTGCGATAGAGCATGAGCTGGGCGGGGTTGGCGCGGGAATCGAGAAGGCCGCCAGCCTTGCCGAGGGCCTCACCCAGTGTCAAGTTTGATTCTTCGAAATCGAAGCGACCATTCAGGCCGGAAGCACCGAAGGCCAGATAGGTGCGGCGCTCGCGATCAACGAGGATCGTATCGCCGGGTGCGACATAGATATTTTCCGAGGGCGTCGCCACGAGATGATCGTACTGGATGGTTGCGGACTTGCCGCGACGCTGGAGGGTCACGTAGGTTTCGACGCCCGGCGCACTCAAGCCGCCAGCTTCCGACAGGACATCCAGGACGCGCTCACCGGCTTCCGTCAATTCAATCTTCGATGGTGTGCGCACATCGCCCAGGACGGCAACCTGAGCCGAACGGCTCTCGACCTTGGTTATGACGACCTGCGGTTCGATTGCACGGTTTGCCAGGACGTCCTCGATATCACGCTGGACATCCTCGACTGGACGACCGGAGGCGCGAACACGGCCGGCATAGGGAACGCTGAGCGTACCGTCGCGATCGATGGTCTGCTGCGGCAGCGTTACATAGTTGCCGGGACGGCTGCCCGCATCGTTGGGGATGAACAAGCCACCGGATTGCGATTCAAAGATGGAAACCTGGACGATGTCACCCACGCCGAGCGGCAGGCTCGGGGCGCCACCGCGCCCGCCACCGAAGCCGCCGACAAGCGACGTCGTCGTCGCCGACTGGACGAAGTTCAGAACCGTCTTGTTGAGATCGACCAGAGCGTAGTCAATGCCGACAGCTTGCGACTTCTTCGCAGACGTCACCTTCGCAGTCGCCTGCGCCTCGACATCCTTGGCCGCCGGACCGGAGCTCGGGAGTGATGTGCAGCTCGTCAACGCCGTCGTCGACATGATGAAGAAAGTAGCGGCGGCTTTGATTTTCACTTTTTATCCCCTGAAACCCGTCGCCAATAAGCATGAACAGCCTGTTCTGGCCAGACCACTTACCCTGACCAAATTGAAACAAGTAGTTCTTGCCGACGATCTGTTGCACCCTCGCAACAGATTATAAACACACGAATAACGAATGGTTTCGTGCAAGTTAATCCCTTGCCGGGATTGAAAAGATGAATGTTCAAACCGTTAGTTAACGCCCGACGTCCTTACCCGACGCCTCGTCTTAAATCATTTTCATGGTGTTTTCCTCAACGGGAGCCGAACGAAAGAAAAAATCATCGCTCCATGACAATAAACGACAGAAGATCGTACAATCTACACGTGATACATAATCATAACGCTTCGAATCACCGGGCTTGCGATGAATTTCCCGGTGGATTGAGACTGATCGTTAGAAGCGGAGCAAGCAAGGCCGCAAGGATAACAGCCATCCCCGGGATCTGAAGCGAAAAATCGAACGCCGAATGGATTGCGACCAGAGCAAGCGCGGAAAGGCCGAGTTCCGGCCCGAAGCGCAGGCCTCGCCGCCGATGCAGGCCTGTGGAGAAGAAGCGGACGAGCGTCGTAAATGTCGCCGCAGTGGCGACCACAAACATGATACCCAAGGTGAAAGCGCCCTCGAGGTAGAGATTGTGAGCTCGGTTCCACAAGCCATAAAGGCCGCATGCCGGATCGCGATAGCCGGGAAAGACATCCTCGAAACTTGCCAGACCCGTGCCCCAGGGAAAATGTCCTGCGATTGCCATCACAATGCCAGGCATGACGCAATAGCGACTGTCGCCGAAACCTTGCGCTTCAGCCCGCAGCAACGTCCGCCCCCCCAACATCTGGAGTAAAAGAAACAGGAGGAGCGCAATTGCAAGCATCTGGATGCCACGCTTCAGCCACGGGACAATCGTGGATACCGGAAGCGGCCGACCCATTCCGTGCCTTCTCGACCGGCGGAAAAGCCGAAGCACAAGCAGAAGGGAGACGGCAAGAACACTGGAAAGAAGGCCGGCGCGTGACTTCGTCAACATAAGAGCAACGAGCGAGGCCGAACACCAGAAACCATAACCAAGCGCCGGCAATTTGCGCTCACGATGCCACCAGCGTTGCAGATCGTCCAGGCGAAGGCCCGGATCGCTTAGCGCGCGGAGCATCAAGGCAAGATTTAGCAATACAACCAGACCGAAATATGTGGCAGCCGTATTTCGGTTGACAAAAAATCCGGTCAGGCTGTCCAGATAGGCGATCTTGGGGCCGAAAAGCAAAGTATCGGGCGCAAGTTCGAACTGCAGGATCGACAGAACCGACACGATGCCACCGGACACAGCAAGAACGTTGACCGCACCGACAGCCCGATCGTCGGTATCGAACAGCAACAAGGAAAGGATGAAAATTCCGAGCGGCAGAGCGACCCGCAGAGCGGAAGGCCAGTCGTCACCGGGCGTCAGCGAAATGCTGCCTGCCGTATCCGAGGAAATCTCTGCAACATCCTGCCAGGCGGGCTGCGCAAGGAGACCGGACGGCAGAGACGCGACCTGCAGGACAACCCACCCGAAAACCATGACAAGCAGAACGACTGCAAAGACTACTGCCGGCCTGGTCGGGTCCGGTATGCCGCTCGTGACCGATACGACAGCGATCACCGAAAATACCGGCAAGATCATCAAAACCACGACCTGAATTTCGACGGCACCGTAATTCAAGAGCCCGATCAGGATCGGCGCCCAGAAGAGAAAAACCAATATGCCACGCAACGTCCTGCGTCCGGCGCGCTCTAGCGGAAGTCCCGACATTATCTCTTCTGCCCTCCCCCAAACTTCCAAATCAGTCCTTGAACAGTCCTGACCTCTTCCAGCAAAGCCGTAACCAAGCCTCGCAAGACAGCTTCGAAATTTTCATACAATACTCAATGGCGCGAGCTTGTAACCAAGTCGCGGATGGGACGGAAGCATAGAACACAGTAAAAAAAGAAATTACTGTAGCGGTCTTGGCTCGATAATCCATGTACCGATCCTCGCGACACGGACGACGGTTGATTTGCGCCCAAATCGATAAACATTTCTTCAGGTGCGGAGAGACAGCCCTGACCGCCGCTTCAGCATGAGCCGATCGATTGGCCATCCACAGGCAAAACGTGCTGTTTTCAAACGCATTCCCGAATTGGCGCGAGATGCGTTCCTCCCGGTTAACGAACTATAAGCCATAAGCGTTGGTCGGGTTTTAACCATGCGCCAAGCCGAGCTATTATTGAAATCATGACAAGGCGCTTTAAAAATTATCTTCTGGTTTTCGGTATCTCGCTGACGGTTTGGGCGTTCGCGATCGGGTCACTGATTTATTTCTGGTAGCCATCAACTCCAGCAACAACACGCCTTGGCAGCAAACCCGATATTCACGCAGGCAGAGGCATATCTTCCACAAGCAGCAATCACAAGCCGGAAAGACAAGCGTTTCCGGCCGAAATAACACGAAAATCTAATATAAAAACACATTCTTTTGTGACTATTACTTGGAATTTTTCATCTTAGTTCGCGTCCAAACAAAGTAAATACGTTTGATCCAACATCGTATTTAACTATTTTTTAATTTCTTCGCTGACAGCGAGAAACTTGTGCGCTATTAGATCACCGTAAAGTTGATCGATAATATAGTTGCATGGTGAATCCAGTGAACACCCTACAATTGGACGGACCCGAAGTTTTATCCCCCAATAGCGATGTATCGCAAATGGGATTGAGCCATACGCGTGCCCGGATTTATTGGCATCTTGCGGCCAAAAGAGCGATGGATATCGTTATTTCCGCCAGCGCACTGGTAATTCTCGCCCCTGTTCTGCTGACGGTGTGCCTGCTGATCAAGCTCGAAAGCAGGGGGCCTGTCTGCTTTCGGCAGAACCGCTGGGGCAAGGACTGCGCGCTGATCAGGATCTACAAGTTCCGCTCGATGTATGTTGATCAATGCGATCATTCGGGTGTGGCGCAGACGGTACAGAACGATCCGCGCATCACTAGAGTTGGCCGCGTCATACGACGCCTGAATATCGACGAATTGCCACAATTGCTGAATGTGCTGAAAGGCGACATGTCGCTTGTTGGCCCCCGCTGCCATGCCGTCGGCATGCTTGCGGCCGGCATTCCCTATGAAGAACTGGTCCCGAACTATAATGATCGGCACGCCATGCGGCCGGGCATGACCGGACTTGCCCAAATGCGTGGATTGCGAGGACCGACCGACCGGGCATCAAAGGCAAGAGCGCGGATAGCCTGCGACCTCCACTATGTGCAGAATTTCTCGCTTTGGATGGATATTTCCATCATGGCAGGAACCGTCTATTCCGAACTCAAGGGCGGCAACGGGTTTTGACCATGGCCGGCCTCATTCATTGGTGACCGACGCCGACACCTCATCAGCGATCACAATGCCGACCCCATTGCGGCCAGGCCTTCAACCCGCACATTTTTTCTGCTGACCATCATAAGATTTTGACGTTAAATATGTTTCCTGAAAAGCAGGCGAGATCCGAGCGTATCGTCTAGTATATGGGGATTGCAACTTAGTGGATTGGCAATGAAATTCGGCACGAGCGGACTGAGAGGCCTGGTTACCGATCTCGAAGGTCGTGCATCAGCACTTTATGCGCAGGCATTCGCAACCCACCTGATCAGAAGCGGCCTTGCCAAGCCCGGACATCATATCCTGATCGGGCGTGACTTTCGTTCGTCCAGCCCGTCCATCGCCGCAACCTGCATCGGTGCGCTTCAGCGCGCAGGGCTCGCGCCGCTCGATTGTGGCGCATTGCCGACACCGGCGCTTGCGCTTTACGGGCTGGAGACCGGCGCCGCATCTCTGATGATCACCGGATCGCATATTCCGGCCGATCGCAACGGCATCAAATTCTACCGGGCCGACGGCGAGATCGACAAGCAGGACGAATTGCAGATTTCGGCAATCGCCGCAGAAATGGCAGATAGCGAAATCGATGCAACGCCGGGCACGGCTCCAGATCGGAGCGACGCCGCGAATGCGCTTTTCACCAAACGCGTGATGTCCATCCTGCCGGCGAGTGCCCTTACCGGGTTGAAGATCGGCGTCTATCAGCATTCGACAGTCGCACGCGACCTGCTGGTCGAGGCGATCCGCGGTTACGGCGCCGAGGTTGTCGAACTCGGCTTTTCCGAGGACTTCATTCCTGTCGATACCGAAGCGGTTTCACCTGAGACGATCGCATCGCTGCGCCAATGGTCTCAGGATCACGGCCTCGACGCCATCGTTTCAGCCGATGGCGATGGCGACCGCCCTCTCCTGTCCGACGAGAAAGGCGAGCCCTTGCGCGGTGACCTGCTCGGCTTGATCTCATCGCTCTTTCTCTACGCGGACGTGGTCGTGACCCCGGTCACCTCCAATTCCGGCATAGAGGCGAATGGCGCTTTCCAGGTTGTTCGCACGCGGGTAGGCTCACCTTTCGTCATTGCCGGAATGAGCGAGGCTTTGGCTGAGGGACGTGAGCGGGTCATGGGTTTCGAGGCCAATGGCGGTCTGCTGACGGCTTCCAGCTTTTCTTTGCCCGGCGGATCCATCCGCGCATTGCCGACTCGCGACAGTTTCCTGCCTATACTGGCACCTCTCTCGCTCGCCGCTCAAAAGAAGCTGCGCCTTTCACAACTGGCGGAAGATTTTCGCATGCCGGTTGCCATGGCGGACCGGCTGGAAAATTTTCCGATCGAAACGAGTGCGGCATTGATGGCTCACCTCCGGCAATCGGACAGGAACCTCAATATGTTCCTGTCACCGATCGGCACCGTCGCAAGAACAAGCGATATCGACGGGTTGAGAGCCGCTCTAGAAGACGGCCGCGTCATCCATCTGCGCCCGTCGGGAAATGCGCCCGAGATGCGCTGCTATGTCGAAGCGCGAACGGAAGAAGCGGCAGCGGCACTGCTTGATGATGGTCTGGCGCTGATCCGGCGCTTTGCGACCGAACGCGACATTTCAAGACAATTCCGGCACTGAACATAGAACGGCACAAGGCGGGGCGAGCATGACTGAAAAGATCATTCCGGTAATCATGGCGGGCGGCAAGGGAACACGTCTGTGGCCGCTTTCGCGTGCAAGCGCGCCAAAACAGTTCATCCAGTTCACCGATGATCTCAGCCTGTTCCAGAAGACGCTGGAACGGATCTCCGACAGCAGTCTTTACGAGGCGCCGGTCGTGATCACCAACGAGGATTTCCGCTTTCTCGTGGCAGAACAGGCCCGCGAACTGGGCATCAAGCTTGCCGGCGTCGTGCTGGAGCCGACGGCGCGCAATACCGCGCCGGCCGTCGCTGCCGCTGCCGCATTCGTGATCGGCAAGTTCGGTGACGATGCCATCATCCAGGTTCTCGCTTCCGACCATGAGATCGTGCCCGGCGAGAGCTATCAGGAAGCGATCGATATCGCATTGAAGACCGCAAAGGCCGGCAAACTCGTCACCTTCGGCATCATGCCGACCGAACCGGCGACCGGTTACGGTTATATCGAAGTCGGCGAGGATCTCGGCGACGGCGCCAAAGCGGTAAAGCGCTTCGTCGAGAAGCCGGATGTGGACAAGGCGGCCTCCATGCTCGAGGCCGGCGGCTTCCTGTGGAATTCGGGCATCTTCATGTTCGGCGTAGCCCAGGTCATGTCGGAAATGCAGAAATACGCGCCGGCTGTGGCCGATGCGGCGGCGGCATCCGTTGCCAAGGCCCAGAACGATCTCGATTTCGTGCGTCTCGATGCCGAGGCATTCGGTAAGGCGACCGATATTTCCATCGACTATGCGATCATGGAAAAGACGGCGAATGCCGCCGTCGTCCCCTCCTCCTTCTCGTGGTCCGACATGGGCAGCTGGGATGCGGTGTGGAAGCTCGGCAAGCAGGATACCGACGGCAATGTCGCGCTCGGCAATGCCACGGTGGTCAACACCCGCAATTCGCTCGTGATGTCGCGCACCAGCCATCTCGCCGTACAGGGCCTAGACGGTGTCGCCGTCATCGCCAGCGAGGATGCGGTCTATGTCGGCAAGCTCGACGAGAGCCAGAGCGTCGGCTCGCTGGTGAAGAAACTTGCATCGACCAAGGTCACCGCGGCACTGACCCAGACCCATCCGACATCCTATCGCCCCTGGGGCGGCTACACCTCGATCCTCAATGGCGACCGTTTCCAGGTGAAGCGGCTTTTCGTCACGCCGGGCAAGAAGCTGTCGCTGCAGAAGCACCATCACCGGTCCGAACACTGGATCTGCGTCAAGGGAACGGCGGAGGTGACGATCGGCGATGAAATCAGGATCGTGCGGGAAAACGAGTCCGTCTACATTCCCCAGGGCGAAGTCCATCGTCTCGCCAATCCAGGCAAGATCATGCTCGAAATGATCGAAGTGCAGACCGGCTCCTATCTCGGGGAAGACGACATCATCCGGATTGTCGACGAGTTCGGTCGAGGGTAATAGCTGACCTAACGAAGAATGTCGTCGGCACCTATGTTGCCGACTGCGGTGTCATCGATCTGTCGAGGCAAGGTCTTAATCGATCGATAGACGCTATTTGATAGGAAGGCAGTCATATGCGCATCGTCATGGTTGGCTCGGGTTATGTCGGGCTTGTGTCTGGGGCATGCTTTGCCGATTTCGGTCACAAGGTGATCTGTGTCGACAAGGCGGAAGAGAAAATCGAGGCGCTGAAGAACGGCGTCATCCCGATCTTCGAGCCGGGTCTCGATGCGCTGGTCGAAACCAACGTCAAGGCCGGCCGCCTCTCGTTCACCACCGAACTTGCGCCGGCTGTTGCCGAAGCCGATGTCGTGTTCATCGCCGTCGGCACGCCTTCGCGCCGTGGCGACGGTCATGCGGACCTTGGTTATGTCTATGCGGCTTCCAAGGAAATCGCCGAGGCGATGAAGGGCTTCACCGTCGTCGTCACCAAGTCGACCGTGCCGGTCGGCACCGGCGACGAGGTCGAACGGATCATCCGCGAAAGCAACCCGGATGCGGATTTCGCAGTTGTCTCCAACCCGGAATTCCTGCGCGAGGGCGCCGCGATCGAGGACTTCAAGCGGCCGGACCGTATCGTCGTCGGCATTTCCGACGAACGCGCGCGTCCCGTCATGAACGAGGTCTATCGGCCGCTCTATCTCAACCAGGCACCGATCCTGTTTACCTCGCGTCGCACGTCCGAGCTGATCAAATATGCGGCCAATGCCTTCCTTGCGATGAAGATCACCTTCATCAACGAGATCGCCGATCTGTGCGAACGGGTCGGCGCGGATGTGCAGGACGTTTCGCGCGGCATCGGACTTGATGGCCGTATCGGCTCGAAGTTTCTTCATGCCGGTCCGGGTTACGGCGGCTCCTGCTTCCCGAAGGACACACTGGCTCTCGCCAAGACCGCGCAGGACTATGAAAGCCCGGTGCGCCTGATAGAGACGACGATTGCCGTCAACGACAACCGCAAGCGCGCCATGGGCCGCAAGGTGATCGCGGCAGCGGGCGGCGATGTGCGCGGCAAGAAGGTTGCGATCTTCGGCCTGACCTTCAAGCCGAATACCGACGACATGCGCGACAGCCCGGCGATTGCCATCGTGCAGACGCTGAAGGACGCGGGCGCGATCGTCTCCGGCTACGATCCGGAAGGCATGGAAAACGCAAGGCAGATGATGGAGATCGACTTCACCGCCGACCCTTATGAGGCGGCGGAAGGTGCGGATGTCGCGGTTCTCGTCACCGAATGGAACGAGTTCCGGGCACTCGATCTCGACCGGCTAAAGACGATCATGAACGCTCCGGTCTTCGTCGATCTGCGCAATGTCTACCGTGCGCATGAGGTCGAGCCGCATGGGTTTACCTATCACGGTGTGGGAAAAGACCACGCCTGAAACAGGCTTCACTGGCCGTCAGCCTTGGTGCCGACGGCCAGCAATTCGAAATGCTTGGCATTTTCGTCGCAGATCGCTAACCATTTCGGTTCACTTGGCGCAAACTTCCAGATGGCACATTAGGGCATCATTCAAGAGGTCCCCATGTCGTCTCGCCTTCGCAATATAATCGTGGTGTTTGCCTTATCGATCATGATGTGGGGCGGGCTCTTGCATGGCACGCTGGCACTTTTTGCCGGTTTTTCAGGATCATCTGCGGATATGATGACAACGGCAAGCGTCGACAAATAATCCAGACCAGGATCTGAACCGCCTCCACATCACCGGGCGGAGACCACGATCGCCGACCGGTTACTTGCGACCGAGCCAGGTAAAAGGTTCCGGGCAAGAAAACTCACCCGGAACCAGAGGTCGATCAGACCAGATCAAACCGATCGGCGTTCATCACCTTTACCCATGCCGTGACGAAGTCCTTGACAAACTTTTCCCTGGCGTCGGACTGGGCGTAGACTTCCGCGATCGCCCTGAGTTGCGAGTGCGAACCGAAGATCAGGTCGACGCGCGTTCCGGTCCACTTCAGTTCGTTCGACGTGCGATCACGGCCTTCATAGACGCCGCTCTCGCCAGACTTCGGTGCCCAGACCGTTCCCATGTCGAGAAGATTGACGAAGAAGTCGTTCGTCAGCGCTTCCGGCCTGTCGGTGAATACGCCATGCTGCGGCGCACCGGCCTTCAGCACACGCAGGCCAGCGAGCAATACCGTCATCTGCGGTGCCGTCAGCGTCAGCAACTGTGCCCGGTCGACTAGCGCTTCTTCAACCTTGAGGAACTGAAGACGCCTGGTGTTGACGTAGTTGCGGAAGCCATCGACGCGTGGCTCGAGCGCTGCGAAGGAAGCGACATCGGTCTGTTCCTGCGAGGCATCGGCACGACCCGGCGTAACTGGCACGACGACGCTGTGGCCCCCCGCCTTCGCCGCCTTCTCGACGCCGGCTGCACCCGCAAGCACGATCAAGTCAGCCATCGAAATCTTCTTGCCGCCCGAATTGGCAGTATTGAAAGCCTGCTGAATGCCTTCGAGCACTCCGAGCACCTTGGCAAGTTGCTCCGGCTGGTTGGCTTCCCAGTTCTTCTGCGGCTCCAGACGGATGCGGGCACCGTTGGCACCGCCGCGCTTGTCCGAACCACGGAAGCTCGAAGCCGACGCCCAGGCGGTCGAGACCAGTTCCTGCACGGAAAGACCGGTTGCCAGAACCTTTTCCTTCAGCGAGGCGATATCCGCGTCGTCGATGAGCGGATGGTCGACCGCCGGAATGACATCCTGCCAAATCAGGTCTTCGGCCGGTACTTCCGGACCGAGGTAACGAACCTTCGGCCCCATGTCGCGATGGGTCAGCTTGAACCAGGCGCGGGCGAAGGCATCGGCGAATTCGGCCGGATTTTCGAGGAAGCGGCGCGAGATCTTTTCGTAGATCGGATC
>DLSX01000175.1:11082-11735 GCA_002500765.1 Neorhizobium sp. UBA7851
AAGAAGTAGTTGCTCCACTGGGTCGGCGTCTGGGACCAGGTGACTTCCAGACCGCTGCCGATCGCATCGCGACCGACACCGCTGTTGAACTTGCTCGACCATCCCAGGCCCTGGGCCTCGAGCTCGCCGCCTTCCGGATCGATGCCGACAAAGGATGCATCACCGGCACCGTGGGTCTTGCCGAATGTGTGGCCGCCGGCAATCAGCGCTACGGTTTCCTCGTCGTTCATCGCCATGCGGGCGAAGGTATCGCGGATGTCGCGGGCGGATGCGAGCGGGTCTGGATTGCCGTTCGGGCCTTCCGGGTTGACGTAGATGAGACCCATCTGCACGGCACCGAGCGGCTCGGCCAGCTCGTGTTCGCCGCTGTAACGCTCATCACCCAGCCAGGTGCCTTCCGGACCCCAGTAAAGCTCTTCCGGCTCCCAGACATCGGCGCGGCCACCGGCGAAACCGAAAGTCTTGAAGCCCATAGATTCCAGCGCGACGTTGCCGGTCAGGATCAGAAGATCGGCCCAGGAAATCTTGTTGCCGTATTTCTGCTTTATAGGCCAGAGAAGACGGCGGGCCTTGTCGAGATTGACGTTGTCGGGCCAGCTGTTGAGCGGGGCAAAACGCTGCTGGCCCATGCCGGCGCCGCCGCGGCCATCGGT
>DLSX01000172.1 GCA_002500765.1 Neorhizobium sp. UBA7851
CGGTGGTGCCGCCGATGGCAAACAGATCATTCCGAAAGCCTGGATTTCCGACATGCTTGAAAATGGCGATCCGGAAGCCTGGAAGGCATCGAACAGCGCGACCATGCCGAACGGTCGTTACCGCAGCCAATGGTACCAGACCGGCGAGCCGGACGGCGCCCATTGCGCCATCGGCATCCATGGCCAGTGGCTTTATGTCGATCCTGAAAACGAAGCGGTCATCGTCAAGCTGTCGTCCCAGCCCAATCCGCTCGATGACGAGCTCAAACAGGACAATCTCGCCTTCTTCCGAACCCTCTGCCGCCTGGCACTTTGAGGAACACGCATGCAGCCCTTTGCAGATATCATAGTCCTCAACGCTCGCCTTCTGACCATGGACGAGGCAGCACCGAAGGCGGAAGCCATCGCGATCGCCGGCAACTCGATCTTTGCCATAGGCTCCAATGACAAGATTGAGGCCTTGAGAGGCCCTGAAACGCGCGTGATCGATGCGGCGGGCGGAACGGTCCTGCCCGGCTTCAACGAAGCCCATATGCACATCTTCATGGGCTCGGTCGGCCTTCGCCAGCTGTCGCTCTACAAAGTCAAAGGCTTTGACGAGCTGAAGGCCAAGGTCGAGGACTATGCAGCCGAGAACCCTGACTTGAAGCTGCTTCTCGCCCGCTCCGCCGATTACACGATCCTGTCGGAGACCGAGCGCACCCCCCGCCACGATCTCGACCGGGTCATCTCCGACCGCCCGTTCGCGATGATCGCCCCGGACCACCACACCGCCTGGGCCAATACCAAAGCGCTCGAACTCGCCGGCCTCCTGCACGGCAGACAGGTCGGCGTCGGCAACGAGGTCGTCATGGGCGAGGACGGCCTCGCCTCGGGAGAACTGCGCGAAGCCGACGCCATGCAGCCGGTCTTCGATCTGAGCGAAACCGGTGGTCGCGAGGGGCTGGGCATCGGCACCGGCGGCGAACCTGAAAGTGTGACGCCACAGGAACGCGCCATCGATCTCGACATCATCCGCGATGGCCTCGCCTATTGCGCATCGCTTGGCATAACCTCGATCCAGAACATGGACGGCAATCTCTACCAGCTGGAAATTCTCGACGAGATCGAGAACACCACAGGCCTGCCGGCCCGGGTGCGCATGCCCTATCACATGAAGAATTTCATGCCGCTTTCCGACCTTGCGGAAAAAGCAGCCCTCTGGCGTGACCACTTCAACTCGGATCGGCTGCGCTGCGATTTCGTCAAGATGTTCATTGATGGCGTAACCGAAGGCGAAAGCGCCGTTTTCCTCGACGACTACGCCCATCGCCCCGGCTGGAAGGGCGATCCGCTGTTTTCCCAGCAGCATCTCAACGAAATCGTCACGGAGGCAGACCGGCTGAAGCTTCCGGTCGCCGTCCACGCGATCGGCGACGGTGCGGTGCGCATGGTGCTCGACGCCTACGAGGCCGCATCGGAGGCGAACGGCAAGCGTGATGCCCGCAACCGCATCGAACATATCGAGGTCATCCACCAGGACGACGTACCGCGCTTTAAGAAACTCGGCGTGATCGCCTCCATGCAGCCGACCCACCCATCCGGCAATGCCGGCCTGCCGCTCGAACCCTATCTCTCCTTCATCGGCCGCAATCGCTGGCCGCTCGCCTTTGCCTGGAGAACGCTTGCAGATGCCGGCGCGGAGATCGTCTTCGCCACCGACTGGCCGGTCTCGCCGCTCGACCCGATGGGCTGCATCCACGATGCGATGACGCGACAGCGCTGGGCCGACGACCTGCCGGACCAACGCCTGACATTGGCGGAAACGCTCGCTGCCTATACCAGCACCAGCGCCCACGTGGAGTTCATGGAAGACCGCAAGGGCATGCTGAAGCCCGGTTATCTCGCCGATGTCGTCGTCCTATCCGCGAATGTCGAGACCACAGCCCCCCAAGATCTCGCCTCGATCCGGCCGATCGTGACGATCTGCGACGGCAAGGTCACCTACGAAAAGGCGTCGCTCTGAACCGGAAACCTCACCGCGCATGCACCACAAAGCCGGTTGAACCGTGCCTCTTAGTTTGTATCTTCTTACGGCAACGGATCAGCGCCTGAAGGACGACGCAAGGAAAATGACTTGACCCAACCCACCGACATCCATCTCTCCTATGCCGACCTCGTGGCGCTGCTGCAGAAGATTTTCGTTCGCAATGGCGTCTCGGAACACAACGCAAGAATTCTCGCGGAAAACTGCGCCTCCTGCGAACGTGACGGCTCGCTCAGCCACGGCATTTTCCGCATGGCCGGTTATGTTTCCTCCCTGAACAGCGGCTGGGTCGATGGCAAGGCGGTTCCGGAAGTCGAGGATGTCGGCCCCGCTTTCGTGCGTGTCGATGCCAAAGGCGGCTTCACCCAGCCGGCCATGCTGGCCGCCCGCCCATTGCTGATCGAAAAGGTCAGGACAAATGGCGTCGCCGTCCTCGCCATCCGCCGTTCGCACCATTTCAGCGCGCTCTGGCCGGATGTCGAACCCTTTGCCGATGAAGGATTTGTTGCGCTCAGCATGGTCAACAGCATGGCCTGCGTGGTGCCGCATGGCGGCAAAAAGGCCGTCTTCGGCACCAACCCGGTCGCCTTCGCCTCGCCGCGCGCAGGCGCCGCCCCCTTCGTGTTCGACCAGGCGTCTAGCGCAATCGCCCATGGCGACGTACAGATCGCCGCCCGTGCCGGCCACGACCTGAAACCCGGCATGGGTGTCGACCGGGATGGCCAGCCGACCAATGATCCGAAGGAAATCCTCGACGGCGGTGCGCTGTTGCCCTTCGGCGGCCACAAGGGCAATTCCATCGCCCTGATGGTGGAAATCCTCAGCGCCGCGCTGACCGGCGGCTACTTCTCCGGCGAGTTCGACTGGAGCGGACACAAGGGCGCCCAGACACCATTCACCGGCCAGTTCTTCATCGTCATCGATCCTGCACGTGGCGGCAACGACGTCTTTGCCGAACGTGTCGCCGGTATCTGNNTCGTGCTGGAAGCCGGCCAGGAACGCCTGCCCGGCGACCGTCGTCATGTGACCCGCGCCAAGGCGGAAAAGGACGGTATTCCGCTATCGGCCGAAAACTACGGGAAGCTAACGGCGCTGGCCGAGAGCTGAACCATACTCAAACGTGCTGGCCGCCATTGATGTGGATTTCCGCACCATTGATATAGGACGATTGGTCGGTGCAGAGGAAATAGATGGTTTTGGCAACTTCCGCGGTTGTGCCGAGCCGGCCCAACGGTACCTCGGCCTGCACCAGTTCATCGGTTCCCGGCGACAGGATCGATGTGGCGATCTCGCCCGGCGCAATCGCGTTGGCGCGCACGCCGCGCGGGCCGAATTCATGCGCAAGTTCGCGGGTCAGTGACGCGAGGCCCGCCTTGGAGGCCGCATAGGCAACGCCCGCGAAGGGGTGCACGCGGGAACCAGCAATCGAGGTGACGTTGACGATCGAACCTTTCGCCGCCTCAAGCTCTGGTATCAACGCCCGCGCCAGAAGCGCCGTCGAGATGAGGTTGACGTTCAGCACCTTCGTCCAGGTATCTGCATCCGTGCCGGCAACACCCAATCTTGCGCCATCGGCCCCTTTGGGAGAAATCCCGGCATTGTTCACAAGTGCGGCCAGCTTGCCGTCGGGCAAACGTTGCCGCACCTCTTCAACGAGGGCATCGATGCTGGAGAGGTCGGCCAAGTCTGCCTGGATATGGCTCTCGCGTGCCGAAGGCCAGCGGCATTCCTCGGAAAACGGCTGCCGCGAAACCGTTAAGATCCGCCAGCCATGTTCCATGAACAGCTTAACGGTCGCATGGCCAATGCCGCGGCTGGCACCGGTCAGAAGCATGTAGGGGGTGGTAGTCAAAGACGAACTCCCTGAAATCGACAGAACCGGCAAGCGGATAATGACCTCAAGCATGGGCCGAGAAACCGTTTCAGGTCTGCTTCGCAATTGCGAAGAAATTGCGCCTCACGCCCGGAATTTCAACTGGCAAACAATCGCCGGAATATCTTGAGACAGAGCAAATCCGTTTATCCGAGATGAGAAAACCCTGCACCACAAGTGGTACAGGGTTCTGTATAGCTCCAGTGGCGGCTCGATTTACGCCTGAAGATTGGCAGCCTGCGACGTCTTCCGCCCGCTCTCAATCAGCGCCTTGGTGTATTCCTCGCGCGGCGACAGGAAGATCTGCTCGGTATCCCCCTGTTCGACGATCTCGCCGCGCTTCATCACGATCGTATGATCGCAGATCTGCCGGATGACGGCGAGATTGTGCGAGATGAACACATAGGTGAGGTTCAGCTCGGAGCGCAGTTCCTGCAGGAAGTCCAGCACCTGCGCCTGAACCGAGATGTCGAGCGCCGAAGTCGGCTCGTCGAGGATCAGCAGACGCGGGTTGAGCGCAATCGCCCGGGCGATGCAGACACGCTGCTTCTGGCCGCCGGAAAGCTCGTGCGGATAGCGATATTTGAACATTTTCGGCAGTTGTACGATGTCGAGCAGCGCTTCCGCCCGTGCCTCGATATCCCGCCGGCTCATATTCGTCTGTATCCTGAGCGGCTCGCCGATCGCATCGCCGATCGTGTGGCGACCGTTGAGCGCCGAATGCGGGTTCTGGAAGACGAACTGCATGTGCCGGCGCATCTGCCTGAGCGGCTCGCCCGACAGGCCGGAAATGTTCTGCCCGTCGAAGATGATGTCGCCGGATGTCGGCTCGATCAGTCGCATCAGCATGCGCGCAAGCGTCGACTTGCCCGATCCGCTTTCGCCGACCACGCCGAAGATTTCGCCGGTCTTCACTGCAAGACTGATCGAATTGACCGCCGTGAAATCGGTGCCGGACTGGCTGCGATAGACCTTTTTCAGGTCGATGGCTTCCAGAAGATTGCCGCGCTTGGCGGGCTTTGCATCCGCAGCCTGAGCTGCAACCCGCTCTGGCTCGACATCGATATCCGGCACGGCGGCAAGCAGGCGCTGCGTATATTCGTGCTGCGGACGATTGAGGATGTCCTGCGTCAGTCCCTGCTCGACGATCTCGCCCTTGTACATCACCGCGCAACGTTTCGCGACGGTGGCGATTGCGCCGATGTCGTGGCTGATCATGATGACGGTGAGGTTGAGCTTTTCGACCAGCGAGTTGATCAGATCCAGCACCTGCGCCTGAACCGTCACGTCGAGTGCCGTCGTCGGTTCGTCCGCGATCAGGATGTCCGGTTTTCCGGCCAGCGCCATGGCGATCAGGATGCGCTGGCGCATGCCGCCGGAAAGCTGGTGCGGATATTGAGAAAACAGCATGGACGGGTTCGGCAGGCCGACCTGATCGAGCAGTTCCTCGGTGCGGGCACGACGCGCGGCCTTGGAGGAAACACCTGCACCGGCTGCCTTCTCATGCGCCGCGATGACATCGGAAATCTGCCGCCCGATTGTGAAGAGCGGGTTCAGATAGGTCATCGGATCCTGGAAGATCATCGAGATGCGGATACCGCGGATCTTTGTCCAGTCCTTTTCCGGCAGGTTGGTAATGTCCTGCCCGTCAAACGAGATCGAGCCTTCGACGACCTTCGAATTGCGCGGACCGATGCCGAGCACCGAACGCACCAGCACCGTCTTGCCCGAGCCGCTTTCGCCGACAATGCCGAGCGTGTCGCCACGATTGACGGAAAGATTGATGCCCTTCAGCACATGCACCGGACCGTCGAACGTGCCGATATCGAGCCGATAGTCCTTAATGTCGAGCAGAGCTGTCATCGGTCGCGGCTCCTTGGATCGAGAATGTCACGCAGGCCATCGCCCAGAAGGTTGAAGCCGAGCACGGTGAGGAAGATCGCAGCACCGGGGAAAAGCGAATACCACCACCAGTCGGGCATATAGGTGCGGGCGACCGAGATCATCGCTCCCCATTCCGGCGACGGCGGCTGGGCGCCGAGACCGATGAAGCCGAGGCTGGCGGCAGACAGGATCGCCATGCCCATATCCATGCTCATCTTGACGATGATCGGTGACATGCAGTTCGGCAGGATATGATGCCAGAGTATCCACGGCGTCTTCGCCCCGATCGAGCGGGCGGATTCGATGAACAGCTCTTCCTTGATCGACAGCGTTTTTGCCTCGACCAGGCGCACGTAACCGGGCCACCAGACGATCGCCAGCGCCAGCACGCAATTGGTGATGCCGGGGCCGAGCGCCGCAACGATTGCCAGCGCCAGCGCCAGACCGGGAACGGCGAGGAACAGTTCGGTGACACGCATGATCACCGCACGAACCCAGCCACCACGATAACCGGCAATGATGCCGAGCGTGATGCCGACGATCGCCGCGATGCCGGTGATGACGACGCCGATCCACAGCGACGTCCTGGCCCCGATGATGACGCGTGAGAAAATATCCGCACCCATTTCATCCGTGCCAAACCAGTAGGTGCTGCTTGGCGGCTGCAGTTTGGCCGACATGTTGATCGCACCGCTTGCGGCCTCCGGATAAGGCACGATCAGCGGACCGATGGCGGCAAGCAGCAGGAACAGCACGACGAGCGAGAGGCCCAGCATGGACGAAAAGCTCTTGCGGAACATGTGCGCATAGAGCCGCCACTGACGGATCTGGCTCGCATGGCGTTCGCGGAAGGTGAGCGGGCGCGTGTCTTCCACGGAAGTATCGATAGGTGTCATGGGATGAGCCGTCATCACGCTTTCCTGAGACGCGGGTCGATCCAGGCATAGGCCAGGTCAACGAGGGTGTTGGCGACGATAAAGAAGAAACCAATCATCAGCGTCACGCCGACAACGGGTTTGAAGTCGGAGGAGAGTGCGGAAGAGACCGCATAAAGCCCGATACCCGGCCAGTCGAAGACGGTTTCGACGAGAACGGTCGAACCGAGCATCCAGCCGAAACGCAGGCCGATCATCGCCAGCGTCGGCAGCATGGCATTCTTCAGCGCGTAAAGCGCGACGATGCGGAAGGACGAGATGCCATGGGCGCGGGCAGCGACGATATAATCCGACTGCAGAACTTCGATCATCTCGGCGCGGTTGACGCGCAGGATCGAGGCAAGACAGGGGAAGGAGAGCACGATCGCCGGCAGGATGATATGCTGCAGCGACACCCAGAAGGTCGAGAAATTGCCTGCGATCAGGCTGTCGACCAGAAGCAGGCCGGTGACGAATTCCGGCGGGCGGGTGACGAGCGGCAGGCGCCCCGAAACCGGCAGCCATTCCAGATCGACGGCAAACATCAATTGCAGCAGGATACCGAACCAGAAGGCCGGGATCGCCACGCCGGAAATCGAAAAGATGCGCGTCACCTGATCGAGCGGCCCGTCCTTGTAGACGGCCGACAGCATGCCGAGCGGAACGCCGATGACGATGCCGAGGAACATTGCGACGAACACGAGTTCCAGCGTCGCGGGCGCATAACGCATCACTTCTTCCAGCACCGGGCGTGTGGTGACGATCGAAGTACCGAGATCACCGCGGACCAGTTCGCCCATATAGACGATGAACTGTTCCGGCAGCGACTTGTCGAGACCATATTCCGTGCGGATCGTCGCGACCATGTCCTCGGTCGCATTGGGACCGGCCACGAGACGAGCCGGATCGCCGGGCGCGACATTGGTGATGAGGAATGTCAGCGCGGCTATGCCGATCATCGTGCCGACCAGCGTCAGCAACTTGCGGAAGGCGAATGTCAGCATCGTCTTCTCCGTTTGTTATGATTGGCGCATGGCCCGCGGTAGGGAAAGCGGACCATGCGCACCATTCTGGCTTACTTGAGGGGACTTCAGCCAGTGTTTATTCGGACTTCACCCACAGCGGGTAGAGATCGACTTCGCCGGTGAACCGGACCGGGCTGAACTGGAAGCCCTGCAGGTAGTCACGACGTGCCCAGCGGCGGTTCTGCAACATGCCGAACACTTCCGGCTGGTCTGCGACGATCTGGGTCTGGATGTCGGCATAGAGCTTGGCGCGCTCATCCCAGTTCGACGAGGAACGGGCCTTGTCGATCATCTCGGTGACCTTAGGATTGTCGTAGAACATCATCGCGAAATACTGGCCCCAGCTGTTCTTGTGATACTGGTAGGCGACAGCGTCCGGATCGGTCGAAACCGGGGTCGTGTAGACCGAGGTCATCGACGGCGAAGTCTCGACCTTGGAGCCGTTGGCAACCATGTTCGGCCACTGTTCCGGCTTGATCTCGACATTGATGTTGAGCGGCTTCAGGCTGTCGAGCAGCACGAGGCCGATGCGGCGGGCTTCTTCGAGACCGGCAACGTGAACGTAAGGCAGGGTGATGCCGCCGTTCGGATAACCGGACTTCGCCAGATATTCCTTGGCCTTGGCCAGATCCTGGCGCGGAATGCCGGGCACGTCGATATGGCCCTTCATCGCATCCGGGATCGGGCTCGTCTCGAGCGACGCAGCGCCGTTATAGACCTGGATCAGCGCATCATAGTCCATCGCATAGGCGATTGCCTTGCGCAGGTTGATGTCGGCGGTCGGCCCCTGCTGCGTGTTGAACTTGATGCCGAACGTCGTCATGCCCTTGTGATCTTCGATGGCGATGCCCTTGGCACGCGCGATCTGAACGTAATCGTCCGGCGTCAGGCCTTCGACGATATCGACTTCGCCGCGCTGGAGAGCTGCCTTCTGGGCTGCAGGCTCGCGGATGATCTTGAAGATCACGCCGGCCGGGCGGTTTGCATCGCCCTGCGGCCAGCCCTTCCAGTAATCGGCAACGGCTTCGGCTTCATAAAGAACATTCGGTTCCCAGCGGCCGAGCTTGAACGGGCCGGAACCGGCTTCGTTGTCGGTCAGCCACTTCTGGCCGTAATCGCCGTCAACTTCATTGGCCTTAACCTGGGCCGGGTTGACGATGTACCACCAGGGCAGGAAAGAGAGGAACGGCGTGTAAGGAGCCTTCAGCTCGAACTTGACGGTATAATCATCAACGACCTTGATGCCTTCCGGCGACAGGAAGTCCTTGAGCATCCAGGCGACGCCCTTGTTGAGCTTCAGGCCGCGCTCGAAGGAATAACGGATGGCTTCGGCATTCACCGGGTCGCCATTGTGGAATTTCGCGTTCTTGACCAGATGGAAAGTCCAGGTCTTGCCGTCTTCGCTGGTTTCCCACTTTTCGGCGAGCCACGGCTTGATAACGGCCGGATCGCCTTCATACTTGACCAGCGCGTCATAGACCGCCTGCTGCATCATGCGGGTCGACCAGTCGTAACGGATATGCGGATCGAGAACCGGGATGGCCTGGCGGCCGCCGAACACGATGACATTACCCTTGTCGGTGCGCTCGAAGGCGCTGGCAGGGGTGGCAAGAACCGACGAGGCGAGAAGCCCCGCGATTGCGATATTCCTGATGATTTTGCCGAACATGTAGTTCCCTCTCTTATTAAACGGCTTGCCGATCAGACTGTATGCAAGTTCTAAAGCATTTGACGCACGACACCCGCCACCAGCCGGCGCGACAGAAGCACCGGCGCATCGATGGATTTGCGCACTTCCTCATGCATCTCGGCCGAATAGCCCATGCAATGCATGACGATGAGATCGCAGCCTTCCAGCAGTTTCGCCCGTTCACCCATCTCGTCACCGGCATAAGGCGACGCCGAAACGAGGCTCGGATTTCCCGGCAGCACATGGCGCTCTTCGAAATCCTGGATCTGCCGTTCGAGCGGCACAATAACGCCGAGCTTGCGGGCGGATGCGGCAAGCGCCTCGACGGTGGAATCGACGATCCGCTGGGCTTCGACCACGAGCGTATTCTTCAACGGCTCGATCTTCGTGCCGGTGCAGAGAAGAACGATCAGATCGAAACCTTCGCCATCGATCTTCTGAAGCAAAACATTGAGCTTCTCTTCCGTCAGCGCCTTGGAGGAAACGATCTCCTCGCCGCTCGCCAGACGGGTCGCAAACGAATGTTCGCCATCTTTGGCGCGCATCGCATCGAGTTCCGCCGGGCTCATGCCGTCCAGCACACCGAACTCCTGATGCGTGATACGGCCTTTCGGCAGGCCGACGGTAATCTCGGCCATCATCTCAGGTACGAGGTCGACGCGGGGCGTCTGACCGATAGTCACGAAGGCAATCTTGGATGTAGAAGGCATGCTCTCGTTCATTCCCTGCTTTATCTTGTTGGCAGGGAGCCTAGCGCTCGAATACGCGACTTCACTATAGGGTAATGCCCCTAGTGGGTAATAATTCGGAAAGATCTTTTGCGATCATTTTTTAGGCAAATGGCCTTTTTCACGCAATTTTCTTACGCAAAACAGATTATTTTTGTTACGGATGGCCCGCCGCGACTACCATGCGGATAAGCGCGTTGGAGGATGTCACTTCCATTTTCGCCATCACGTTGGAGCGGTGGATTTCGACCGTCTTCGGGCTGATGCCGAGCTGGCGCGCGATCGCCTTGTTCGATAGCCCTTCGGCGACAAGCGAGAGCACCTGTCGCTCACGCGGGGTCAGACGCTGCAGCTTTTCCGAAAATTCCGCCGGTACGCCGGGCAATGCCACCGGATGCGTACCGTGCAGAAGCAGGCGAATGGCGCTGACGACGATGCGTCGCGCCAGCACCACCGGCTTGCCGCTCGCCTTGGCGACTGTCTGCCTGTCGGCCTCGGTAAAACTCACCGAATTCAACACGATGATCTCCGCATCGGCAAGATCGAGCAGCGCCCCCGCCAGCAACCGCTTGTCGCCATCCGCGGCATAGCTGGCGGTGATCTTGTAGGGCGAAAGTGCGGGAATATCGAGCTCGTCGATCTGCTGTTCCAGCGGCTGGATCAGACCCACCGCCGACCCATGCGCCGCAAGCGAAATCACCGTCGATTCCATGGCGCGCTGGGCATTCACCGTCGGGCAGGTGCTCTCGAAATCCCGAAACAACCCGGTCGACAGGATCACCACCAGATCAAATTCGTTCGGCTGAAAAGCTGCAGCGATCTTCGCCATGCGCTCGGCGATCCGTGGCTTGGACACGACGATACTGCTGCCATCCGCCATCCGGGTGACGATGCTCGTCTCGCCGGGCCTTACCTTGAGATCATTTATCTCGGCCTGAGACAGACCGTCCAGAGCGCCGATTTCCAGCGCTTCGATCGGCAGGTCCAGGTTCTCCAGCATGTCGTCGATAATGTCGGCGCGCGGCGATTGGCCGACGCTCAAAAACATCACGCGATGGGGCTGTTCCGCTGCTTCCGCGATGGTCGAAGACGGAGTTTGAGGATGCTTCGTCACGGGCAGTGAATCGGTCCTTCTGATCGTATCGCTATAGCCGTTCTAGACATGCACAAATTAAAGGCAAGCCCATTCTAGGGGCAGTCCCCTATAGGCATTCTTCGTCGCACATGGCTAGGTTCTAGCACATTATTCGGAGGCAAACATGATCCGTGATTTCGAAGCAAGCGAGATTGACCCGCTTGCCGTTGGTGCCTGGATTCTCGGGACCGGCGGTGGTGGCAGCCCCTATCTGGCGCAGCTCAACCTGAAAAAGCTCTACAAGGACGGCAAGCGCGTCAAGCTTATCGATCCGAACGCGCTCGACGATGGCGATGCCGTCGCAGTCGTGTCCAAGATGGGCGCACCGCTGGTCGGCCAGGAACGTCTGGTGGACCCGGCACATCTCGCCCGCGCCATGCAGCTGATGGAAGAATATACCGGCCGCAAGTTCCGCGCCGTGATGAGCGTCGAGATCGGCGGCGGCAACGCGCTATCGCCCTTCCTTGCAGCTGCCATGCTGGATATCCCGGTCGTTGATGCAGATGCGATGGGCCGCGCCTATCCGGAAGCGCAGATGACCAGCTTCGCCATCGGCGACCTGCCCATGTACCCGCTGACGCTGGTTGATTGCCGCGACAACGAGGCAATCGTTGCCAAGGCCGCATCCTGGAAGTGGATGGAACGTATCTCGCGCAAGATCTGCACCGAAGTCGGCTCGACCTCTGCCACCTGCAAGGCTCCGCGCACCGGCAAGGAAGTCAAGGAATGGGGTGTGCTCCACACCGTGACCAAGGCCGTCAGCCTCGGCCGCGCAGTTCTCGATGCCCGCGCCGCCCATACCGACCCGATCGCAGCCGTTCTGGCGCATGAAGGCGGAAAGGTCCTCTTCAAGGGCAAGGTTGCCGACGTGGATCGCACCACGACGGGCGGCTTCCTGCGCGGTGCCGCCATGATCGACGGCCTCGACGACGATCGCGGCGCCAAGGTCGAACTCGCCTTCCAGAACGAATGGGCGGTCGCCTTCCGAAACAGTCAGCCGATCGCCATGACGCCTGACCTGATCTGCCTGCTCGACACCGTGTCGGGTGAAGCGATCGGCACGGAAACCGTACGTTACGGCCAGCGCGTCACGGTTGTCGCGCTGCCGGCGCCGGATGTCCTGACCAGCCCCAAGGGACTGGAGCATGTCGGCCCCCGCGCCTTTGGATATGATCTTGATTTCAAATCGGTGTTTGCAGCATGAAGCGGATCGGAATTGACGTCGGCGGCACCAATACGGATGCCGTGCTCATCGATGGCGAGAAAGTCGTTTCCGCCATCAAGTTTCCCACCACTGCGGATGTAATGCAGGGCGTCGTTAACGCCATCGGCCACGTCGTCTCCTCGCAAGGACCCGGCGCTTCGCCGATCGACGCCGTGATGATCGGCACCACGCATTTCACCAATGCCGTCGTCGAGCGTGCCCGTCTGGAACGCATCGCCGCAATCCGCATCGCCATGCCGGCCGGCGCATCCCTGCCGCCGATGATCGACTGGCCGGATGACCTGCGTGAAAGCGTCGATCCCCTGTCCTTCATGGTCCATGGCGGCCACGAATATGACGGTCGCCCGCTGGTGCCGCTCGCCCGCGACGAAATCCGTGACGCCGCGATGAAGATCCGCGACGCCGGCATCACCTCCGTCGGCATCACAGCGCTCTTCTCGCCGCTGACCGCCGAAGGCGAGCTGGAAGCTGCCGAAATCGTCCGTTCGGTAATTCCGGATGCGCGCATCACCCTGTCGCATACGCTTGGCCGTATCGGTCTGCTTGAACGCGAAAACGTCACGCTGCTGAACGCCGCCCTTCAGGGCCTCGGCCGCAAGACGATCGACGCTTTCAAGGATGCGCTGGTCAAGGCTGGCGTCAACGCCCCCTTCTATCTGACCCAGAACGACGGCACCGTCGTGCTGGCGGATATCGCAGCGGCAAACCCGGTCTACAGCTTCGCATCTGGCCCGACCAATTCCATGCGCGGTGCGGCCTTCCTCACCGGCTTGAAGGAGGCCATGGTCATCGACGTCGGCGGCACGACCTCCGATATCGGTTGCCTCGTCGGCGGTTTCCCGCGGGAAGCCAATAACGTCGTTGAAGTCGGCGGTGTGCGCACCCTGTTCCGCATGCCCGACCTTCTACCCATGGCGCTCGGCGGCGGTACGATCATCGATCCGGAAACACGCAAGATCGGCCCGCGTTCGGTCGGTTACCGCATCACCGAGAAGGCCCTGGTCTTCGGCGGCGATACGCTGACCACCACCGACGTTGCCGTCGCTGCCGGCCTCGTCGAGATCGGCGACCGAGATCGTGTAAAACATCTCGACAAGGCGATGGTTGCCGACCTCTTGAAGCGCATCGAAGCTATGGTCGAAGACGGCGTTGACCGGATGAAGACCTCGGCCGAAGGCGTCAGCCTGATCGCTGTCGGCGGCGGTGCCTTCCTCATTCCGGAAAAGCTGAAAGGCGCCAGCGAAGTACTGCGCGTCGAACATGCCGGCGTCGCCAACGCACTCGGTGCGGCGATGGCGCAGGTCTCCGGCGAAGTCGACCAGGTCTTCTCCGACATATCGCGCGACAAGGCGCTTGCCGAAGCCGAGCGTATTGCCCGCGATCGTGCGATCGAGGCCGGTGCCGATCCGAAGTCGATCACCACGCTCGATACGGAAGACATTCCGATCGCCTATCTGCCGGGTGATGCCCGCCGTGTACGCGTCCGCGTCGTCGGCGATATCGCCTTCATGAAGGATCAGCAGAAACAGGCTTCGTAAACGCAGGCTAGCGCGCTACGGTAGCAGGAAAATCAACATCCCCGGTCTCATTCAGGATCGGGGATTTTCATATTGAACAGGCGAGGAATGCGTCATGAAGGCCATGTATTACGAAGCGTTCGAACAGATGCCGGAGATCAGGACGCTTCCCGATCCCGAGCCGACCTTCGGCGGCGTGGTCATCAAGGTCGGCGCGACGGGTCTCTGCCGCAGCGACTGGCACGGCTGGAAGGGCCATGACCCGGATATCCAGCTGCCCCACGTTCCGGGCCATGAACTGGCCGGCAAGGTCGTGGCGACCGGCAAGGGCGTCATGCGCTTCAAGGTCGGTGATCGCGTCACCGTTCCCTTCGTGNNTCGTGTCCGGCTGCGGCCATTGCGCCGAGTGCCATTCCGGCAACCGGCAGGTCTGCCCCGACCGATTCCAGCCCGGCTTCACCCATTGGGGTTCCTTCGCCGAATATGTCGCGATCGATTATGCCGACACCAATCTCGTGCACCTGCCGGAAGAGATCGATGACGCGACGGCCGCAAGCCTCGGCTGCCGCTTCGCCACCTCTTTCCGTGCGGTTGCCGATCAGGCCCGCAC
>DLSX01000212.1 GCA_002500765.1 Neorhizobium sp. UBA7851
GGTCAACCGCACGCCAATCACCACCGCCGACGTCGCGCGTCGGGCGGCTTTTCTGCGCCTGCAGCGGCAGAAGGCGGATAGCAATACCGCGCGCGAACAGCTGATCGACGAGACGTTGAAGCGTCAGGAAATCGCCCGCGTGAAAATGTCGGTCAGCGTCGACGATGTGGATGCATCCTTCGCCCGCTTTGCCGCAAGCAACAAGATGACTCCTGCCCAGATGGGCAAGATCCTCGATCAGGCAGGCGTTACGTCCGAGCATTTCAAGGCCTTCATTGCAGTGCAGATGAGCTGGCCGCGGCTGCTCAACGCCCGCTTTGGCAACGGCGGCGGCCGCATGTCGAGCCAGGAACTCGTCACGCGGATGAGGGAAAGCAAGGACAAGCCGGTTACGACCGAATATTTCCTCAAGCAGATCATCTTCGTGGTGCCGGCTGCAAAACGCAATGCGATCCTCAACAAGCGCAAGGCGCAAGCCGAAGCATCCCGTTCGAAGTTCCCGGGTTGCGATCAGGCCAAGGATTTTGCCGCAACGATGATGGACGTTTCGGTCCGCGATCTCGGCCGTGTCATGACACCCAACCTGCCGGATGATTGGAAGCCGCTGATCGAGAAAGCCAGCAATGGAACGACCGCCGCCAAGGTTACGGAGCGTGGTGTCGAATTCCTCGCCATCTGCAACCAGCGCCAGGTTTCCGACGACGTAGCGGCAGAAGCCGTTTTCCGCGCCGAAGACCTCGGCAAGGCGGATAGCAGCGGCGAGAATCCCAACAACAAGAAATATCTCGACGAACTGCGCGAGAAGGCGCAGATCGACCGTCGCTGATTGCAGCATTCCGGAGTATCCATGGCGTCCGTTCGCCCGCTTGCATTGACCCAGGGCGATCCCGCAGGGATCGGCCCGGACATCACCTTGGCTGCATGGGCGGCGCGGCGGGAAACCGGCCTGCCGCCTTTTCTTTTCATCGGGGATCCGATGGTACTCAAATCGCGAGCGGCCCTGCTCGAGCTTGACGTGCCGATCCGCGAGGCCTCGCCGGAAACGGCGGCGTCGGTCTTCGACAATGCCATCCCGGTCCTTCCCATTTCGGCGGGCGTCGAAGTCGCTGCAGGCGAACCGCATGTGGCAACCGCCCGCGGCACGATTGCCTCGATCGAGACGGCAGTCGACCTGTGCTTTTCGGGCCGGGCTTCCGCCGTGGTCACCAATCCGATCGCCAAATCCGTACTTTACCAGTCCGGCTTCAAATTTCCCGGCCATACGGAATTCCTTGCTCACCTGGCTTCGAACGTAACGAAGCGCTCCTATCTGCCGGTGATGATGCTTGCCGGACCGAAGCTGCGCGCCATTCCCGTGACGATCCATATCCCGCTCAAGGATGTTCCGGCTGCGCTGACAAAGGAACTGATCGTCGATACCTGCCGGATCACCAAGGAGGATCTCAAGAACCGGTTCGGTATCGAAAAGCCACGCATTGCAGTGGCAGGCATCAATCCGCATGCAGGTGAAGACGGCGCAATCGGGCTTGAGGACCAGCAGATCATCCATCCCGCGATCGTCGAACTGCGCGAAGAAGGCCTGCATGTTTTCGGACCATTGCCGGCCGACACGATGTTCCATGATGAAGCGCGTGCGCGTTATGACGTGGCGATCTGCATGTATCACGATCAGGCGTTGATCCCGGCAAAGGCGCTCGGCTTCGACACGTCGGTCAATGTTACGCTCGGACTTCCGTTCATCCGCACCTCACCCGATCACGGCACCGCTTTCGGTATCGCCGGCCAGGGCGTGGCGCGCGAGACGAGTCTTGTCGAAGCCCTGAAGCTTGCGGCGCAACTCGCGACCAACATCGAAGCGACCACTCCAGCATTCGGCGTGATCGTCTGATGGCGACACTCGACGGTCTCCCCCCGCTCCGCGACGTCATCCAGCGCCATGGCCTGGATGCGAAGAAATCGCTCGGCCAGAACTTTCTCTTCGACCTGAACCTCACCCAGAAGATCGCCCGTTCAGCCGGTTCGCTCGAAGGTGTGACCGTGTTCGAAGTCGGTCCGGGTCCGGGCGGGCTTACGCGGTCCATCCTGGCACTCGGCGCCAAGAAGGTGATAGCTGTCGAGCGCGATGCGCGGGCGCTGCCGGTGCTTGCCGAGGTTTCGGATTATTATCCCGGCAGGCTGGAAGTCATCGAGGGCGATGCGCTGCAGACCGATTTCGCTGCTCTCGCGGCTGAAAAGGCCGAGGGCGGACTGGTGAAGATCATCGCCAACCTGCCCTATAATGTCGGTACGCAACTGCTCCTCAACTGGCTGCTTCCGGCAGACGGAAAATGGCCTCCCTTCTGGGAAAGCCTGACGCTGATGTTCCAGAAGGAAGTGGGGTTGCGGATCGTCGCGGACGAAGAGGACGATCATTACGGTCGCCTCGGGGTGATCTGCGGCTGGCGGACCGATTCCCACATGGTATTCGATGTGCCGCCGCAGGCCTTTTCGCCACCGCCGAAGGTGACGTCTACGGTCGTCCACCTGACGCCGAAGGCCAATCCCCTGCCCTGCGATGTCAACAAACTTGAACGTATCACGCAGGCTGCCTTCGGCCAGCGCCGCAAGATGCTGCGCCAGAGCCTGAAGCCGGTCGGCGGCGAAGCACTGCTCAACAAGGTCGGCATCGATCCACAACGCCGTGCCGAAACGCTATCGGTCGCGGAATTCGTATCCCTGGCCAACGCGCTTTAAGGTGCGTCGGCCAAGGCGGTCACCGCCTCTTCAGCTCATGATGCCTTGCGTTCCCAGCTGACGAAGGGATCGGGCAGATTCTGCCAGAGTTCGGGCACGAAAGCCGGGGCATCGACCAGACAGCTATCCAGCTCGGCCGTAATTTTCTGCTCATCCATCGGATCTGCACCGATAAAGACGATCTCCTGCCGCCGATCACCCCAGACGGGATCCAGATAGGGTTTCATCATCATAGCAAATTCCGGCGTCTGCGGCCAGCGTTGCTTCGGCACGGCCGACCACCACAGCCCCATCCGGCCCGTACGCACCAATGCCCCCGCCTGGCTGATCTCACCGACGAAATGCGGCCGCGTCGCCAGCCAGAAGAAGCCTTTGGCACGCACCACACCCGGCCATGAGCGATCGATGAAGCGCTGGAACAGCATGGGGTCGAAGGGCTTTCTGGCGCGGTAGACGAAAGAGCGGATACCGTGTTCCTCCGTCTCCGGCACATGATCCTTGAAGCCGTGCAGTTCCTTGAACCAGAGCGGATGCTGTTCCGCCTTCTCGATGTCGAAACGGCCGGTCCCCAGCACATCCTTCAGGTCGACAGCGCCGAAATCCGTCTCGATCAGTTTCGCACCCGGATTGAGCGCCGCGATGATTTTCCGCGCGGCGTCGCGCTCCCCGGGCATCGCCGTTCCGATCTTGTTCAAGACCACCACATCTGCAAATTCGATCTGCTCGACAAGAAGGTCGACGATGGTGCGTTTATCCCCCTCGCCCGCGGTTTCGCCACGATCGGCGAGAAAATCGCCGGAACCGTAGTCCTTCAGCAGATTGGCGGCATCGACGACGGTCACCATCGTGTCCAGCCTCGATATGTCCGACAGGCTTCGGCCGTCCTCATCGCGAAAATCGAAGGTCGTGGCGACGGGCAGCGGCTCGGCAATGCCGGTCGATTCGATCAGCAGGTAGTCGAACCGCCCCTGCTCGGCGAGCGCGCGTACCTCTTTCAGGAGATCGTCGCGCAAAGTGCAGCAGATGCAGCCATTGGTCATTTCCACCAGCTGCTCTTCGGTACGCGACAGATTGGCACCGCCATCACGTACAAGGGCTGCGTCGATATTCACTTCACTCATGTCGTTGACGATCAGGGCCACGCGCATTCCCTGCCTGTTGGCGAGAATATGGTTCAGCATGGTGGTTTTGCCGGCTCCGAGAAAGCCGGAGAGCACGGTGACGGGAAGCCTGTTTTTCATTGCACATCTCCATTGCGATTATCGTAACGTTATACTATTACGTCACTATGTGATCGAGGCGCTGTCAAGCCGTCGCGGCGAAGGCACCTCATCACGCAAGTTCACTGGACAAGCTTCGGCGCGTCTCCTATCAAGGATGCGCTACGGTTCTGCATTCGCAGATGAAAAGGGAACGCGGTGGGGTCTTTTTGACCGATCCCGCGACTGCCCTCGCAACTGTAAGCGGCGAGCCTTTCGTCACAGCCACTGGCCTTTCGGCCGGGAAGGAGACGACAAGGCATTCGAGCCGCAAGTCAGGAGACCTGCCGTGGCTAAGGCTAGACCAATACCGGACGAGGTGTTCCGGCAGGGAGATGTTATGACGCAAGCGACCCCGTCGCCCGCCATTTTGATGCAGACCGCAATCGCGGTCGTGCTTCGTCCTGCCTTTCATCCCGGCTCAGCCATCTTCTCTGAAAGGACAGGACATGAAACTCGGCTTGATCGCCGCACTCTTTGCGGTTTCCAGCGCAGCACTTCCCACAACGGCATTCGCGGCCTCGACCAGCTATCCGCTTACGATTGAGAATTGCGGACAGAAGGTGATCTTCGACAAGGCACCGTCAAAGATCGTCTCCATCGGTCAGGGCATGACCGAAGTGCTCTATTCGCTCGGCTTGGCGGACAAGGTTGCCGGCACGGCCGTCTGGGTCGGCCCGGTGCTGCCACAATATGCCGAGGCGAATGCGAAGATCAAACGGCTTGCCGACAACGACCCGAGCTTCGAGTCGATCGTCGGGCTGGAGCCGGATCTGGTCGCGGCCGAATTCGAATGGCATGTCGGGCCGATGGGCTCGGTCGCCAAGCGCGAACAGTTTTCCGATATCGGCGTCAACACCTATCTGTCGCCGGCCGATTGCGTTGCCAAGACCAATCTCGACGGTGGCGATGGGGTGCGCAAGGAACTGTTCACGATGGACCTGATCTATCAGGAGATCGCCGAACTTGCCGAGATCTTCGACATCCAGGATCGCGGCACCAAGCTGATCGCCGATCTCAAGGTGCGTGAAGCCGCCGCCGTCGCCTCGATCAAGGGCGCGGAAGCGAAGAACATACCGATCGTCTTCTGGTTCTCCAGCAAGGAAACCAAGGGCGACGCCTTCATTGCCGGCAAGAACAGCGCACCGGCCTATATCCTGAAGACGCTCGGCGCGACGAATGTCGTGACGACGGAAGAGGAATGGCCGCTGGTCGGCTGGGAAACGATCGCACAGGCCAACCCGGCGGTGATCGTCATCGCCACGATGGACCGCCGCCGTTATGCCGCCGATGATCCGGCGGTCAAAACCTCTTTCCTCGAAAGCGATCCGGTCGTCAGCCAGCTCGACGCGGTGAAGAACAAGCACTTCGTGATGATGGATGCCCAGTCGATGAACCCGACGATCCGCACGATCGACGGCATCGAGACGCTCGCTGAGGGCATCCGCTCCTTCGGACTTGCGAACTAGGCCGTGCCGCCTGCACCGCCCGCCATCCGGCCGGGCGGTGCCTCTCCGGCATCTCATCCGTCTTCCGAAAGGACAGGACATGAAATACGGCCTGATCGCCGCTCTTATTGCGCTTCCCCTCACCGCTTTGCCATCTGTCGCCTTTGCCGCATCGACCAGCTATCCGCTGACGATCGAAAATTGCGGTTCTGACGTCGTCATCGAGAAAGCCCCGCAACACGCCGTCGGCCTCGGTCAGAACAGTACCGAGATCCTGCTGATGCTGGGTCTTGCCGACCGCATGGCCGGCAGTGCCATCTGGGTGTCACCGGTTCTTCCGGAGCTTGCTGGCGACAATGAAAAGGTCCATCGCATCGCCGCCAACACGCCGAACTTCGAGGCTGTCGTGGCACGCGAACCGGATTTCATCGCCGCGCAGTTTCTCACCTCCGTTGGACCACAGGGACGAGTCGGCACACGCCAGCAGTTTGCCGATCTCGGTGTGCCGAGCTATGTGTCGCCGACCGATTGCGTGGTGACCGACAACAGCGTTTCCGACGGGAGCCGGAAAAAGATGTTCTCGATGGACCTGCTCTATCAGGAGATCGACGAACTCTCGCGCATCTTCGACGTGGCGGATCGCGGCGAAAAGCTGATCGCCGAGATAAAGGCACGCGAAGCGGCGGTGCGGGCACGCGTGGCCGACAAGGCGAAGGATGTCAGCCTCGTCTACTGGTTTTCCTCCCCGGAAGTCGCCGGCGATGCATGGGTGGCCGGCAAGAACGGCGCATCCGGCTACATTACCCAGGTTCTCGGCGCCAGGAACGTTGTTGCATCGGAACAGGAATGGCCGCTGGTCGGCTGGGAAGCGATTGCCGCGGAAGACCCGACCGTGATCGTGATCGGCACGATGGACCGGCGCACGCAGGGGGCTGACGATCCGGCCGTGAAGAGGACATTCCTCACCAAGGATCCGGTTGTCGGCAAGCTCGGCGCCGTCGAAAAAGGCCATATCGTCGAAATGGACGCCCAAGCGATGAACCCGACAATCCGCACGATTTCCGGCCTTGAAACCGTTGCCGCTTCTCTCGAACAGTTCGGATTGCTGAAGTGACGCCATCCCGCATCAGGTTCTGGGCCGCCGGCACTGCCGGCGTCCTCCTCGTTCTCGCCGCCCTCCTCGTCGCGATTACCGCAGGGGTCGCGATCGGCGAGATGACCATTCCGATGAAAACCACGGCTGCGGCGGTGACCAACCGTCTCGGCCTCACCGCCATCCCGGTGCCGCGTATTCAGGAAGCGGTGATCTGGGATTACCGTCTGTCGCGCTCGCTGGTTGCCGCCTTCTGTGGCGCCGGACTGGCGCTGTCCGGCGCGATCCTGCAATCGCTCTTGCGCAATCCGCTGGCGGAGCCT
>DLSX01000110.1 GCA_002500765.1 Neorhizobium sp. UBA7851
GCGCCCGCAATACGCCCGGTATCGCAGCAGGCAGCGGCTCCAGCTGAAAGGCCGACCGGCCTTGGAAGCGATTTCGAAAAGATCCTCGAAGAGGAAATGGCACAGAACATGGCGGCGCGGGATGCTTCGCTTGCCAATCGACCGCTGCCGCAGGCAGGTCCGGCCGTGGCAGTACCGATGGTCACCGCCCCGGGTCGCGCGACCCGCGACGAGCCTTCTCTGCAAAGCGAAGTCGCCCGTATATTCGGAGAAATGTCCGCTAGCCGCGACAAGTAAAGTCCCAACCTTGACCTATCCACGCAAACAAAAAAGGCACGTCGCGACGTGCCTTTTTTGATTCCTATTTTGACTTGTGACTATTCGTCGCGATAGACTTTTTCACGTCGCTCGTGACGCTCCTGCGCCTCGATCGACAGTGTCGCGATCGGACGGGCGTCCAGTCGCTTCAGGCCGATCGGTTCGCCGGTTTCCTCGCAATAGCCATAGGTTCCATCGTCGATACGCTGCATTGCGGCGTCGATCTTGGAAATCAGTTTGCGCTGACGGTCGCGGGCGCGCAATTCGATTGCACGGTCCGTTTCCGATGATGCGCGGTCTGCAAGGTCTGGGTGGTTTGCACTTTCCTCAGCCAGGTGCCCGAGTGTCTCCCGCGCCTCCCTGAGGATGTCATTCTTCCATGCGATCAGTTTGGCTCTGAAGTATGCCTTCTGATTTGCATTCATGAACTCGTCGTTTTCCGAGAGCACATAGTTACTAAGATCGATCTTCTCACTCAACGCGATTCTCCTGAAGAACATCTCATGAGGCCCCTATACTCCATTAACCAGTCCTCGTTCAAGCCTTTCGCCCACATTTGCAGCAGTTTTAAATTTGTCACAAAATTCGGCTAAGTGACTAATTTTTATGCTTTTCCCACAATCGCATTGGTAGCCGGCTCCAAAACCCCTCAACCGCCGGCACATGATCCGGTTGACCAATCGGTCCAAGCAACGCTACGGCTTTTACTCAGCGTTTCATTTTGGCGAGCCGAAGATGATCGAACCTGAACCATCCCGTATTTATTTGATGCGCCACGCTCAGGCGGCCTCTTCGGTGCCGGGTGGACGCGACTTCGACCGCGAACTCGACGAGCGTGGCTATGCACAGGCGGAGATGGTTGCCGATCGGGCTGCGGACCTCGGTTATCGACCGGATTGCCTCGTCAGCTCCACGGCTGCGCGCTGCCGGCAGACGGCGGAAATCATGCGCAGGGCCGTTCGGGAAACGCTGGAAATCCAGTTCGTCGACGAACTCTACAATGGCACCTCTGATGCCTATGCCACCATCATTGCCGGGCAGCGGCCTGCCCGCTCGGTCATGCTTGTTGGGCACAACCCGTCCATCGATCAGCTTCTGGAAGGACTGATCGGGGCCGAGCAACGACGCAAGGCGATGCCTGGCGGCTATCCCACGGCGGGATTGGCGGTTCTGGACTATTCGGAAGGGTCAGGCACGTCCGGCTGGACACTGATCGACCTTCTGAAGACCTGAGCAACACATTGCGAGCGATCGCGGACGTCCTATATAGAAAAAAAACACTTTTTCGGGATCTCGCCTTGGCGCCTTCGCTGACCAGCCTTACCGACGACGCTCGCATTGCCCTCGACAACATCGCCGATCGCGCATCGGGGCTCGTCAACCCGACGATACGGCTCGGCGTGACTGGCCTTTCCCGCGCCGGCAAGACGGTGCTGATATCCTCGATCGTGCAGAACCTCTTGAATGGCGGGCGACTTCCGCTGTTCGAGGCGGTCCGGTCCGGCCGGGTTTCCGCCATCCGGCTAGAAGAACAGCCGGATGACGCCATTCCGAGATTTCAATACGAGGATCATATCCAGGCGCTGGTTCGCGGCCGCGTGTGGCCGGATTCGACACGCGCGATTTCCGAATTGCGGCTGACCATCGACTATCAGAGCGCCAGCGGCTGGAACCGGTTCTTTTCGCCGGGAAGACTTTCGCTCGACATCGTCGACTATCCGGGTGAGTGGCTGCTCGACCTGCCGCTGCTTGCCCAGGACTACCGCCAGTTCAGCAATGCCACGGTGGAACTGGCGCAGACGGGCATCCGCAAGGAACTCGCCCGTGACTGGATGCAGCTTGCGACCACGATCGACATGGATGCGCCGGCCGAAGAAATGACCGCCCGCCGTCTCTTCGATGTGTTTTCCGGCTATCTGAAGGCTTGCAAATCCGACGAGCGGTCCCTGTCGACCCTGCCGCCGGGGCGTTTCCTGATGCCAGGCGATCTGGAAGGCTCGCCGGCTTTGACATTTGCGCCACTGCCCGGCATCCCGGAAACGCCTGCCCCCAAGGGATCGTTGCGGGCGATGATGGAGCGTCGCTTCGAGGCCTACAAGACCGTCGTGGTCAAACCCTTCTTCCGGCATCACTTCGCACGCCTCGACCGGCAGATCGTGCTCGTGGATGCGCTGCAGGCAATCAATCGCGGCCCTGAAGCTTTGCAGGATCTGGAGCGAGCGCTCAGCGATGTGCTCGGCTGTTTCCGGCCGGGGCATAACAGCTTCTTCTCGTCCTTCGTCACGCGCCGGATCGACAAGGTGCTGATCGCCGCCACCAAGGCAGACCACCTGCATCACGAGAGCCACGATAGACTGGAGCGGCTGACCGGACGGCTCGTCGACCGGGCTATCCAGCGCATCGGCCTGTCGGGCGCCGGTTTCGAAGTCATGGCGATCGCCTCGGTGCGCGCCACCCGCGAAGCCAGCGTCAAGGAAGGCAATCACATGCTCCCGGTGATCGTCGGCACGCCGATGGCAGGCGAAACGATCAATGGCGAGCGATTCGACGGCGTGAAGACGACCGCGATCTTTCCCGGCGACCTGCCGACCGACCCGACCCACATGTTCAACACGCTGGACGGCGACAGCCCCGAGCTTCCGGACATCAATTTCGTGCGCTTCCGACCTCCGGCGCTCGAGGGACGTCCGGGCAAGCTCAATCTCGCAGTGCCGCATATCCGGCTCGACCGTGCCCTGCAGTTCCTGCTCGGAGATCGCCTCGCATGAGACCGCCCTATACTAACGATCCGTCCCGGCGACGCCCGGCTGCATTTCAGGTCGAGGACGAAGCCGACCGGGACACGGCGACGCCCCAGCCGGTGCGCAGGCCGAAAAGTTTCGATCAGCCCGTGACGATCGTAGCCGACGAGGACGACCCGTTTTCCGGGGCGGATCTCGATTCGGCCAGCCTTCCCGTTGCGGAGCCTAGAGCGCGAAAACGTTTCTCCTTTGTCGGGCTTGCCACGGCCGCGCTCGGCACCTTCCTGTCGCTTGCCTTCGGGCTTTGGGCGGATCAGGTCGTTCGTGATCTTTTCGCCCGGGCCGACTGGCTTGGTTATGCAGCCATCACGGCGCTTTCGCTGGCGCTTTTCGGATTACTGGTCGTCGTCGGACGCGAGATCATCGGGATAGCCCGTCTCGCTGCCGTGCAGACACTGAAGACGGAGGCGGAAGAGGCTGCGGCTGCCATCAACGCCCAGCCCGCGCGCAAAGTGGTCGAACGCCTGACATCGCTTCTCAACCATCGGGCCGAAACCGCCAAAGGCCGAAGCGTTCTCGAAGGCACCAAGGACGACATTATCGACGGGCCGCATCTTTTGGATCTGGCCGAACGGGAATTGCTGACGCCGCTCGATCGCAAGGCGCGCGGCCTGATTCTGAACTCGTCCAAACGCGTGGCGGTGGTGACCGCCATCAGCCCGCGCGCCATCGTCGACCTTGCCTATGTGTTGTTCGAAGTCACGCGCCTGATACGGGCCATGGCCGAGCTTTATGGCGCAAGACCCGGAAAACTGGGGCTTTTGCGGCTGATCCGGGATGTCATTGCGCATCTGGCGGTCACCGGCTCCATCGCGGTCGGCGATGGCCTTGCGCAGCAGGTTCTCGGGCATGGACTTGCTTCGCGGCTGTCGCGCCGCCTCGGTGAAGGCGTCATCAACGGGCTTCTGACAGCCCGTATCGGGATCGCCGCGATGGACCTCTGCCGGCCGCTGCCGTTCCGCGCCCTGCCCCGGCCCGGCATCGGTGATTTCATGTCCGATATCGTCGCGGCGGGGCGTACCGACGAGAAGGAATAGCCATCTTCGAGACGCCCCTGACGGGTCGAAAGATACGAAGCGTTAACCATTCTCGCTTAATTTCGACCCCACTAAACATTGCCGCTGACAGCGGAACGTCCCAAGGGGAAAGCCTCATGTACTCGCGCTTCTTTTCGCTTTTCGGCGGGCTTGCCGCTTTGACTTTTGTCACCGCGGTTCCGGCATTTGCCCCGCAGGCGGAAGCAGCATCCCGCGACCAGGTTTTCTTCCAGTCCGTTGCCGGCGTATGGAAAGGTCCAGGCGAGATCGTTGCCGGCAAGTACAAGGGCACCAAGTTCAACTGCAACCTGACCGGTTCGCCGTCGCCTGACGGTGACACGGGCATCAAGCTCGACGGCACCTGCCGCGTCGGCGTATTCCAGCAGCCGATGACAGCCGTCATCACCCAGAACGGTCGCGGTTATACCGGCAAGTTCCTCGATGGCGCAGAAGGCAAAGGCCTTGATATCGTCTCCGGTTCGGTCAACGGCGACAAGGTGGTCATGGGCATCAATCGCGCCAAGCTCAACGGCGCAATGGTCGCCAGCCTGCGCGGCGACAACAAGATGAACATCACCATTTCCGTGAAGGTAGAAGACCAGATGGTGCCGGTCATCGGCTTGTCGCTCGATCGTGACATCGATGCGATCGCCGTCGGCTCGATCAAGAAATAACGGCTCTTTCAGGCGTATTTCATCAGGCGCCCGATAATTCTCTACATTAGCTTTTAAAGATACCTCGTTCCCTGAATACGATTTTTCGTCTTCAGGGAATTTTCTTTAATCGGACGTGGCAACCTGCCGCCACCACAGGCCGTCCGGCTTCGAAATCCGGATACCGGTTGAATTCAGGCTGCCCGCCCAGCTTTCCGCCTTGCGTCCCTCGATCATCATCTGCGGAGCGAGATCGGCAAGCGGCAGCATGACGAAAGCGCGTTCGGTCATGCGTGGATGCGGCAGTTCCAGCGACTGCGACTTCTCGATCCGTTCGCCATAGGTCAAAAGGTCGATATCCAGCGTTCTCGGCCCCCATCGTTCGGCCCGTACACGTTTCATTTCACGCTCGAGGGCGAGACAGAGATCAAGCAGTTCTTCAGGCTCAAGCTCGGTCTCGATCAGCGCGCAACAGTTGAAGAAATCGGCCTGGTCGGTCTTGCCCCATGGCGGCGTCAGATAGAGCCGGGAAACGGCCAGGACCCGACAGTCCTTTCTCGCATCGAGCGCCTGCAACGCACGCGCCATGGCCAGGGCCGGATCGCCGATATTACCGCCCAAACCGAGCGCTGCGGTTTCCCAGTGATGATCAAGTCCGATGCTCAACACGCACCTCCACATAATCCAGAATGCCGGCGATCGGCGCACTTGGCTTTCGGATCGCCACTTCCACCCTCCGGATCAGCGGCGACCATGCGACGAGCCCGAGAGCGACGTCATTGGCAAGCGTCTCGATCAGGTTTCGGCGGCTGCCGGTCATGATCTTTTCGACCAGCGCATAGGCCAGGCCATAATGAACGGTCCGCTCGACCTCGTCGGACACGAGCGCGCTGCCCGCTTCGACATCCATGACGACATCGACGAAGAATCGTTGACCAAGCGCCGTCTCCTGTTCGAAAACGCCGTGATGGGCATAAAAAGCGCAGTTCTTCAAAGTTATCTGAAATGTAGCCATCAGCTTTTTCCCGCCGGCTTGACCATATATCCGGCCTCGATGACGGCGTCCGCCATCCGCAAGGCGTCGAGGTTTGCGCTCACATTGTGAACCCTGAAAATCGACGCACCGACAAGCCGCAACATTGCGGTTGTCGCCGCCGTTGCGAAATCCCGCTCCGTCGCCACGTCGCGCATGGAAACCATGCCGACAAATCGTTTTCTGGATGTGCCGACGAGAAGCGGAAAACCGAGAGGGCGCAGTTCGCCGCAGCGCGCCATCAGCTCGCTGTCCTGTTCAAGCTTCTGGAGAAATCCGAAACCGGGATCGAGTATGATCGCGTCATCCCTGATGCCGGCCGCCTTGGCCATGTCCAGCGACCGGCTGAAAAACATCAACTCGTCGTCGATAATGTCCTCGCGATAATCGTCACGGCCGCGGGCGGTATACATGATGCAAACGCCGGCCCCTGCCTCGGATACCACATGAGCCATCTGCGGATCGTAACGAAGACCATAGACATCGTTGACGATATGGGCGCCGGCGGCAATGGCGAGCCTTGCGGTGTCGGCGCGGTAGGTATCGACGGAAATCAGGGCGTCGGTTTCCCGCGCAAGCTTTTCTATCACCGGCAGAATGCGATCCTGCTCTTCTTCGGCCGTCACAGGCGCTGCGCCCGGCCTCGTCGACTCGCCGCCGATATCGACAATGGATGCACCCTCGTTGACGCAGGAAAGGCCATGGTTCACGGCACTTGCGACATCGACATAGCGCCCCCCGTCGGAAAAGCTGTCGGGCGTCACGTTGATGATCGCCATGATGTGCCCCCGGTCGCCAAGCGTCAGGCTGCGACCATGAGCAAGACGCCAGACGCTGTTGCGCGATGATATCATAGGCGATCCATCTTTTTGAAAGTAACGCAAATTTTCATGCCTTCGTGTTGCACTTGCGCAGGCTATGCCCCAAGCTCGTTTCAACTTCAACGTACCAGGCCAGAGAATGTTTTTGATGCGCAGAGTCTACCGAGCCTTCGGCGCAGCCTTCCTTCTCTGCCTGCTTTCGGCCCCCGTACAGGCGGAGCCTGTCATCTCCAAATCCTATTCCTATTTCCGCATCGGCGGCCGCACGGCCGAAGAACTCGACAAGGAACTGGAACGCAACGGCCCGGTGACCAAGACCAGCGGTCACCGGCACCCCGGCGCGACCGAGATCAAGTTCGGCGGAGAGGTAACCTATGTGGAGCACGGCGGACGCTGCTCCGTCGGCGGGGCCAAGGTGACGCTGCGCACCCACATCATCCTGCCGCGCTGGAGCAATGGCGGCAAGGCCGAGAAGGACCTTCGCTTCATCTGGGGCACCCTTTCATCCGACATCAAGCGGCATGAGGAACGCCATGCCGAGATCGCCCGCAACTACGCTCGCATGCTGGAGCGGGAATTGCTCGACCTGCCGCCCCGCAAGACATGCGACGATGTCGAGGCCATGGTGACGGAAACGACGCAGCGCGTGCTGGCCGAACACGACCAGCAGCAGGCCCGTTTCGATCGGGTAGAAGCCAAGAATTTTGACGCCCGGATGACCCGGCTTTTACAATATCGCATCGATCAACGTCAGAAATAGCCAACACGGGCTCGCTCTTTTCAACGAACCTTGCGTCAGGCTTGCGCCGATACCTGTGAATAAAAGGGTGATTTGTTGCGATGGCCTGATGTAGGCCGACCATCTATATATTAGATAAAGATTACCTATGCAGAATAAGAATCATGCGGCATCGCTCGCCGCATGGTCAGTTTCGCTCAGCCCGGGCTGAGATCGGCCGTCCAGGCCCGCATTCGTTTGGTGGCGTTTCCGTTTGCCGCGTTCCCCTGGCGCGTAACCGAGCCGCAGGTGTTACCTCCCTCGCCTGCCGGCTGTGCGCCCACCTTGCCTCGCTCATCGTTTAACGAGCGAGGCTATTTTTTTGGGAACGGCCAATGCCTCAGATCAGGCCTGACGTTCGGGGATGTTGACGACGAGGCCGTCAAAATCGGCCTTCATCTTGATCTGACAGGAAAGACGCGACGTCGGACGAACCTCGAAGGCGAAGTCCAGCATGTCTTCTTCCATCGGAGCAGGTGGGCCAACCCTCTCTGTCCACTCCTCATCGACATAGACATGACAGGTGGCACAGGCACAGGCACCGCCGCATTCAGCATCGATACCGGGGACAGAATTGCGTACGGCATTCTCCATCACCGTCGAACCGTTATCCGCGTCGATTTCGAAGCGTGTGCCGTCGAAGGCTACGATGGTCAATTTCGTCATATTGGGAAGATCCGGGGTTGGGGGCACAAGCCCCTTGGAAGCCTTGGGTAAACCCCGTCTCTGCCACCAAATTGCCGGTTCAGTCAATCACGCGAACGACGCCGGCTTTGCTGCCGGCGTCCGAACGACAAGCGACAAGGTCAGCGGCAGAGGCCGATGATGAAATTTTCGGCCTCGATGGTCGTGGAATGAAGCATCGCCATCGCGGCTGCGTCGGCAGGATCGGTTTCAAGACGCGCCGCCGCCTCCGCCACCTTGAAGGCACCGACGGCATTGGCCGATCCCTTCAAGCGATGGGAAAGTGCAGTCACGGTCGCTGCTTCGGCGACAGCGATTTCCTGGATCAGGCAACGGGCCTGCCGGGCGAACATCTGCAGGATTTCGGCTTCCAGCGCCTTATCGCCCATCGTCTGCCGTGCCAGATGCACGAGATCGATCGGACGCTCCTTCGACGGGCATGCCGCCTTGTGATTGTCAGGAGCTTCAAAAGCGATATGGGCTGCCGTTGCCATTTGCCTGGTTCCTTGCTTTATAATGATCTCAACTCCGAATTGTCCGTCGGAGCCTTAGCTATCCCGTTAAATTTCGGCACAAACGCGACGCAAATCTTCGCAAATGGTTAATTTGCGTTAAAGTGCCGGTATTGCAGGGGTTTCACTCCGGGACGTGGTTTAAATCCTGTTAACAAGGTCAAGCCACCGGTATCACGATGACGCGTTTTGTTTGTGCGAAAACGCCGATTGTGCCACTACAATACGGTTGAATAGGTCACTGGAACGTTGCGGTGACCGATGTGGGACGGTCGGTAAGCTTTCATTATCATCCATTTGAAACAACCACCGTCGAATGAAATTGTAATAGGTGATCCGAAGCTCTAGGGCTGACGGTCTCCGGCATGAGTATTCCGCTCATCGATCTGCAGGCGGCAGCAAGTCGAGCGGAATGCCGGGCGTGTATGTAACGAGGCGTAACCGCATGGCGAAGAATACCAATAACGAATCCATCGATGAAACGGCATTCCAGGCATTGGAAGATGCGCTGAAGATCGATTTCAACGATGAACCGCCCCGCGACAAGTCCCCGTCGTCCGCTCCGGAGGCCAGAGTGTCTGACAAGCCACGATCCCGCCCTGCCCCGTCTCAACCCGCACCGCCTCGTCGTGAATCTGCGGCGGAAGCACCGCGGCAGCCGGCGTTCGAGCCGGCCAACGA
>DLSX01000226.1 GCA_002500765.1 Neorhizobium sp. UBA7851
CCGCCACCTTTGCAGGCGGCGGCGCGGCCGGCTGGGCAGGCGCGAGACGCGTGGTCGGTCTTTCCAGCAGTTCCCGGTAGCCGGCGGCGGTCTCGCGCCAGGAGAATTTCTGCATCTGGACGAAACCCTTGGCGCGAAGGTCGTCTGCCGCCGATGCAGAGGTCTTGAGGGTCTCGACATGCCTGATCCACTGGGCCGGATCGAAGGGAGAGGCCATCATCGCCGCATCGCCGCAGACTTCGGTCATGCTCGAATGATAGGAGGAAATGACCGGACATCCCAGAGCCATCGCCTCGAGGACCGGCAGGCCGAACCCCTCGTTCAGCGAGGGAAAGGCAAGGCACAGGGCATGTTTTAGAAAATAGGCGATGTCATCGTCCGAGACGCGGCCGGCCATGATAATATTGGAATGGCGTTCGGCGGCAGTCTCGCTGAAAATACCGAAATCCCCGCCGGCGACGACGATATCGACGCCGAGCGCGTCGATATCTGCGGCAATCCGCGATAGAAGAGAGAGGTTCTTGTGCTTTGCGCGGGATCCCAGCGCGAAAACATAGCTGCGGGACCGAGAGGCGATGGACCGGACGATCCCCGGCGCGATATCCGCCGCATCGGCATTCCATTGGAGGACGTGCTCATAGCCATTGGGCAGGACGGCGATATCCCTTGCCTCGATCGGCAGATAGCGGGCAAGCTGGCGGGCTGACGCATGGGATACAGTCGCAATTCTCGTTGCACGTCTTGCAAGAACCGGCTGGATGGACTTGTAGGCGGTGCGGAATGCGAGGCTGTAGCTATCGGGGGCAGCAAAGACATTGCCGTCATGGATACAGACGATCTGCTCGCGTTTCAGCACCGGCGCCGTATTGCAAAGATTGAGCAAAGGCCCGCGCCAGTTCAGCGGCAGGGCGAGTTGTTCCCAGGCATGGCCCTTGAAACGGCCTGCGACCTCAATCCTGTTGAAAGACTTGAGGCCCGGATCGACAGCAGCTGCCGGAACAAGAAGCGGCATCGGCCCGTCGCGGTCACCTGCCTCGTCGAGCGCCTTCAGCACATTCAAGGCATAACGTTGGACGCCAGTCGGCGTCTGGGTCAGAAAGCGGCCATTAACTGCGAAACTATCCTTCAGACCCATCGATCAATTCCAACGCTTTCCCTGCAACAGAAACTATAGTTGAAATTTCTTCCCAGTAAAAACCAACAGGGACACCAATATCATTAGCACAACAAAACCTAACTTCATCAATTAATATTTGAAATAGTTAATTCGACGAAGGAAATCCGACCCTTTCCGGCAGATCGGCGACACACGCCGAACGCCGGAATGATGCGGAGACCGCAAGCGCCACCAGTCAATAGCTTCCACGCGCATGCAGGACAGCCGGTATCGTCTTCACCATGATCACCAGATCGCCGACGAGGCTGCGATTGGCGACATAGAGGGCGTCGAGCTGGACGCGCTTGACATAATCCGCATCGCTGCGTCCGCTCACCTGCCACAGGCCGGTCAGACCGGGACGCACGCGGATATAGTCGGCGTAGTTCTGACCGTAATAGACGGTTTCGCTCGGAACGATCGGACGCGGGCCGACCATGCTCATATGACCCAGCACGACATTGATGAGCTGCGGAATCTCGTCGATGCTGCTCTTGCGCAGGAATGCGCCGAATGGCGTGATACGCGGATCGTTCCTCAGCTTGCGCGTCGCAGCCCATTCAGCCTGCTCCGCCGGATTTGCAGCCAAGTATTTCTCAAGCAACGCCTCGTTATTGTTGACCATCGTGCGAAACTTCAGACACGGGAACATTCCCCCGCCACGCCCCACCCTGCGGTGCGCGATAAAAATCGGACGCCCCTGGATCAAAAGCAAAATAGCAGATGTCATCAATATTAAAGGAGCAAGAACAAGCAATGCCACTGCTGAAACAAGAATATCTAAAGTCCGCTTTGTAAATAAAGATAGCCGGGGAGACAACCTTAACTTGGATTTTTCGGGGGCAAACAATCGCTGAACGCCACGTTCATTGGCGTTTACATTCACGTCACGCATTGACGCACTCCATATCAGCAGATGTGATTAAAGATCAGTCGACTTGCATGCACTGCTTAACACTGTTAACAATTGCTAACAAATGCTTAAAAGTTTGACAATATATTTATTGACTGTAGTTTATTGAAAAATGAGTGAATATCCAGAAAGTCTTCTCTGATGCTTTCCGGTCCGTGACGTCTCAGCTCTTCTTTGGAAAAGACCAACTCTCTCGGTTTATCCACGGAAGTCTCGGAAGTTAATATGGACAGAGAATATAACGTTTCTCGTGAGGTTGTTCATGCGCGTGGCAATTATCCACTATTGGCTAGTCGGGATGCGGGGCGGGGAAAAAGTCCTTGAAGCCATCTGCAAGATTTACCCTCAGGCAGATATCTACACACATGTTTATGATAAAGACTCTATTTCCGACGCTATAAATTCACATACAATTTATCCGACTTTCATCAATTCTTTACCTTATGCAAAGCGGATGTATAAGAAATACCTGCCATTGATGCCAATGGCGCTGGAACAACTGGATCTAAGTCAATACGATCTTGTTATCAGTAGCGAATCCGGCCCGGCGAAAGGTGTTATTCCGAATTCCCCGGCGGTTCACATCTGCTACTGCCACTCTCCGATGCGTTATGTCTGGAATATGTACCACGAATACTATCGGAAGTCAGGTTTAATGACACGGCTGATGATGCCGCCACTTGCACATCGCCTCAGGGCCTGGGATATCGGCACAGCAAGCCGTGTCGATCACTTTGCCGCCAACTCCGTCACCGTCGCCAACCGGATCAGGAGCTACTACCGGCGTGATGCCGATGTCATTCACCCGCCTGTCGACACCCAGGCGTTCCGGCCGGTACCGATACAGGAAGTGGGCGACTATTATTTGATGGTCGGCGAGCTTGTCGGTTATAAAAGGCCGGATCTGGCAGTACAGGCCTTCAACCTGACGAAGAAAAAGCTTGTCGTCATCGGCGGCGGCGAGATGCTCGACCATATTCGCAAGATCGCCGGCCCGACCGTGACTGTCCTGGGGTCACAATCTTTTGATGTTCTCAAGTATCATTATGCCCGTTGCAGGGCTCTCATCTTTCCGGGTGAAGAAGATTTTGGTATAGTACCGCTGGAGGCAATGGCAAGCGGCCGTCCGGTGATCGCATTCGGACGCGGTGGAGCGACCGAGACGGTCATCGATGGCAGAACGGGCGTCTTCTTCAGGGAGCAAACCGTCGAGACCCTGATAGACGCCATCGACCGCCTGGAACGCATGGACTTCGATCCCGCCGATGCCGTAACACGCGCCGCCGATTTTGCGACGCCTGTTTTCATAAGAAAGTTCAGTAACTTCGCGTACAAGGCCTTGGGCACGGAACCGCCACCGGCCGTGAGACCGGCACAGATCGCATGACACAGGTGAAATAGCAGAAGGAGCATCGGGACCGTGACGCATACCAATTCTTCCTGTCACCGCCGCCGCACAGCAATCTCTTCTTTCTCCGCAAGCGCATGGATAGTTGCACTTGCCTCGGGAATTCTTGCATCCGCATTCGGCCCTGCGATTGCGGCCACCTATCTGCTTGGTCCACTCGATGTGCTGAAAATCCGCGTCTTCGAATGGCGCCCCAGCGCCGGCATCGCCTATGAATGGGTGCCGTTGACGGGAGAATTTACCGTATCGGCTTCCGGCACGCTGTCGCTGCCGATCGTCGGCACGATCCCGGTGGCCGGCAAGACGCCGGAAGAAGTGTCCGACATCATCGGCGAGCAGCTTCAGGCGCAGATCGGGCTTCAGAAGCGGCCGAACGCATCGATCGAAATCTCCAGCTATCGGCCGTTCTTCGTGACCGGGGCCGTAGGAGCGCCGGGGAAATTCAACTTCCTTCCCGGCCTCACCGTGACACAGGCGCTCAGCATGGCCGGCGGTACCGGAAGCGTCGACCCGAGGGTCATGGAGATACAGCGCGAGGCACTGGTCAACCAGGGAGACATGCGCGGATTTGAAGCCGAGCGCCTGGGCTTGCTGGCAAGGCAGGCACGCGTTGATGCCATGCTGGCGAAGAACAGCAAGATCAGTTTTCCGCGGGAACTGACGGACCACTCTGCCCAGGCCGCCGTGCTGCAGGTGATGCGTAACGAGCAAGCACTTCTCGACAGCCACCTCAGATCAATGGCGTCGGATCTTTCAGCGCTTGAACAATCCAAGGTTCTTGCCAAAAACCAGATCGAGGGACTGAAGCAGAAGGAAGCGTCGCTGACGAAGCAGATCGACCTTGCCAACAAGGACCTCAGCTCCGTCAACAAGCTCGTGTCGCAGGGCCTGACCGTTTCGTCGCGCCAGCTCGGTGCCAACCAGAACCTTGCGGATCTCGAGAGCCGCAATCTCGACGTCTCGCTGGCGCTTTTGACCACGCAGCAGGATCTGACCAAACTCGACCAGGATGCGCTGGCGGTCGTGGAGAAATTCAAGGCGAGCGCCCTGACGGAAGCGTCCGATCTCAGGGACAAGCTGGCGGCCAATGAGGAGAAGATGAAGACATCGCAGGCCCTGCTGTTGAACATCGAAATGCGTTCACCGGCCGCCCTGTCGGCACTGAGCGCCGAGGGACGCCCACGCACGATCACCAAGATCAGCCGCAATATCAATGGGGTAACCGAGACCTTCGTCGTCAAGGACGACGACCCGGTGCAGCCCGGAGATTTGATCCGCGTGGAGCCTCAGTTGAACAGTCTGACGCAAAACGGCGGCGCCTCGCAATAAAAGGCATTAAGTGTAATCTGGAGGAAAACTCACTGTGATGGCAGGCGGGGCTTGATCGGAGGCCGGTCGGCATGCGATATTAATATTAGAAAACACTAATTCAAATTGAGTAATGAATGATTACCTGGATCCTGATCCTCTCCGCCGCGATCGGCGCCGTGTGCGGAATCTGGCTTCATGTCGTTGTCTTTACAGTAATTTCCGTTTTCGTCGCGGTCGTTTACCTGGTTAGCGCAGTGATCGTCGGCGTTTCAGCCGGATCAGCCGTCCTCTGGATCATGATGCTGAGCGTTGCACTTTGCGCCGGCTATATCGCGTCCCATGTGGCGCGCTACATCATTCATAGCAGAGCCCATAAGGCCAAGCTGCGTCATTCCGAACTGGATGCCGGCACCAAATATCTTCACGATCAGCAACAGCCGTGAATGAACAGGCACGCATCGCAAGGCGTGCACGCTGCCGGGATGCGGCGACGAAACTCCACCGCCCGAGACATTTCCCCTTATACGCTTAAACGTGCCGCGATTCTGCGGATCGATCGCTCCTCGCGTTCTGATCCCTGTTTATCGCACGTCTTTGGCGCAATGTGCTTTCGTCTCAGGATTTACCTCGACGCTGCGATCATTCAGCCAGGCGATCAAAAATACGTAGCCACGCATATTTTAGATAGACGTCAATTCCGTCATCGTTTTACTGTATACGCAAGCATCATGGCCTGAACAAACTCAAGACTCGACCTCAATCCCAAGCTTAATTCGGCGGAAATCCGAGTACATCAATTTCATGACAGAAAACTACTTGGGCGTTCCGCGATATTAGACCTCGCACAAGAGCAGCAACCCCTTGCCAACAGGATCCGACATGTCGAAGCTGCCACGTAGAACATTCGTCAAGGCATCCCTGCTGGCAGGCGCCGGGAGCATGCTCGGCAGCCGGACGATGGCGGCCAGTGACCCGACCAGCGGGCGGCGCCTGGTTTTCGACGAGCAGTTCAGGACGATCGACTGGACGATCTGGGAGGCCGGGCGGAAGGCAACGACTTTCGACCCCGGTTTTTACGGGCGCTCGGCTTTTGCGCGCAACCTGGGCGAAGAAGACTTCAACCCTTACGCAATCGTCGACGATGCCGCGACGGCAAACGGCAAGGCTTTGCAAATCTCGGCGAAATATATCGGCAAGGAAATGTCCGTGCCGCATTACTACGGCAATAGCGAGCCGCAGCAGCAGTGGATATCCGGCAACCTGCAGACTGCCCGCACAGATGGGACGATCATGCGGGGATGGCGGACGGGCTATTTCGAAACGCGGATGATCTTTCCGAAACATCCCCTCACCTGGCCGGCCTTCTGGCTGATGAACGGGCGCAGCATTCTTTTTCCCAAAACCAGCATCGAGATCGACATTGTCGAGCAGAAGGGGTTCGAGCCGAGCAATTACGGAGCCTATCTGCACGAATGGGGCGAGCCGGGCGAACGTCACGACGAGGTCGGCGTCAAAACTCCGGTCGACATGACGACGCAATATTGCCGATACGGGATGCTGGTGACGGAGACCGAATGCAGGCCCTATTTCGAGAGGGAGCCGGTCATCGACCCGGCAACCGGCAGGCCGACGGTTTGGACGATCGGTCGCGCGGCCGAAATCAAGGCCAATAACGATGTCTTCTGGCCACTGGTGACGCTGGCCCTGCGCGCAGACGTACCTTATCCGGAGCCTCTGCTTGAGAGTGATCACGAGACATCGATGCGGGTGGACTATGTAAAGGTCTATGCCTGAGCAGGTACTGCCGCGAAAGACGTCTCGCGCTCCGGCATCGGCACCGCGGTCGCAAGTCCTGCCATAACGAAGAACAGCAGGCCGGTATCGACCGTCGAGCCCGATACCGAGGCGCCGATGAGCAGGCAGAGGCAGCCGTTGCGGCCGGCGAGACGAACATCGTCGTCAAATGTGCGCGGTGTTCCCCGCTTTGTATAGAAGGCGGTCAGGAAGAAGAGGCCGAAGAATATCACGCCCGGGATACCGACATTGGAAAGAAGGGCAATGACGAAGCTCGATGTGCGGGCCGTTCCGAGTCCGACACCCAGACCATAGCTATCGATGAAGTTGCTCCAGCCATAGGCGTTCCACATGCCGCGCTCGATACCTGAAGCCGAAGTCGCCTTGCTGAATAAAAGAAGGTCAAAATAGGCGTAGAGTTGGCGGAATAGATCTTCGTTCATCACGATCATCATGCCGATAAGGATGAGGATGATCGGCGCGAAGAGCACGACGCCGCCGCTCATACGGGTGCCTGAACGGCCTCCGCAGCGGAAAAAGCAGGTCACGTAGAGAATGGCGAGGCAAACCGGCAATCCGAACAGGCCTGCCGACGAGGTCGAGCGGATGACCATGACCGAGGTCAGCAGAAACAGGAAGCCGGTAAGCTTGCTGTAGCGCCCGCAAATGCGCATCGTGCCGGTAAAACCGACCACGCCGAGGCTGACGCCGGCAAATGTGGAGGCTTCCGGCCAGGATCCGACCACGCGCTTGACGCCTGCAACGACCGCCTCGTCATGGAAGGCGTAAGGAGCGTTGCGGATATAGCTGAAAAGCTCCTGGATCGGCGTGCCGTAGGTGACCAGATCGGCGATGCCGAAGAACAGATTGGCGGAGCCGAACGCCAATACGATGGCGGTTGCCGCGCGAAAACCGGCCACGGTGGAGGCCATCGCAAAGACTAAAACGAAGGTGACGATATTGGCCGTGTTGTAGATCGCCTGGGTGAGATTGCTGGAGACCGGGCCAAGCGGCACGGCACCGCCGGTTTCGGGATATTCGGACGAGCCGAGCGGGATGATGTTCATCGTCGCCGCCCAGAGCCTTGGAGCGAAAAAACCGGCAAGCACGCCATAGGTTAGAAGGCAGATGAGCCAGAAGGCGGGTTGCGGAAAGGCGAGCGCATTGATCGCGACCTTCATCTTCTCGCGATGCGAAAGCGTTGCAAGCGCCAGAAACCCGACGAAGAGATGACCAGGCTGAATGCCGGCCCCGCCGATCATGACCGAGGCTGCACCACCGAGCACGGTCATGATCCCGAAGGCCGTGGCAGTTGCCCGATATCCGGATATCAGGCAGAGAATGCCGACAATAAGCGTGATGACGCCGATGGGCGGGATGCTCATGAATGAGACCCCGCCGCAACCAGGCGATTTTCGCGCCCCCTCACCCCTATTCCTCGACAGTGCCGGCTATGCCGAGTGCGGCCCGCGCGGCGCGCTCGCCGCTCAGGAAGGCCGCATCCGTCCAGATATAACCCCACTGGCCGAAACGCCCGCAATATTCGATGCCGACCTCGTCGAGATAGGCATGCACGGTCTCGACGGCGGCCTTGCGGTCGAGGTCGAAGATCACGTTGCCGAAGGGCAGCATGATGGCACTCTGGTGGATGATCTCGGCGCGCGACTGGACGACGCCGGACTTGATCAGCGCATCGATGGCCGGCTCGATCCAGTCGTCGGCGCTGCCGGTCAGCGGCCGGTATTTCTCGCTGAAATAGATTTCCGCCTGCAGCGCGCCGCAGCCTTCGGGCACGCTTTTCCTCGACAGGTTGCCACGATAGCTGACGCGGGCAAAGGGGATGTCCTCATCGTAGAAATAGGACCATTGCGGCTTGGTCTCGATCGGGCGGTTGAGGCCGATATTGACGACCACGACCTGGGTGCAGGCAAGCCTTGCCGCAGCCTCCCGGACATCGTCCGGCACGCCCTTGATCAGCGGAATGACCACGGGGAGCGGCAGGGACGAGATCAGCTTGCTGAAATCGTGCGTCGTGCCGTCCTTGAAGGTCAGCTGCTTTTCCTTCGTGTCTATCGCCGCGATCTCGTGATCGCAGAGAACTTCGGCCTTGTCGTAAAAGCCGCTGATGAAGGATTCGAAGCCGCCTTCCGTCGGGTAGCGGAACTCGTTGACGTAAAACACGTCGAGCGGCTCGTGTTCGAGCGCGCCGCGCAGGACTTCTTCCAGATTGGGCCGATAGAGGCGCGGTCCCAGCCAGTCGGTCGACATGTTGCTGGCATCGGTCGTGTGATATTTGCGGGTATAGACGGCCGGGAAGGTCTCCGCAAAAGTCTTGCCGAAGGCGGCCAGCAGCCAGTCCTCGTAATTGGCGATCTTCGGATTTTCGATCTGCCGCGCCTCAATGAAATCCTTGATGCAATTGACCACCAGATCGGCCGGCAGGCCATGCAGGTTGACCTGCGCCGGATGCTTGATCCAGTGCCCCTGCCAGTGGTTGTTGCAATAGACGTTGCCGGTCTCGAACTTCTGGCCGGTCGATTGCGCGAACAGATCCTTCACGCGGGGATTTTTGGTGAAGGAGATGTGCACGCCCTCGTCGAAAACGAAGCCGTCGCCATTGCCGAAACTCGAGGTCAGGCCGCCCGGCCGCGAGCGCTTGTCGTAGATCCTGGCCCTGATGCCATTGGCAAACAGAACGTTGGCGGCGCCGAAGCCGGCCATGCCGCTGCCCAGAATAGCGTATCCCTGATGCTCCATCATCGTTCCCTTGTCACCAATCACCTGTCGCAGTTTCCGGCTGTGTTCAGTTTACCCAGCGCACATCGTCGGACAGCCTGCCCGCATCGATGAGGCGCTCGAGCGTGGTCAGGCGCTTGGCCGCGGCCGGAATGACTTCGCGGCCGGCATCCCTGGCGCTTGTCAATCCGCCCACCAGCCGCTCGATCGATTCCGACAGGGAAACAGCCGGCTGGTGATCTGGGGCTGCCGTGGCATATCGGGTGAAATCCACCTGATAGGAGCGCAGATCCGGCAGTGCATCCTTGTTGATCGAAACGCGCGTACCCGGAATTGCCTTGGCAACCGCTTCGGCAAGCTGGAAGACCTGGTAGTTGTTCTCGTTGCGGCCGGCGTTGATCGACACGAAGCGCCCGCCATTTTCCGCATCGCGCTTGATCGCCCATTCCATGGCGCGGGCCATGTCCTTGACGTCGATCAGCGGACGCCAGGGCGTGCCATCGCTCAACACCTTGATCTCGCCGGTCGACAGCGCCGTTGCGACGAAATCGTTCAGCACCAGATCCAGCCGAAGCCGCGGGGACTGGCCGCAGGCGGTGGCGAAGCGCAGGCAGGTGATCGTCATGTCCGGGGCTTCCAGCTGCTCCAGCGCCTGCTCCGTGGCAATCTTCGACCTCGCATAGGCCGTCAGCGGTGTCAGCGTATCGGTTTCCTTGCGCGGGCCACCCTCGGCAAAGCCGTAGACGCTGCAGCTGGAGGCGAAAACGAAGCTCTTTACACCGGCTTCCGCGGCGGCCTGCGCGATGTCGACGCTGGCGCGGAAGTTGATGCCTTCCGTCTGCTTTTCGAAACGGGCGCCGATCGGGTCGTTGGAAAGAGCGGCGAGATGAACCACGGCATCGACGCCTTCCAGCAATTCCGCCGGAAAATCCCGGACGTCACCGAAAACCTGTTTATCGAGCACACGTTCTGGAAACTCGTCAGGCAGCGTCAGGCACTGGGCGAAATAACCGCTGTCGAAGCCGATCAGCTCGGCATCCGGCCACACGGCGCGAAAATGTTCTGCCACGACCGGGCCGACATAACCCATATTTCCGGTGATCAGGATACGCATAGACGAACCGCCTCTATCTTGTGGTTGTCGAAAGAACAGTGACGGCCGGGCTCGACCCGACCACTTTTTCAAGCTGCACCGGCCGGTAGCCGATCTGGGTGACCGTACGGATCAGCATGCCGTAACCCGCCCTCCTGGCTTCGAGCGGCTTACGCATTGCACTTGCGGCGCGCAGGAGATGCAGGCCATTGCGGATATTGGCGGCGATATGGCCGATCCTGCGCCCGCTTTCGGTGATGCCGCCATAGATCAGCTTCGGCAGCGGCACGCCCCGGAACGTGCTTCTGACTTCCTTCAGGTCACCTTCCGGGTCCATGCCCAGCCTCTCGAACGTCTTGTAGACCGCGCCGGTATAGAGCGGCCTTGTATGCAGGATCGGCGAGGCGTCGATGAAGGCGGCGCGATAGGCCGGCTTTGCCATCATCATGGTCCAGATATCATCCTGCCCCCAGCCGGTCGGCCAGCGGGTAAATATCGGCAGAAGCGTGCGCAAGTAGTCAGTACGGATGATCGGGCACATCGGCTCGACATAGTTTGAATATCGCAGCGTAAAACCCGGGCAATGCGCCGTGACCGGATAGGAGATATGGCTCGACGGCAGAAGCGACGGCTGGCCTATGTCGAGATCATTCGCCGCCATGATCTGAAACAGGTTCGACAGGCCGTTCGGTTCGAACAACAGATCGTCATCCGGAAACATGATGTAGTCATAACGGTCGAGCACATCGGGATTGGCCCGCAGGTGGCGGCAGACGCTGTCCCATTTCGTACCCGTATCGACGGAGAGCGGAAAATCTCCGCCATCGAGACCCGACAGCTGCTCGTCATAGGTGCTCAGCTGCAGGTCCCAGTTTCGCGACGCCTTGGCTTCGAGCATCCAGTTGCGATGCAGCGACAGGCCACCGACACGCGCGAATACGAGATTGCGGATTTGGCGAATGTCGGACATCACGGCACCTCGATCTCCTGCGGATAGGGAATGGCCTTGAGGAAGGTGCCGCCCCTTTCGTAATATTCGGCCTGCTGGGCGACGATCTCGTCGGCAAAATTCCACGGCAGGATGAGGAGATAATCGGTCGGCGCGGTGGCGAGTTCCTCGACCGGCCTGATCGGCAAACGCACGCCCGGCATGAACTTGCCGACCTTGTGGGTGTTGCGGTCGACGACATAGGAGATCGTGCCAACCGGCAGATCCGCATAGTTGAGCAATGTGGCGCCCTTGGCAGCGGCACCATAAGCGGCGACCGTCTTGCCATCGTCACGGAAGGCGCCGAGCATCTTTCTCAGGTCATCACGGATGCCTTCGACGCGCAGGCCGAAATCCCGGTAGCAATCGAAGCCGGTCAGGCCCATCGCGGCTTCCTCGTCCTGCATCTTGACCAGGCGATCCGTCTTGCCGGGCGTCTTGCTGACCCGCAGGCGCAGCGAGCCGCCATGGATATCGAGCTTTTTGGCATCGTTGAGATAAAGCCCGTGCCGGCCCATAAGCGGTTCGAGCGCGGCCAGCGAATAATAGAAGAAATGCTCGTGATAGATCGTGTCGAAGGCGCAGGTTTCGATCAGATCCTTGACGTAAGGGAATTCGAATTCGGCAATGCCGTCATCGGCGAGCAGTGTGGCGAAACCTTCGACGAAATAGTTGATGTCGTTGACATGGGCGAGCACGTTGTTGGCCAGCATGACCGAGGCGCGCTTGCCTTCCGCGACGAGCTTTTCCGCCACGTCCCTGCCGAAGAAATCGATGACCGTCGGCACGCCGATCGCGATCGCAGCCTTGGCCGGGCCACTTGCCGGATCGATGCCCAGCACCGGAATGCCGTGCTCGACGAAATTCTTCAGAAGATATCCGTCATTGCTGGCGATCTCGACGACGAGATTTTCGGCTCCAAGCCCTCGTTCCGCGATGAGATCAAGCGCATGCTCGCGGCTATGGGCGAGAAGGGCGGGAATGAAGGAGGAGAAATAGGGATAATCCTGGCCGAAGAGGATTTCCGGCGGGACATCCTCGCTGACCTGCAGCAGGCCGCATTCCTGGCACAGGACCACTTCCAGCGGGAAGAGCGGCTCCTGTACGCCGAGCTGTTCCGGTTCGAGCAGCGCGTTTGCAAGCGGCTGGTCACCGAGATCGAGGATCGTATCGAGATGATTGCCGCCACAGGAGCGGCAGGCGGTGATGCGGCCGGATTTCGGCGATGAGGCTTCCACTTGAATGCTTGCGATGGTCATGGCCGAACCTCCGTGATTAATTCAGCGTTCAAACATAGATCTGCGGCTTTCCGTATTCTGGAAAACGGCGCCTTGGCGCGTTCCGCGATATCGAGAAGCGAGCGTTTGCCGTCGCATTGGTTGAGGACCCAGAGCAGGTCCATCTGCGAGGCGCCGCCGGCTTCCTTCTGGCCGGCGATGGCGCGGTAGAGGCCGCGCCGCCCGAGCTGCGG